>NZ_LLWH01000002.1 GCF_001411475.1 Pseudomonas endophytica | reverse complement strand
TGCGCCGAAGCATCCCCCGGGCGATTGAGTACGAAACTCAACGCCCAAGCGATCAAGGCGAGAATGGCTACGATAACAACCAACACAAGCAGGCGAGAACGAACTGTCGATTTCATAGTGTGCGCTCCTTATGCCTGTACCAGCGGACCAGGGTTCTTCACGTATTGATCCTTGATCGCTTGGGCGGCGAACAACGTCAGTGCGCCAATCATCGAAGTAGGATTTGCCTGAAAGTTTTGCGGGAACGCGTTACCGCCTGGCACAAATACGTTGTGCACATCCCAACTCTGCAGGTAGCGATTGAGGGCGCTAGTCTCTGGGGAGTCGCCCATAATCGCCCCGCCCACGTTGTGGGTAGACACGTACTTGGTGATATCCCAGTGCGAATCCAGCCCTAAGAAGCTCTCGCTGTAGCTGTCTGGGCCGAGTTCTTTGGTAATGCCCAAAACGATTTTGCGCAGATGCTGTTGCAGAAGCAGCTCGTTCTGTTTCCAGTCAAAGGTGATGCGCAGCAGCGGAAGGCCCCATGGATCCTTATATGTCGGATCGAGGTCAACGTAATGATCGCGGTAAGACATGCAACTGGTGGTGATGCTGACCTTCATCGAGTGGCCGTACCAATCCTGCATCCCTTCCTTCCAACCCTGACCCCACTCAGGCGTGCCACTTGGCAGCGCAGTACCAATCGGCGCACCCGTGGCTTGCGAGCTATGGATCTTGGCGCCGCCAATGAAACCCAGCGACGGGCCGTCGAAATTACCCGGAGAGATATCGTTAAACATCTGCCCGCTGGCGCCAGCCGTGGCGAAAGGGTTGAAGTGCTTATCTTTGAAGAACAGCGTAGAACCACCGTTGCTCAAGAACGCATAGTTGCGCCCTACTGTGCCTTTGCCACTGATCGGGTCATAGGGCTTGCCGATGCCCGACAGCAGCATCAGGCGCACGTTGACAAACTGGAAGCCGGCCAACACGACGATTTTTGCTGGCTGGAACACGGTGTTGCCATCCGCATCGGCGTAAGTCACACCCTTGGCGGTCTTGCCATCAGCATGCATCTCAACTTTCAAGACGTTGGCATTAACCCGGTAGTCAAAGTTATCCATGCGCTTGAGCGCATCCAAAACGGCAGTTTGCGGGGACGCTTTAGAAAAGTTAAGGCATGGGTACTTGCTGCAATAGCCGCAGTAGTTGCAAGGCGCGATCTGGTTGCCGTAGGGGTTCTTCCATGCCTGCGAGACGTTGGCAGAAGGGTTAGGGAATGGGTGGTAGCCCATCTTGCTCGCAACGTCGGCGAACATTTTGCTGTTCAGTGTGTCTTCCAGAGGCGGCAGCGGGCTGGGATGGGAGCGTGGACCTTCGAACGGATCGCCGCCCACTAAAATTTGGCCACGCAGGTTACCGGTCTTGCTTGATAGACCACAGATTTTGTCGAATTTGTCCATGTAGGGTTCGATTTCATCCCAAGTGAACGGGAAGTCCTCGATCTGCATGCCTTCGCCCAATATCCCTGGCTTGTACGCCTGATTGGCATAGGTCTTAAGCTTGATGTCCGTGGGTGTTGGACGAATCAATACGCCAGTCCAATGCATGCCTGAGCCACCGACGCCGGTGCCAGGGACAAACGCGCCCCATTGGCGAGTCGGCAGCGCGGTGCTTTGCATGTTGTGGCGCACGGTCAGCGCGCCATCTTTAGGCGTGACCATCACTTTGTTACGCACGGCATAAGCGTACTGATCGGCGGGTTTAGGGTATTTGAAGTCAGCGTTGCTGCGATCGCCCCCGCGCTCCAGTGCGCGAACTCTAAGACCTGCCTGAGCCAACTCAATGCTCATCAGCGAGCCAGCCCATCCGAGGCCGACGACCACGACATCGACTTCGTCATTCGTAATATTTGTCATAAGAAACCTTGATTGCTGTTCAAGCGAAAGGGTCAGCCGCGTTCACCGGTTAGGCTTACTGGGCCCAGAGGGTAAGGGACGTTGTGCTGAGCTACCCACTCCAGATAACTGGCACGAGCGCCGGGGAAGCCAATGGCGATCCATGACTTCATGCCCTTGTTACCCCCATAGATCGGGTCGGCAAGCCAACCTTGCTGGGTGTGGTGAAGCAATTCACTGAACAACAGTTTCGACTTGAGCACCGTTTCGCCATGCGCTGCGAAGTCGGCTTGCCCGCCCTGCATCTTTTTGAGCGCGTCATCGCGCTGCTTTAGGTCGAGAAGCGCGAAATGCTTGCCATAAGTGGCTTGGCACCACAGCTCGAAGCTGGCGATACCTTTGCGATAGATTTCTTGGATGGTGTAGGGCAACTGATAGCCCAAGGTGGCTGGCGCATTAACATCGAACGGCCCTTCCAGATAAACCTCGCTCCCTAGCCCGCCGGCCAATTGCTGGTCGATAAAAATAGGAACGTTGGTTTCTATCGCGCCTGGGCCGCGCCCATCGGCGGGGATCAAACGATCACAGGCGGCGAGGATAAACGTCCACTCGCCAGGGCTAAAAAAAATTGGGGTATAGGCGTCGAGACTGGGCGCTACCATCTGCGCTGCGGCAGCGGCTGTCAGCCCATTTACGGCAATGCCCATCGCGGGTAGTGCAATCAACGAAGAAAGCAGGAACTTTCTCCTCGATGTTTGCTTGGACAACAACATAGTTTTCACCTTTGGCTAATCACGAAAAGTCCGTCCCTTCTCTCCATTGAATGCCTCTTTGCGTATTTTTAGCCTTCTACCCATTTAGCGCGCAGACGCGTACCGCCGCGGGCGATTTAGGTCATATCGCCAGCCGCCAACGCCGCATGAAATAGGAGTGACTTTTATAATGATCTACGTCAAAGAGGGCTGGAGCGCATATGGCATGCGTCAGAAGTCCGGTTGACTGCTTATTACGAGAGGCGTAATGATAGCAAGCTAACTAAAATTTCACAGCACAAATATCATCCCGTTCGTCAATAGGTCATTTGTCGCAGGATATTGCTAAGAGATTTTAAGCAGGACGATCTGCCATGTTGAAAAAACGCAGTGTTGTTCAAACGTTTGGATAGGGACGCCAGCATAGAGCTGACGGCCTTCGCCTCAATGGCGGCATGATCAGCGCTTATCTTTGCTGATGTTGACTAACACGCTCAGAGGGTGGCGTTAGCTCCAACACCCGATTACGCCCACCTTCGGCCAAAAGATAGGTATCTCTGCCACTGACCACTATCGACTGCGGCGCTTTAAGAAAGGAAAGTATGGTTTTTTGATTCCCAGCTTTGTCGATCAGAAGCAAGCGCGCACGATGCGTAGAGTCTTCTGAGATCCACAAGCCGCGCTGGTCGCACATCAAGAAGGTTGGTTTATTAAGGTGTTCGTAAATAACAGGATCGGTGCCGTCCTCAGTTAGCTGACGCACGACCCCTTTCCCTTTTTCGGTGTAGAGCATGCGACCGTCAGTGCATCGGATGATGGATTCAGCTTCATCGAGGTTGTCACGCAACACGACAAGTGATTTATCGCTCCATGTGTATCGAAACAAACGTCCGTTGTCATGGCGATCTTCAATGGCGTAAAGGTGATCACCTTCGTTCCACAAACCTTGAACATTTGAGCCTTGAAATAATTGCGTGACGTCTCCCCGTAACAAGAAATTGACGGCGGTATCTCCCTCTTCCTGACTAAACACCCAGCCACCACGAGCAGACACTATGCCATCCGGTTTCGACAAGCCGCTCACAACATCCTCTCGTTTGCCGTCGGCTTGAATCCGCACAATACTGCCGCGCCGGTCCCGAAGCTCCTGACTAACCATAAGCTCGCCGCCGTCCAAAACGACTAAAGCGGCGGCTTTTGGCACGTCACGGTGAACAACCTGGTAGCTCCATTGCCCGGCGGCCTGAACAGGATAGAAACTCTGCCACGCAAAGAAACCCAAAGTCGCTAACAGCAGTAGCAACATAAGCCACAGCAGTGACTTGTAGAATTGACCAAGACCTGAAGACTTAATCTGTGCGCTCACCGTTAACCCTCGCTGATACTTCATTTTGACAATTGATGCCCATTGCTTGGGTCTTGATTACCCAAGCATTCAGAATATTTACGGCTATCGTCAGGCTGATTACGCTCAACGCTTAATGAACGGACCGTCAAAAATAATTCTCTCACTGGCGCAACCTTGCATCAGTCATAAACCTGAAGATGCGCCATTGATAGCGACAGGCTACCATCCTGCGAGTCAAAGTCTTTAGCCAAAAGTCATGAACTGGAAAGGGTTCCCCCCCTCCGATAAGGTTGCGACGATGCCAAAAATACCCAAAAGTGAACTCATCACACTCGCATCGGCGCTGCAGAACGGGGTGAAGCGAAACTTTTCATTGCGCACACTCAACGTCTTGCCACTGACGCTAGACGTCAGCTCTCTAGAACGGCTGACCCAAGGATCTTCAAATGCATCACAAATATCCTCAAGATTTTAAGTACGCCCTGTCACTGTCAGAGAAGGATATCTATACCCCTATCGAGATTGGCGACGCCGATTACTGGATTCCCTCCGCACAACTTGAAGCATTACTAAACGAAAATCTTCAAGGACTGTCCTTGGAAGGCCTTGCTCTTCGAACCCGCTCTAAGGTGGTAAAAATCGAAGTCTGCAAAGCACTTGGTTACCCGGTGCCCTCCTCGTTCAAAAAGACTCAACCACGTTTTCTCGGTCAACAACTTGATATTTACACTCAAAAATCACTGAACCTTCAAATCTGGAACGAAGATCTTTCCCCGACCCGTCGCTATGCAATCATCCATATCACTGAGCATGATGTGGTTGGTCGAACAAGAGTTATAAACGGGCAAGAACTCGCCTTACTTGATACTACGGGGACGATCACGACTAAATATCAAGCGCGTCTGGAGATTGGTATTTACCCGTTAGAACTGGTTTCTCAGCAGGACACATTACCTGTGCAGCAACATACCCAGCCAAACTTAACGTTCGCCCCATCGGTGAGCCCGGTTCAGCAGCCAGAAAGCGGCATGTTGTTGCCGATAAGTGAAATTTTTTCTCGACTTTCCAATTTGGTTGGCTTGTCATTTCCCGATCCGGGAAGAACTCAGGAACGCAATCGTGGTGCAGGCCTTCACCGCTTGATCTGCCAACAACTCGGCTACAGCAGTTACGAGGACAATGGGCAGTTTCCGGATATTCGTCATCAAATCTTAGAGGTCAAACTACAGACATCACCCACCATTGATCTCGGCCTGGTTTTGCCCAGCAGTCTTGGGCATCTCGATATTCAACAAGTCGGGGACTTTCACCCCCGTCACTGCGATACCCGATACGCCATATTTTTTGCGAGCACCGATGGCGTCAAGGTGACCCTGACACACTTACTTGTTGTCACGGGAGAAGAGTTCTTCAGCCGTTTCCGTCAATTTGAAGGAAAGGTCACTAACGGAAAAATCCAGATCCCTTTACCGAGGAACTTCTTCGACGTTTAATCCGAACACATTCCAGATGAGCGCGTTCAGTTCAGATATTTTCTGATCCGCGGCGTTCGACGGTAGTTCGCTATGAATGGCCTTAGCCAAATCAATAATAATCTGACTTTCCTTTCGAGCAGGATCCGGTAACGGGAACTGCTCCACATATTGCGTAATAAAACGTCGTCTACCGGCGTAAAGCTTGTTGTTAAAACAATGATCATAGAAGAACTCAATAAATGTTGAGTTCGCCACTGCTAATGCCAGCCAGAGCAAATCATTTTCGCCCTCCCGCTCGCACTGCAGCCAGTAACACTCACCGTTAACAATGCCTCCCTCGGTATCCATCCAAAAAGTTGGCTTCTCGGATATGTCCGGAAAAACAATCTTTGGAGATGACCACGCTGCTGGATCCTGAGGCACCCAGAGTTCGTACCAAGCTCGACCGGCTTTTATTAAATAACTGCGCGCTTCTAAAGTAGTGCGATGCAATTCAAGATACCGTGCGGCGATAGGGTACAAGCTCAAATCAACAGCCTTACGACCTTTTGAAGTAGATTCATGTGGGTACATGATCTCTTTTATATGTTTGGTCTTGCTCGGAATACAGGCTTTGAATTGACGAGCACAGTAGCGTGTTATGAGAGGACGAAGTAGCTCCGGACGCCCCCCCGGCAACGCTGACCAGTCACTGCGAACAAACACCTTATCAGCGGTAGACTTAACCCCTACACGAATTTTTCCAACTCGGCGAAAAGTGTTCCATGTATGTTTATGGACAGTCGCTAACCATTGATCGCTTGACGCCGTTGAAATACGCCATATTCCATCAGCGCTTTCACCATTATCAAGCAGGCCATGGCGAACCAAGAAGTTTCTCCCATCCGAAATCGACACAACAGTGTTGTCACTCATTGTGAGAGCCTCCATCACGTTCGACACATGATCCACGGCATTTTCTTTAGATTCATAGATCGTTGAAAAGACAATATCTTCAACATCGGAATCTACTATCTGCTTAGTCCCTTTCGCCAACAGGACAGCGGGTAATACAGCCGCATCAAAAAGCTTGGTGTCCCCCAAATCCCAGACATGCATGATTCGAAATTTCGACAGTAATGCTCGCCTAACAGCCTGCCCTGATTTCGTCGTCATGAAACGATTAGACGTGATGATACCTGTCACGCCGCCCTCAGAGAGCACCCGAGAAATGCCCAGCAGGAAGGGGTAATACAGATCCACTCTTCCGGTGAGCGCAAAACTCTGAGCCAACTTTTGTGCCTGCTCGGTCCCCATGATTTGAGTACGAACATAAGGGGGGTTCGCAATGACTAAATCAAAAGGCATTAGTGTTGATCGAGTATCAGAAAAAAGATCCGAGTCGGCGCTTAGGCTTAATACATGATCTAAAAAATCTTTTTCCTCGATCAGAATGGATACGTCCGGGAAGGCATTTTGCAGCCGAGCAGATGCACGCACTACCGCGCTCGGATCGGTGTCATACCCAAAAACCCTGACCCGGCTCAGGGTATCCACAGGCATGCGCTTGAGCAGAGCTTCAAGAAGGGCGCCGTCTCCAGCCGCAGGGTCTAGAACTCGGATTTCGCCTCGGTCGGGCAATTGAGCAACAGAAAGGATCTGATCCGCCACAAAAGCAGCAAAATCGGGAGGTGTGTAAGTGGCTCCAACTGACTTCTGCTGCCCGACTTCACTATATCTGCGATTGTTAATAGGAAGAGTTTTAGGGTCAGCGGAACTAATCATAGGGATCTTACCTGTTGCAGGATCAAAGGGATGAAAGCCCATGCAACCGGCCATCCCTCAAAAAATCGACAAGAATACAGGTTTTATGAAAGGCCCCTAACGACCATTTGCAGTGCAACGAATCATGGTGTCCCAGGCGGGGTTCGAACCTGCAACCTTCCCCTTAGGAGGGGGATGCTCTATCCAATTGAGCTACTGAGACAAACGGTATGCGCCACACGCTGATGGCGTGGCGCAGAGGACGGCGTGCATGTTAACGGGCAGACCTTTATTTGTCATGTCGTCCGTGGGCTTTTTGCGTGTCAGGGCAAACGCTACAGGTTCCGTCTGAACAGTCGCCGTTAAGCGGACAATCACAGTGCACACATAGTTTTAGAGCTATCACCTGCACCAGCAGCCCTTCCACAGACTAAAAATCGTATACAACCTGTCACAAAACGGTGCACCCAAGAGTGTAACCGCGCAATTACGCATCAAAAGGTAACAGCTTTTTTGAGGCGCTCAGTTCCCGCCGCTCTGCTTGCACGCGGTCGCCATGGTTGGGCTTTTTTCTATAAACCATAAAAATTGTCTTATTTTTCAGTCTATTAGATTTTAAATAAAAGCTTTCTTAGTACGCCTAAAGGCTCTGAGCTTTTGGTTGGCATGAATATCGCTTAAAGCTGAACAGCATTTGTATACAAAATTACAAGAAACTAAGTACACGTTGTTTAGTGGTCTGACTCTAAATCAGGCATAACGCGGACTTCATCACCAGTGACGTCGACCTGTCTCACGCAGGTTTGGCGTCAGGAGCTTGCCCAGAATGCGTACAAGAATCTCCAGCAATATCGCTCTGGATTTACCCTCTTCGGTATCAGCCCACCCCCTGCAAGGAGATAGCGCGCCAGCGCCTCCCGCGCTCAGCCCCCGCTTACATAACAACGATCTGGCGCCGACTAAGGCGCAAGGCCGACGCTGGGGCTGCTATAGCATTTTTGCCTTGTGGACAAACGATGTGCACAACATTGCCAATTATTCGTTTGCCATTGGGTTGTATGCACTTGGCCTGAACGGTTGGCAGATTTTGCTTTCACTCGGGATCGGTGCAGCGCTGGTATTTATGTTTATGAATCTGTCCGGCTATATGGGGCAACGGACGGGGGTGCCATTTCCAGTCATTAGCCGGATTAGTTTCGGCGTTCATGGAGCGCAGATTCCCGCATTGATTCGTGCCGTTATCGCGATTGCTTGGTTTGGGATTCAAACGTATTTAGCTTCGGTGGTGTTACGTGTCTTACTGGTGGCGGTGCACCCGGGTTTCGCAGCCTATGACCATGACTTGATTCTTGGACTTTCAAGCTTGGGCTGGGTGTGCTTTGTAGCGATTTGGCTAGTGCAACTGGTCATTCTGGCTTATGGCATGGAGATGGTGCGTCGCTATGAGGCGTTTGCCGGGCCTGTGATTCTCGTCACCGTGGTCAGCCTTGCTGCTTGGATGTACTTTCAAGCCAATGGCACGATTGCTTGGTCTAATCACACGCAGATGAGCACCGCCGAAATGTGGCGTAATGTGTTTGCCGGCGGGGCTTTGTGGCTGGCGATTTATGGCACCTTGATTCTAAATTTCAGTGATTTTTCACGCTCTTCGCCGTGCTGCAAAACGATCAAGATCGGTAACTTCTGGGGTTTACCGGTCAATATTTTGGTTTTCGCCGGGATCACCGTGTTGCTATGCGGCGCTCAGTTTCAAATCAACGGGCAAGTTATCGAAAGTCCTACGCAAATTATCGCGTCAATTCCGAATACCTTTTTTCTGGTTCTGGGCTGTCTGGCGTTTCTGATTGTGACAGTGGCGGTGAACATCATGGCCAACTTCGTTGCGCCAGCGTTTGTTCTGAGCAACCTGGCCCCCAAACACCTGACGTTCCGCCGCGCCGGGATAATCAGCGCAACGATCGCAGTGCTGATTTTGCCGTGGAATCTCTATAACAGCCCGCTGGTGATTGTGTACTTCTTGTCGGGCCTTGGCGCCCTGCTCGGCCCGCTTTACGGGGTGATCATGGTGGATTACTGGCTGTTGCGAAAAGGCCAAATCGACGTACCGGCTCTGTATAGCGAAGATCCAAATGGGGTTTATTTCTATACACGCGGGGTCAATTTACGTGCAGTTGCAGCGTTTGTTCCGGCGGCAGTGATCGCGATTGTTCTGGCGCTAGTCCCTGGCTTTCATGCGGTTTCACCATTCTCTTGGCTGATTGGTGCAGGGATCGCAGCAATGCTGTACCTGATTTTTGCCAAGCGCCAAGCGTATTACGCCAATGTCAGCGGCGAGTCGATTGCGGTCGACAACGTTGACCATTAATTTTTGCGGCCCGTTTGGACAGGGCAGCACAGTCATGTTTTGTAGGAGCCTTCATGCGAATTCTAGTAGTCAACGTCAATACGACTGACAGCATCACTCAGGCCATTGCTCGACAAGCGCAGGCAGCAGCGGCACCAGGCACCGAAATCGTTGGGTTGACGCCAGATTTTGGGGCTGATTCGGTTGAGGGTAATTTTGAGAGCTATTTGGCTGCCATTGCGGTGATGGACAAGGTCATGTCTTACGACCAACCTTTTGATGCAGTGATTCAGGCGGGGTATGGCGAGCACGGACGTGAGGGTTTGCAGGAGTTACTCAATGTTCCGGTCGTGGACATCACGGATGCTGCGGCCAGCACGGCGATGTATGTGGGTCGGGCCTATTCGGTGGTAACCACCTTGGATCGTACCGTGCCATTAATTGAAGACCGCCTGCGGTTGTCAGGGCTGTGGGATCGCTGTGCGTCGGTGCGAGCCAGCGGCATGGCGGTGCTGGAGTTGGAGGAATCACCAGAGCGCGCATTAGCGGCCATTGTGCGCCAGGCCGAACTGGCAGTAAGTGAGGACCGCGCAGAGGTTATTTGCTTGGGTTGCGGCGGCATGGCCGGGCTCGATGAGCAGATTCGTCAACGCACGGGAGTACCGGTAATCGACGGCGTAAGCGCAGCGGTTACGGTCGCAGAATCGCTGGTACGCTTGGGGTTGTCGACGTCGAAGGTACGCACGTATGCCACGCCTCGACCTAAGGCAATCTCAGGATGGGCGGCAAAATTTATGCGCTGATTGATGCCTCCTAAAAGGCTGCGATTTTTTTAAGATCAAGAGATCGCAGCCTGCGGCGGCGCCCACTAAAAACAAGTCGCGCGAATTTTTACCTCACTGGTCACCACAGATTTTTCTTACACACCCCCGCCTGAATTTCAGCATCGTGCATTTTGCATTACCCCAAAAAGCCATCATTGCAATATGCAATTTAAATCCTCTCGAAAAACATCGTAAGCTATTGTTTTATATGTGTTTTTTTATCTTGCGAGGTTGGCATGATGCCTGCTCTATTCATAGCACTTACCTAATTCCAAGAGACGACTGCCATGAACATGAACAGCACCCTACTCCTGTTGAATGTTCTTGCTATGGCAGTTTTGGTGGGGTTTCACTTTCAATCTGGACCTGTTGTCGCCGAACAAGGCATTGAAGTCGCAGGGACTTACAGCAAACCTCTTAAACCCCTGCCGCAACGGGCCGTGATGACGGACACCAATAGCGTTACCCCCCATTTGGCGGCCGAGCGATCTGCCACCCCTGTTGCCATCGACACTACTCAGGGCGATCGCTGGGTTTTCTGAATTGGGCTTCTCGAAAAAAGAGTCTTAAAAATCATGTCCAAAATTACTTTCGGCCTGTTGATGCTGGCGCTAATCAGCCTCGCTCTTGGCTTGTTTACTCAGGATCAACTGGGTAACACCCCGTTAATTGCGTCCGCCGTGCTATTTGCTTGTTGGTTGATGGCAAAAGCGCTTGGGCGTCGCATCAAGTTTGATCCGCAACTGCGTTAACGCGCTGCGCAGAACTCGTTATCTCGGTGTCTATCAGCGCGAGCAAACTTTTGACACCTAAGGCCAGCTCAGCCGAGTTATCCAGTAAGTGCACACGGTCTGCAACCAACGCTTGTTCTGAGTCCAAAAACAATTGATTGCGGGCAAGACGGTCGTTTATCTGCTCAGAAGTTTCTCGCCCACGGATCAGTAAACGTTGCTGCAAGACATCGGTATCAACCCGCAACACAATCGCGAGCAAATCAGGATAGCGTTCACGCGCCTCTCTCAAGTGACCTCTTGAACCGTTAACCAGTACGTGGCGGCCCTGCTTGAGCCATGCATCGAGTTGCACACCAATGCCGTAGGCCAAGCCATTGGCTTGCCAGTCCAAAGCAAACGCTCCACGTGCCTTGAGCGCCTGAAATTGCTCCAGGGAAACGCCAATAGCCTCCTCCCCCACCGCTTCTGCTGAACGAGTAATTACCCGCTGGATGACTTCACACCCGCGCACCGCTAAATGAGGGCGTGCGGCCTCGATCAGACTGTCTTTGCCTGACCCTGAAGGCCCCGTCAGATAAATCAATTTGCCTGCCACTCGATGGATCTCCGGAACGCTAATGCGTCAAACAGGTTCCCCCTAAAAGATGGCAAGCGCAACACGGTCGAGAGCGCTAAGAAGCATTCAAGTCAGTCAATGATGGCCTTTACACACAATGGTTCCTTTGAGAAAGCTAGATAGCCTGTAAACTACGTCGGCCAACGCACAATTTTGACAATAGATGCTGGCTAATAGCCTTTATCCAGTTCAATATTTGTCACAGAATTGACGCCAGGGAAGTGGCAGATTTGAGGCATGATGCGCGCCTCTTTGCAATTCAGGTTGAACATTTGGCCATAAGCTTGGTCAGAAACCATAGCTTGCGGCCAATTCCGAGAACCGCTCCCCTGAACTAACCGGTTGACTATAATGCGCCCATTGAAACAGGCAATTTACTCAAGCCGTACGGCTGATAAGTTCGTCGTACGCCTGCCAGACGGAATGCGTGAACGCATTGCCGAAGTGGCTCGCAATCACCACCGCAGCATGAACTCAGAAATCATTGCTCGCCTTGAACAAAGTCTTATTCAGGAAGGTGCGCTGGGTGAAGAGCTCACTTTGCGCCTAGACAGCCCAGAGCTATCCCTGAACGAACGTGAACTGCTGCAACGTTTTCGTCAGCTCTCACATCGCCAACAAAACGCTCTGGTTTCGCTGATTGCTCACGATGTAGAAGTAACATCCGACGCGTCTTGATTTAAATCAGGCAACAAAAAAGCCAGCATCATGCTGGCTTTTTTGTTGGCACTTTTTCGGAGCCGCCATACAGGTGCCGAAGGCATAAAAAGCCTGATTAGACTGCCGTCCAATCAGGCTTTTTGGTCAGAGCAAAAAGAGCGTTGCCAGACCCAAGAAGATGAAGAAACCACCACTGTCAGTCACGGCAGTGATCATGACACTTGCCCCCATAGCCGGGTCGCGCCCGATCCGAGACAAGGTCATAGGGATCAACACGCCCATAAGCGCCGCCAGCAGCAAGTTGAGCGTCATGGCAGCCGTCATTACCACCCCCAGCGACCAACTGCCATACAGTAGATAGGCGACCACACCGATCACCCCGCCCCACACCACGCCGTTGATCAAGGCCACCGCCAGCTCTTTGCGCATGAGACGCGAAGTGCTTCCGGTGTTGACTTGGTCGAGCGCCATGGCGCGCACAATCATGGTGATAGTCTGGTTACCGGAGTTGCCGCCAATGCCGGCTACGATTGGCATCAGGGCCGCGAGGGCGACTAATTTTTCAATTGAACCTTCAAACAAGCCAATGACACGCGATGCCAAGAAAGCGGTAATCAGGTTGATTGCCAGCCACGCCCAACGGTTACGCAGGGATTTCCAGACCGACGCAAAAATATCTTCTTCTTCGCGCAGACCCGCCATGTTGAGGACTTCGCTTTCGCTTTCCTCACGGATCAAGTCAACCATTTCGTCGATAGTCAAACGACCGATCAGCTTGCCGTTTTTGTCGACCACTGGCGCCGAGATCAAGTCATAACGCTCAAAAGCCTGAGCCGCGTCATAGGCATCTTCGTCCGGATGGAAACTCACCGGATCGCTGGCCATCACTTCTGCGACTTGTTTTTCAGGGTCATTGACCAGTAAACGCTTGATCGGCAGCACACCCTTGAGGACGCCGTCGTAATCAACCACAAACAGTTTGTCAGTGTGCCCAGGCAACTCTTTGAGACGACGCAGGTAACGCAATACCACTTCAAGGCTGACGTCCTCACGGATCGTGACCATCTCGAAGTCCATCAGCGCGCCGACTTGATCTTCGTTATAGGACAACGCCGAGCGAACCCGCTCACGCTGCTGAGCATCCAGCGTTTCCATCAGCTCATGGATAACGTCTCGCGGCAGCTCAGGAGCCAGGTCAGCAAGTTCGTCGGCATCCATCTCCTTGGCTGCAGCCAAGAGCTCGTGATCGTCCATGTCGGCGATCAAGGTTTCACGGACGGAGTCAGACACTTCCAGCAGGATGTCACCGTCTCGGTCGGCCTTGACCAACTGCCAGACGGTCAGACGGTCGTCCAGTGGCAAGGCTTCCAAGATGTAGGCAACGTCTGCGGAGTGCAGGTCTTCCAGCTTGCGCTGGAGCTCAACAAGGTTTTGGCGGTGAACCAGCGTCTCGACTCGATCCTGGTGCTGGCCGTCCTGACGATGAGTCAGGCCCTCGACCACACGCTGGCGATTGAGCAGCTCAATCACTTGAGCGAGGCGACTTTGCAGGCTGTCTTGCGCTTTCTTTATTTCAACTTCGGTCATAGGCGAACTCCACTCCCAGCAGCAGGGCACGCCGGAAGGATCAATCAGTCAATTCATGATTGGAAAAGCGGGATGCTGAGTTACTACTGGGTAAGTCCATGGAGGTATTCCACAAGCCCCGGCGGGGCTGACGGGCGCAATCATACACGGCTTAAAAATTAATGACGCTATAAATCTGTGGAGATAACAAACGTTTACGACTGCGTCTGCGTCGTTAAATCTGCGACGCTAAAAGCGTTTGGGAGAGCACACCTTTTTCGATTTTTTGCTCAGCTTGTGTTTTTAGCAAATGCCGGCTTTTTAAGATCAACGGTTCGCAGACTGCGATAACCCTCTACAAAGACCGCGTTTGGCTCAGTAAATTCCTAGGGAGCGCCTAGACGGGTTCAAGGTAAACAGAGGATATGTCGCAGCCGTGACAAAAAAGGATGCCAACCAAGGCGATTCAAAACTTTCATAAATCGCAGACAGCAAAAAGCCCGCATTAAATGCGGGCTTCTTGGTATATGGTGCACTCGACAGGATTCGAACCTGTGACCGCTCGGTTCGTAGCCGAGTACTCTATCCAGCTGAGCTACGAGTGCAAGTTGTGTTTGTTAAACCAGACCACCCTGGCTGAAGCTAAGTTAACTACCGAAGCAACTAACTTATAAATGGTGCACTCGACAGGATTCGAACCTGTGACCGCTCGGTTCGTAGCCGAGTACTCTATCCAGCTGAGCTACGAGTGCAAGTTGTGTTTGTTAAACCAGATCACCTCTGGTTGAAGCCAAGTTAACTACCGAAGCAACTAACTCTTAAATGGTGCACTCGACAGGATTCGAACCTGTGACCGCTCGGTTCGTAGCCGAGTACTCTATCCAGCTGAGCTACGAGTGCATTTGAAGCTACGTATTATAGACCGTTGAATCTCTCTGCCAAGTGTTTTTTTCAATAAATTCAACAACTTACTGAAGTGGCTAGATTCTAACGTGCTACATGAATAATGGCGGAGAAGGGGGGATTCGAACCCCCGACACCCTTTTGAGATGTACTCCCTTAGCAGGGGAGCGCCTTCGGCCACTCGGCCACCTCTCCGCAACACGGGGCGTATAATAACCAGCCTTTTCCCCGCATGCAACTAAAAACTTAAATAAAATTAAAGACTTGGTTCTTCGTCCTTTTCTTTCTTGATCCGCAGGTAGATTTCCTCGCGGTGCACGGCCACTTCCTTAGGGGCATTCACTCCAATTCGCACTTGGTTTCCTTTAACACCGAGCACGGTCACAGTAATTTCACCATCGCCTATGATCAGGCTCTCTGCGCACCGGCGAGTCAGAATCAGCATACGTTTCTCCTCACACTTTCATTCAGGGACAACTAGTCTGCAAAAAAAAGGGCTTGGGCCTGCTAGCTAAATAGCTACATAGCCCTGCGCCCTTAGTATTGACCAACATGGCAAAAGATACAGTCCGCTGCCACAACGATCATAAAAACAAAGGGCGCGGATCAACCACGCCCTCTGAGCAACGCTTTACTCGCCCTGTCGGGCAGGTGCATCCAGATCAAAAGCGGTGTGCAGTGAACGCACAGCGAGCTCCAGGTACTTCTCTTCAATCACCACCGACACTTTGATCTCGGAGGTAGAGATCATCAGGATGTTGATGTTCTCTTTAGCCAGCGACTCAAACATACGGCTGGCGACACCCGCATGGGAACGCATGCCCACGCCGACGATCGACACTTTAGCGATGTTGGTATCACCGACCACTTCACGGGCGCCAATCGCGCGCGACGTGTGTTCCAGCACCTCAAAGGCCGCCTGGTAGTCGTTGCGATGCACCGTGAAGGTGAAGTCAGTGGTGTTATCGTGCGCAACGTTCTGCACGATCATGTCGACTTCAATATTAGCCGCGCTGATCGGGCCCAGAATCTTGAATGCCACGCCCGGGATGTCTGGCACGCCACGGATGGTCAGCTTGGCTTCGTCGCGGTTAAAAGCGATGCCCGAAATGATCGGCTGTTCCATGGATTCCTCTTCATCGATAGTAATGAGGGTGCCCGGCCCCTCTTTGAAGCTGTGCAATACGCGCAGCGGAACGTTGTACTTGCCTGCAAACTCAACCGCGCGGATCTGCAACACCTTGGAGCCCAAGCTGGCCATTTCCAGCATTTCTTCGAAGGTGATCTTTTCCAAACGCTGAGCTTTTGCCACAACCCGTGGATCGGTAGTGTAGACACCGTCAACATCGGTGTAGATCTGGCACTCATCAGCCTTCAACGCCGCTGCCAGCGCCACACCGGTCGTGTCTGAGCCACCACGGCCCAAGGTCGTGATATTGCCGTTTTCGTCCACACCCTGAAAACCTGCAACCACAACCACACGCCCTGCTTTTAAGTCGGCGCGAATTTTCTGGTCGTCGATTTGCAAGATGCGGGCTTTGGTGTGCGAGCTGTCAGTCAAAATGCGTACCTGACTACCCGTGTAGGACACCGCAGGAACGCCGCGCTTGTTCAGCGCCATAGACAGCAAGCCAATCGTCACCTGTTCGCCGGTGGACACAATGACATCCAGCTCACGCGCCAACGGCTGATCGCTGATCTGTTTAGCCAGATCAATCAAACGATTGGTTTCGCCGCTCATCGCAGAAAGCACAATCACTAGGTCGTTGCCAGCTTCACGGAATGCTTTAACTTTATCGGCGACCTGTTCGATTCTCTCGACAGAGCCGACCGAGGTGCCTCCAAATTTCTGTACGATCAAAGCCATTTCAAAGCAGCCTCAGCCCATAAAAGGGCGCCCATATATCATTCAAACGACGCGCCGCCACTAGACGACAGCGCGTACTGGACTTCAGATACCCTGTTCGACAAATGGCACCGTCAGGGCCAGCGCGGCGTCCAGAGCTGCAGCATCAACGCCACCGCCTTGCGCCATATCCGGACGACCACCACCCTTCCCGCCCACTGCCGCAGCGGCCTGCTTCATCAAATCACCGGCTTTGAGTTGGCCAGTCAGGTCTTTGGTTACGCCTGCAACCAATACGACCTTGTCTTCATGAACACTGCCGAGCAGGATCACTGCGCGGCCGAGCTTGTTCTTTAGCTGATCTACCAGCGCCAGTAGCGCCTTGCCATCTTGACCGTCCAGGCGAGCGGCCAACACATTCACGCCTTTTACATCGACTGCGGACGATGACAGATCATCGCCTGCAGCGCTCGCGGCCTTAGCCTGCAATTGCTCCAGTTGTTTTTCCAACTGGCGATTACGCTCCAGCACAGCCGACAGTTTGTCGACCAGATTGTCACGCGAGCCTTTTACCAAGCTCGCGGCTTCTTTGAGCTGCTCTTCGGCGGCGTTCAAGTAAGCCAGCGCAGCTGCGCCCGTGACCGCTTCAATACGACGTATACCCGAAGCAACCCCACCTTCGCTGGTGATTTTCATCAGACCGATGTCGCCCGTGCGCTGGGCGTGAATACCGCCACACAGCTCCACCGAGAAATCGCCGCCCATGCTCAAGACCCGCACGTTGTCGCCGTACTTCTCGCCAAACAGTGCCATTGCACCTTTTTGCTTCGCGGTTTCGATATCGGTTTCTTCAGTCTCTACCGGGGTGTTCTTACGAATCTCGGCGTTAACGATATCTTCTAGGGCCTTGATTTGTTCAGGCTTGATCGATTCGAAGTGGCTGAAGTCAAAGCGCATGCGCTGACTGTCAACCAGCGAGCCCTTCTGCTGAACGTGCTCACCCAGCACTTTGCGCAGGGCGGCATGCAGCAAGTGAGTCGCCGAGTGGTTCAATGAGGTGGCGTGACGCACATCAGCGTCAACCTGAGCATTAACCGTGTCGCCGACTTTCAGACCGCCCGCTGCCACCACACCGTGATGCAAAAATGCACCGCCGGTTTTAGTCGTATCACGCACGTCAAAGCGTGCAGCACCGGCTTGCAGGTAACCGCAATCGCCGACCTGACCACCGGACTCTGCGTAGAAAGGCGTTTGATCGAGAACAATCACACCCTCGTCGCCCTCGCTCAGACTAGCAACCGATTGACCTTCTTTATAAAGAGCAATCACCTTGGCCGAACTGTGGGTTGCGCCGTAACCGATAAATTCAGTGGGCACGTCAACTTTAACCAAGGTGTTGTAGTCAAGACCGAACGAGCTGGCGGAACGCGCACGCACACGCTGAGCTTCCATCTCGCGCTCAAAACCTTCTTCATCGACGGTCAGGTTGCGCTCGCGAGCGATATCGGCGGTCAAATCCATCGGAAAACCGTAGGTGTCATACAGCTTAAACACTACGTCGCCGGGCACTACAGTGCCTTTAAGCTCAGCCAGATCTTGTTCAAGGATTTTCAGACCCTGCTCCAAGGTCTTGGAGAACTGCTCTTCTTCGGCCTTCAGTACGCGTTCAATGTTGGCCTGCTCACGCACCAGCTCCGAGAAGCTCGCGCCCATTTCAGCAACCAGTGCCGCAACGATTTTGTAGAAGAAATTACCGGTTGCACCCAACTTGTTGCCGTGACGGCAGGCGCGACGAATGATTCG
Organism: Pseudomonas endophytica; assembly: GCF_001411475.1. Classification (GTDB taxonomy): domain Bacteria; phylum Pseudomonadota; class Gammaproteobacteria; order Pseudomonadales; family Pseudomonadaceae; genus Aquipseudomonas; species Aquipseudomonas endophytica. The sequence goes on along the minus strand of NZ_LLWH01000002.1, from coordinate 66,468 downwards.
GCGCAGCACGTAACCACGGCCTTCGTTTGAAGGCAGCACGCCGTCTGCAATCAGGAAGCTGCAAGAACGAATATGGTCAGCCACCACTTTGAGGGAGGCTTGACCTTCGTTCGCGCAACCAATCGCCTCAGAGGCGGCCTTCAACAGGCTTTGGAACAGGTCAATGTCGTAGTTGGAGTTAACGTGCTGCATCACCGCACTGATCCGCTCCAAGCCCATGCCGGTGTCTACCGACGGCGCTGGCAACGGATGCAACACGCCGTCGGCGGTGCGGTTGAACTGCATGAATACGTTGTTCCAGATTTCGATGTAACGGTCACCGTCTTCTTCTGGCGAGCCCGGCGGGCCACCCCAGATATCAGGGCCGTGATCGTAGAAAATCTCGGTGCAGGGGCCGCACGGGCCGGTATCACCCATGGTCCAGAAGTTGTCCGACGCGTAAGGAGCGCCTTTGTTGTCACCAATACGGATCATGCGCTCGGCTGGCACACCCACGTCTTGGGTCCAGATGTCGTAGGCTTCGTCGTCGCTGGCGTAAACCGTGACCCACAGTTTTTCTTTAGGCAGCTGCAAAACGCCAGTCAGAAAGGTCCAGGCGAAGTTGATCGCGTCTTTTTTGAAGTAATCGCCAAAGCTGAAGTTGCCAAGCATTTCAAAGAAGGTGTGGTGACGCGCGGTGTAACCGACGTTTTCCAGATCGCTGTTCTTGCCACCGGCTCGCACGCACTTCTGGCTGCTTGTCGCACGGGTGTAAGCACGCTTTTCTTGACCCAAGAAGCAGTCCTTGAACTGGTTCATCCCCGCGTTGGTGAACAGCAGGGTTGGATCGTTATTAGGGACCAAGGAGCTGGAAGGGACACGGGTGTGACCTTGCTCCTCGAAGAAGCGAAGGAAGGCTTCACGGATTTCTGCGCTTTTCATAGGTTCTTCCACGGAGGCTACGGCCAGAGGCAAGTCATAGGTGTCAATTAATGGCTATTGCTCAAAAGCTCGACGGGTAAACACCCTAAGGCCTAGGCAAACAATTCTCATCAATTGACAAACGACTCGCAAAGGGCCGCATTATATCGGCCCTTTGCCTTGGGTACAGTGTGTTTGTGCGATAGGTATAGTCAATTGGACGGATTGCAAGTTTATTGGCGGATAAAGTCGTTAAAAACGTCGATGGTCTGCTCGATTTGACTGCGGCTGACGCCCATATGAGTCACAAGACGCAGGCGCGGTGCAGCGCTGAGCTTGATATCCCGTGCCCCTGCAAACGCGTTTAATGCCTCGGCCTGCTCATCAACCTGTATATACACCATGTTGGTCTGCACTGGCTCAACGCGATAACCGGCCGCATGCAGACCTTCGGCCAACAACTGGGCATTGGCATGGTCATCTGCCAGACGTTCGACCTGATGGTTCAGCGCATATAAGCCCGCAGCAGCCAATTGCCCCGCTTGTCGCATGCCACCCCCGACCATTTTACGTAGGCGTCGTGCTCTGCTAATCAATTCAGCGGTGCCGCATAGCACAGACCCTATCGGCGCTCCCAAACCCTTGGACAGACACACCGAAACCGAATCGAAATGGCGGGTAATTTCACTCGCATCGACCCCAAGCTTCACGGCGGCGTTGTAGAGGCGCGCACCGTCAAGATGTAATGCCAAGCCGTGTTCGCGGGTCAATCTGCTGGCCGCTGCCAAGTACTCGAGCGGCAGTACCTTACCCTGCATAGTGTTTTCCAGCGCCAGCAAACGGGTGCGAGCAAAGTGAAAGTCGTCGGGCTTAATCGCGGCAGCCACCTGGCGCAAATCTAAACTACCATCCGCCTGAACCTCCAGCGGTTGCGGCTGGATAGAGCCGAGCACCGCCGCACCGCCCCCTTCGTATTTATACGTATGCGCCTGCTGCCCCACGATGTATTCATCACCGCGCCCACAGTGGGCCATTAACGCCAGTAAGTTACTCATGGTTCCGGTAGGGACAAACAGCGCCTGCGCAAAGCCCAAGCGCGATGCCAATTCGGACTCAAGCATGTTCACTGTCGGATCTTCACCATACACATCGTCTCCCAACACGGCACTCTCCATGGCCTCACGCATGCCAGTGCTCGGCTGGGTCACGGTGTCACTGCGCAGATCTATAACAGTCATGTAAAAAAACCTCGGCCATGGGCTCATCAGGGAAATCCTTGTGGAGCAAGAATAGCCGCATACCGGGATCAAAAAAACGATCGTTATTCGCTAAATGCAGCGATGCATCTTTGAAACATTTGTGATACAAAATGCCCGCCGCTCCGAAATACGGGGGGCAACGTTCTCAGGGCGGGGTGTAATTCCCCACCGGCGGTAATTGCGCGCAATGCGTATAGCCCGCGAGCGCTTGGTCCATCAAACAGCTTTAAGGCTGAGATGCTCCAAGGTCAGCAGACTCGGTGTGATTCCGAGGCCGACGGTCATAGTCCGGATGAAGAGAGAACGGGATTGGCGCCTAAGGGCCGTACCTGGGTGGCGAGCAACACGGCTTAACGGCCTGTTGACGCACCTAAACGTACCCTTAAATCCCATTCGATTCATATGCCCTGTTTTTCACACAAACAGGAGTCAGAACATGCAACCCACCACCATTCACCACAACGAACGTGTCGCCTTTATACAAGCTAGCTGGCATAAAGAAATCGTCGATCAGAGCCGTAAAGGCTTCTTGGCCGAGATGCTGGAACAGGGCTATCAAGAAAGCGATATCGACTTTTTTGAAGTTGGCGGTGCCTTTGAAATCCCATTGCACGCCAAGCTGTTAGCCAAAACGGGCCGTTATGCCGGTATCGTCGGCGCGGCCTTGGTCGTAGATGGTGGTATTTATCGCCACGACTTCGTGGCCCAGTCGGTGGTTAGCGGCTTGATGCAAGTGCAACTGGAAACTGAAGTGCCGGTGTTCTCGGTCAGCCTGACGCCGCACCACTTCCATGCAGGCGAAGAACATCAGAAATTCTTCTTCGAGCACTTCGTGCACAAAGGTCAAGAAGCAGCTAAAACCTGCGTCGACACCTTGCAGAAAATCCGTGCCATCAAGCGTCTGGACATCCAGCAGAAACGCGCGGTTTAACAACAGCTCATTTCTTGCTGCTCCACAACCAGCACTGCCGTAGGCTGCGATCTTTTGATTGTTAAAAAAAGATCGCAGCCTGCGGCAGCTCCTACAGTTCATCTCTGTGATCTTTTTTGTAACACTTGTTGCTAGCGTTTTAGGCGAACGCCTCGGCTTTTACCGGCTCAATGATTAGCCCCGCTCGCAAGCCGTTCTTGACCTTAGGGTTAGGGAAGATAATCCGTGCGCCCTCCTCTTCAATCACCCAGCTATTTTTGGACGTGTCTTGCGCCAATAAATAGCCTTTGGGCAATTCAAAAAAATTCTCGACGTTCGGCTCCAAGTGCAAGATGAAAGCATCGCTGTGCTTGATGACTTCACGCGCCACACTGAACAACTGCAATCCATCGAGCGACGCGTTTTCCAATGAAGGCTCTGTGCCTTCGATGATCTGCCTTAAGCGCAACTCAAGACGCTCGACATTGACGCCATCGTTTTGCCCAAAAGGCCGGGCTTTGCCCAACTCCAAGGTAAATGCTTCAGCGCCAAGCTGATCGTAGGTGTAAGCGCTGAACACAATGGACGGTTTGTTCTGCAACAGCACCGCTTCCATTCCGGCCGCACGCAGGCGTGCCAGTTGCTCACGAGAGTGGGCGCGCCCTTCTTTAAAGGGATACAACGCAAACTGCTCAATCTTCGAACCACGAATGGCCGTGTGCAGGTCGAAATGCAAACGCCCGCGATCGGGCTGATTGAAAAAGGTTTCGGCCAAATGCTCTAGTTCACAGGCGCGCAAGGCTTCTGGCCCGCTGCTGTTTTCATGGCGGCCGTTAAACAGTCGATTGAGGTCCTCTTCGATGAACCGCGCACCCGTGCGCATAGCACCGGGGTTACCGAACAAAAATAGAATTCGGGCTCGCGGCTTAATCTCGCCACGCGCAATGGCATGCAACAGGCGATCTAGCAACTCGATCGGCGCCGTTTCATTACCGTGGATGCCGGCCGACAACAGCACGTCCATGCCGTTGTCGTGCGCTTGAGGAGGGCGCACCTCAAGCGCACCCTCGGCCAGCCAGCGCATACGCACGCCATCGACAGTCAGTTGAGTTTTCTCGGTCGGTTCACGTCCGGCCAAGGTTAGTTCAAGCAGTTTGCCGAGAGCGAGCATAGTGCATCCTTAATCAGTGATTGCAGTCCGGGCCATGCACGTGACCGTCTTCGCCATCTTCGTCACTCATGTCAGCCGGTTCCATTTCCAGTTGCAGACTAACAAGGTTAGTCGCCAATGGGCGCAGCAACAGGTTGGCGTATTCAGCATCGTTTTCTTCTACGTCCACGCCAATCAGCAACTGGCCGCGGCCGTCTTGCTGGATCCACAGCTCTTTACCCTGCCACATGACCGCAACGCGGGTGCAGGAGGTTTGCAGTTGCGTGCCATCAGTGTCTTCAAGGATTAGCTGCAGGGAATCGCTCATAATTTCGCTCTCATAAATAAATCAGGTGGCGCGTCTGCAATGGGCAAACGCGCACGGGGGTCAATTGATCTGAAACGGGTAAACCGAGCCCAGTTTAAGGATTTGCGTCAGTTCATCCAGTGCCGTCCGGCATTCAAGCAACAATTGCGGGTCTGCCAAGTCGCTTTCACGCAGGGCATCGCGATAGTGCTTGTTCACCCAGCCGGTCAGCGTGTCGTACAACGGGGCCGTCATAATAACCCCTGGATTGACCGCCGCCAGTTCCGTTTCTTTCAGCGCCACACGCAACCGCAAGCACGCCGGACCACCGCCGTTCTGCATACTCTGCTTGAGATCAAAGACTTTCACTTCGCGGATCGGGCCACCTGCGCTAGTCAGGCTTTGCAGGTAGTGCCAAACACGTGGATTGGTACGGCATTCCTCGGGCACGATCAGCAACATCGAGCCATCAGCACGGCTCAACAACTGGCTATTAAACAGGTAAGAACGCACCGCATCATCGACCGCCACTTGATCACGCGGCACGCTGATGGACTGAAACTGTGCGCCGCGCGCGGCCAGCTTGCGACGCAACTCGTCGAGCATGTGTTCGGTATTCAGAAACGCATCTTGGTGATGAAACAACAGTTCGCCATTGCCCACCGCGATCACGTCGTTATGGAACACGCCTTGATCAATCACCGACGGGTTTTGCTGGGCAAACACCACGCCCTCCTCACTCAGACCGTGCAGCCGAGCTACGGCCTGTGACGCTTCAAGGGTCTGACGGGCCGGGTACTTTTGTGGTGCAGGGTAGCGGCTGTCGAAGGCACTGCGTCCGTAGACAAAAAACTCAACCCCCGCCTCGCCGTACTCACGGCAAAAACGGGTGTGGTTCGCCGCGCCTTCATCACCAAACTGCGCCACCGCAGGCAGGGCCGCGTGATGCGCAAAGTGCTGTTGATCAGCAAACATCGCGCTCAGTACTCGGCTGGTGGTTGGGTGCTCAATGCTGCGGTGGAATTTGCAGTTAAGGTTGGCGGCGGTGAAATGTACACGCCCGTCCGCCGTGTCGGCACTTGGGCTGACAGTGGCCGCATTGGCCACCCACATACTTGAGGCCGAACAGCTGGCCGCCAGCAGTGGCATCGCCTCTTTCGCGGCACGCTTGATCACTTCGGCGTCAGTACCGCTAAAGCCTAAGCTGCGCAAGGCACCGACGTCTGGGCGCTCTTGCGGGGCCAGCACGCCTTGGACAAAACCCATGTCCATCAGCGCTTTCATTTTGTCCAGACCTTGCAGGGCCGCTTCCTTGGGGTTGGAAGCCTGCTGACTGTTGCTCTGGGAGGCAACATTGCCAAACGACAAGCCGCCATAGTTATGGGTCGGCCCCACGAGACCGTCAAAGTTGACTTCAAAGGATTTCATCGGTGAGGCTCCGGCAAACGGTGGTAATACACAAGTTGCAACACCCCGTAGGGGCTGCCGCAGGCTGCGATCTTATGACTTTAAAAATCGCAGCCTGCGGCAGCTCCTACGAAGGACAGCAGTTACGAAAGGCGCACGCCTGGGGTCAATGCGGCGGGCAGCGTCAAGCTGGGCGTTTCAAGTGACGCGACCGGGTACGCACAATAATCAGCGGCGTAATAAGCACTGGCACGGTGGTTGCCCGACGCGCCGACGCCGCCAAACGGCGCGCTACTGGCAGCACCCGTGAGCTGTTTGTTCCAATTCACAATCCCGGCTCGGCTTTCAAGCCAGAACTGCTGATAGCGCGCTTCGGAGTCTGACAACAAGCCCGCGGCCAACCCGAAGGCGGTATTGTTGGCCTCAACCATTGCCGCCGCAAAATCTGTGTAACGAATGACCTGCAACAGCGGCCCGAAGAATTCGTCATCGGAACGCTCACTCACGTGCGTCACATCAATAATGCCGGGCGTCAGCAACGCCGAGGTCATGCTCGGCTGAGTCATTCTCAGCAGCACCTGCGCACCGTTGTCGATCAACAGCGACTGTGCCGCCAGCAAGTCACGCGCTGCCTGCAGGGAAATGACCGAGCCCATAAAGGGCGCGGGTTGCTGATCAAAAGCGCCGACTTCAATGGTTTTACTGACCTCGACAAGACGCTCAAGCAGACGGTCGCCCCAAGCACCTTGCGGCACCAGTAAGCGGCGGGCGCAGGTGCAACGCTGCCCAGCCGAGATAAAGGCTGACTGAATAATGGTGTAAACCGCAGCGTCCATGTCCGCCACTTGCTCAACCACCAGCGGGTTATTACCGCCCATTTCCAATGCCAGAATTTTCTCTGGGCGACCGGCGAACTGCTGATGCAGGCTGTTGCCAGTACGGCTCGAACCGGTAAAAAACAACCCGTCGATACCTGCATGCGCCGCCAGCGCGACACCGGTTTTACGTGCGCCTTGCAGCAGATTCAAGACACCCGCTGGCAACCCGGCTTCGATCCAGCACTTGACCGTCAACTCGGCTACTTTGGGGGTCAGTTCGCTCGGCTTAAATACCACACTGTTACCGGCCAACAAGGCCGGGACGATATGCCCGTTAGGTAAGTGCCCAGGGAAGTTGTACGGGCCAAAAACCGCCACCACGCCATGGGGTTTGTGCCGCAAAACAGCGGTAGCATCGCCCAGCGGGCCGCTTTTTTCGCCGGTGCGCTCGCGATAGCTTTGTACCGATATCGCAACCTTGTTGATCATGCTGGTCACTTCGGTGGCCGACTCCCACAGAGGTTTGCCAGTTTCTTCACCGATGCAGCGGGCCAGCTCGTCTGCATGGTTTTTTAAGCTCACAGCGAAGGCTTCGAGCACCGTGAGGCGCTCTTCAAATGAGCGCTTGGCCCACTCAGGAAATGCCTGACGTGCAGCCTTAACGGCCTCACTCACCTGTTCGGCATTGGCAGCGTTGCCGGTCCACAGCACCTGCTGGGTTACCGGGTTCAGCGATTCAATGGTTTCACCCTGACCGTTGTGCCAGGCGCCTGCGATGTACAACGTGCTCATTATTTGGACTCCCGAGAAGCGGCTGGCTGCGCAGATAACGGTACGGCGCGCACCTGATCGCCTGCACTCAATTGCAGACGCTTGGCGGTGTGTTTATCTACCACCAGCGTGCCCGCAGCCCATCGCGCCGCAGCGGCGGTAATGCGGCACTCTTCGCGTTTGCGGTTATGAATCAGGTAAGTGGTGGCGTCATCGCCCGGTGTGCCAATGGCCAGCACCAGCGCTTCGCTGTCGCGCACAGCGCGGATTTTGGTGGTTTCACACTCCACGGCTGGGCCAGCGTCAAAAATATCGACGTAGCCTTGATAGCTAAAACCTTCACTTCTCAGCATGTTCAAGGCGGGTTCGGTGTCGGTATGCACCTTGCCGATCACTGCGCGGGCGTCTTCGGACAAAAAGCAGGTGTACACCGGGAACTTGGGCATCAACTCAGCAATAAAGGCTTTGTTGCCGACGCCGGTCAGATAGTCGGCCTGGCTAAACTCCATTTTGAAGAAATGCCGACCCAAACTTTCCCAGAAGGGCGAACGCCCCTTCTCGTCTGACATGCCGCGCATTTCAGCAATAATTTTGCTGCCAAACAGCTCAGGGAATTCAGCGATAAACAGCATTCGTGCTTTAGCCAGCATGCGGCCATTGAGGCCCGTGCGGTAATCGGCATTGAGGAACAATGAGCACAACTCAGAGTTACCCGTCAGGTCATTAGCCAAGAACAGGGTCGGAATTTCGCGGTAGATATTCAGTTCCTGAGACGCACTGACCGTCAAACCAACCCGGAAGTTGTACCAAGGCTCGCGCAGACCCACAGCGCCTGCAATCGCAGAAATGCCCACCACCCTGCCGTCGTCATTTTCGAGCACGAACAGGTAGTCCGCATCGGCGCGCTCGGCTTCGCCACGGAAGGTTTTTTCAGCCCAACTGACACGGTGCAACAAGCGCTGCTCATTAGCCGGCAAGGTGGTCAGGCCAGTGCCCGTGCTACGGGCCAGCTCAATCAGGGCCGGTAAATCGCTACTGCGTACAGGACGAACGATCATGCTATCTCCTTAAACAGGGCTCGCTGGCGACCCCCGTGACACTCGCTCAAACGCGTTAAACCGCCACCACTCGCACGCTGACACCTTCGCCAACGCCAAGTGCTTCGGCCGCTTCCAGATCCAGGGTGATCGGCTTGCCCGGCGCCCAGTCGAGCTCCAGTAGTACGGCGCGGTAATCCTGCAACTGGGCATTTGCCACTAAGTACTGGCGACCGCCACCTTTCACCGGCTCACCGAGCTTGACTGGAACCACGCGGCTTTGAGCGATTGAACGGATACCCGAAATCCGCGCATGCAGAGTCGGGCCTCCGTCGAAAATGTCGATGTAATGATCCGTCTCGAAACCTTCGCGCATCAAAATATCGAAAGTGATTTGCGCCCGCGGGTGTACTTGCCCCATCGCTTCTTGAGCGCTGTCTGGCAGCAACGGCACATAAATCGGGTAATGCGGCATCAGTTCGGCGAGGAAGGTGCGGCTTTTCAACCCGCACAGACGCTCAGCGGCGGCATAGTTCAGATCGAAAAAGTTGCGACCAATGGCATCCCAAAACGGCGAGTCGCCCTGTTCATCGCTGTAGCCGACGATTTCGGTCACTACCGAATCAGCAAAGCGTTCCGGGTGGTTGGCCACAAACAACAAACGACCTCGGGAGTTAAGCTCGGACCAGGCTGTACCCACTAAATCCGGGACCACGTAAAAGCTGGTTAACAGGCTGTTGCCGGTCAAGTCGTGACACTGCGAAAGCACGTGAATTTTGTTATGGATTTTTAATTCACGCGAGGCGTGAACGAACGTCTCGTTACGAAAACTATAAAAAGGCTCAGAGTACCCGGCCGACGCCACGATGGCCGAACAACCCACCAGCTTGCCAGTGGTCGTGTCTTCTAGAACGAAGAAGTAACTCTCTTCGCCATTGAAACTGACTTCGGCAGCAAACGAGGCTTCGGACGCGGCGATCTTATCGCGCAAACGGTCGAGATCGTCCGGCAATGAAGTGACACCAATCGGGCTGTCCGCAGCCAGACGCTGTACCTCGCTCAGGTCAGCCATTTGCGCGGGGCGCATCACCAGCATGGTGTCACTCCTTAATCCAGAAAATAAAAATAGGGCCTTTGTAGGATCGAGCTTGCTGCGAGTTATTTAAAAATCGCCAGCAAGCTCGCTCCTTCAGAGGGAGGCGTAGATCAGACGATCAGGCTTTTTACTGCACGCTCAAAACGGTCCAAACCTTCGGTGATATCTGCATCTTCCACCACCAAGCTTGGCGCAAAACGCACGACGTCCGGCCCAGCTTGCAGGATCATTAAGTTTTCTTTTTCTGCCGCGTTGAAGATGTCTTTGGCGCGGCCCTTCCAGGCATCGCTCAACACGCAGCCAATCAACAGGCCCAAACCGCGCACTTGCGTAAATACACCGTACTGCTGGCCGATCTGCTCAAGGCGGGTTTTGAAGAGCTCGCGCTTGGTATTAACACCCTTTAACACTTCAGGAGTGTTGACCACGTCGATCACAGCATTGGCCACGGCGCACGCCAGCGGGTTGCCGCCGTAGGTGGTGCCGTGAGTACCCACCACCAAATGTTCGGCTAGCGCATCAGTGGTCAACATGGCTGCAATCGGGAAACCACCGCCTAAGCTTTTGGCGCTGGTCAGGATGTCGGGGGTCACGTTGTAATGTTGGTAAGCAAACAGCTCGCCAGTGCGGCCCATGCCGGTTTGCACTTCATCAAACACCAGCAACGCATTGTGTTTGTCACACAACTCGCGAGCGCCTTGCAGGTAAGCCTTCTCGGCTGGCAGCACACCGCCCTCACCTTGAATAGGTTCCAACACCACGGCACAGGTCTTGTCTGAAATGGCCGCTTTTAGCGTGTCAAGATCATTGAACGGGATGTGGGTAATACCGGTGATTTTTGGACCAAAGCCGTCCGAATATTTCGACTGCCCGCCCACGTTGACCGTGAACAGCGTGCGGCCGTGAAAGCTATTGAGGGCCGCGATGATTTCGTATTTTTCTTCACCAAAACGATCGAACGCTACACGACGGGCCAGCTTGAAAGCAGCCTCGTTGGCTTCGGCGCCCGAGTTACAGAAGAACACACGCTCAGCAAACGTCGCATCCACTAGTTTTTTAGCCAGGCGCAAAGCAGGCTCGTTGGTGAACACATTGGATACGTGCCACAGAGTATTCGCCTGCGCGGTTAAGGCGCCAACCAGCGCCGGGTGGGCGTGACCCAAAACATTAACCGCGATACCGCCTGAGAAGTCGATGAGTTCGCGCCCCGACTGGTCCCAGACTCGGGAACCGGCGCCACGCACAGGAATGAAAGCAGCAGGTGCGTAGTTCGGAACCATGACCTGATCGAAATCGGCGCGTTGCACCGGGGCTTGCTCAACGGACATCGGAGTCTCCTGATGAGAAACGCCAGCCTAAAATGGCGAGCGGTAGGGGGATTGTAAGGACAGATGATGACGCGGCCTTGCCGCCAAGCGACAACTTCTTATAGCGCTAAACCGCGGTTTTACAGGGTTTATAGCAATGCGACATATTGCATCGCAAAGACGCAGTTTAAACGCTACGCGCACCCAGAAAAGCCTTTTGTAACGAGAAAAAACTCGGTTACGCACGAACGATAGCAACTATGTTCTCAAGCCAAATGAGCGCCAGCCTGCGTGCATCCATATGACGACACAAAAAAGATCACAAATATGGACTGTAGGAGCAGCCGGTCGACGCTCGATTGCTCGCGATCTTTTTAAGATCAAAAGATCGCAGCCTGCGGCAGCTCCTACGCAAACAAAGGCCGCAGCAACGCAAGCGACACAAAAAAGAGAGCGAGTTAGCCGCGCTCGGAAGGCACTGATGACAATTCGAACGGGCTGCTGCTGCGACGCTGATTACGATCTTCGCGCGGCGTTGCACCAAAGAAGTTTCGATAAGCGCTGGAGAAGTGCGGCCCCGAGGAGAACCCGCATGACAAACCGATCTGGATAATCGACTTGCTCGTTTGCATCAACATTTGACGCGCCTTGTTCAAGCGCAGCTCAAGGTAGTACTGACTCGGCACACGGTTGAGGTACTGTTTAAAAATACGCTCCAACTGACGACGCGACACGCACACATGCTGCGCAATCTCGTCAGTTGTGAGCGGCTCTTCAATATTGGCTTCCATCAACAGCACGGCCTGAGTCAGCTTCGGGTGGCTGGAACCTAAGCGGTTTTGCAACGGAATACGCTGGCGCTCGCCACCCTCTCGAATCCGTTCGACCACTAACTCTTCAGACACTGCTCCCGCCAATTCCGCACCGTGATCTCGAGCCAGCAAAGCGAGCAACAGATCAAGTACTGACATGCCACCGCAGGCACTTAAACGATCACGATCCCAATCAAACAAATGACTGGTGGCAATCACTTTAGGGAAGCGTTCAGCAAAGTCATCCTGCCAGCGCCAGTGCACGGCCGCTCGGTAGCCATCAAGCAAGCCTAGTTGCGCCAAAGGATAGACACCCGCCGACAACCCGCCAATCACGCAGCCTGCACGCACCAGTTGCTTGAGCGCACTGCTGAGCGCGGGCGCAATCGCGACTGGCGGCTCATCAGCCACCAGAAATAGTTTCTGACACCCCTCAAGCTTTCCGGCCCACGGTTCACCCGGCAATTGCCAACCACCCGCGATGGCTTCAGCCGGTGCTTCGGCACTTAGAAACACCAGCTCGTAAGCCACTTCAGGGTGCACCCGCTGAGCAACACGCAAGGCCTCCTCAGCCAGCGCCAGCGTCAGTGCTTTGGTGCTGGGCCAAATCAGAAAACCTATTCGATGGGCAGTCATGGCATGCAATCCGAAACGTAAACAGTGTTAATGCCGAAGGTGGCAACCACCAAGCTAGATCCGCCACCGCTAATCGGGGAAGCATGCACTAAGTTGGTGCAAAAAAGCAGTCTCGCGACGCGGTTAATTACTTAAGACTGCCCGACAAAAACTGCTTCAAACGCTCGCACTGCGGGTTAACCAGTACTTCACGCGGGTTGCCACTCTCTTCTACGACCCCTTTGTGTAAGAACACCAACTGGTTTGAGACTTCGCGCGCAAAGCCCATTTCGTGCGTTACCACCACCATGGTCCGACCTTCGAGAGCGAGGTCCTGCATGACTTTCAACACGTCCCCCACCAGCTCCGGGTCAAGTGCCGAGGTCGGCTCGTCAAACAGCATCACTTCCGGCTCCATCGCCAACGCACGGGCAATGGCCACACGTTGCTGCTCACCCCCGGACATATGCCCAGGATAGGCATCTTTACGGTGGGCCACACCGACCTTATTCAGGTAATGCTCGGCTTTTTCCCGCGCCTCGGTCTTAGACATGCCCAGCACATGCACGGGCGCTTCCATGATGTTTTCCAACGCAGTCATGTGCGACCACAGGTTGAAATGCTGAAACACCATCGACAAACGCGAACGCATGCGCTGCAACTGCTTTGGATCAGCCGCGACCAGTGCGCCGTCTTTCTTCGCGATCAGCTTCAGCTCTTCGTTATTGAGCAGGATCTTGCCCGCGTGCGGTTGCTCCAGCAGGTTGATACAGCGCAAAAAGGTACTTTTGCCTGACCCGCTAGAACCGATGATGCTGATCACATCACCTGCTTTGGCTGCCAGAGACACACCTTTGAGCACCTCATGACTGCCGTAGCGCTTATGCAGGTCTTGGACTTCAAGTTTGTACATGCTGTCGGTTCTCACAAATACAGTGGGTCAGACGTTGAGCGCCGCTCAACTCTCAAGCCTTGCGTGGGGCCATGTAGCCCAGCCAGCGGCGTTCTGCCAATTTGAACAGGCGCACCAGAATGAAGGTCAGGCACAGGTAGAACGCACCTGCGGTGATATAGGCTTCAAACGGCAAGTAGTACTGCGCATTGACGGTGCGCGCAGCCCCGGTGATGTCGATTAGGGTCACGATGGACGCAAGACTGGTGGTCTGGAGCATCATGATCACTTCGTTGCTGTATTGCGGCAGCGCGCGGCGCATGGCCGATGGCAACAAAATACGGCGATACATTTTGCCCGGCGACATCCCCATCGCCTTAGCGGCTTCAATCTCGCCATGAGGCGTAGCCTTGAGGCTACCGGCGATGATTTCGGCGGTGTAAGCACTGGTGTTGATCGCAAAAGCCAAACAGGCGCAAAAGGTGGCGCTGGACAGTAAGGGCCAGACAAAGCTTTCACGTACCGCGTCAAACTGAGCCAGGCCGTAATAGATCAAAAACAGCTGCACCAGCATCGGCGTGCCGCGAATCACATAGGTGTAGAGCCACGCCGGAAAATTGACCCACGGACGCCTCGACACACGCATCAAGCCCAGCGGCAGTGCCACCAGCAAGCCAAAGAACAGCGAAATGCCCAGCAGCTTAAGTGTTTCAACCATCCCGCTCAGGTACAGCGGCATGCTCTCCCAAATGACGTTGTAGTCGAAGATCATAGTTCAGCCACCTTTACGCCTACCGAGTAGCGCTTTTCAAGTTGTCGCAACGCCAGCAACGAAACACTGGTCATCACCAGGTACAACGCTGCCACGGCCAAAAAGAAGGTAAAGGGTTCGCGGGTAGCATCCGCTGCCTGCTTGGCCTTGAACATCATGTCTTGCAAACCGACTACCGAAATCAAGGCTGTGGCTTTGGTCAGCACCAACCAATTGTTGGTGAAACCGGGAATCGCCAAGCGAATCATCTGCGGCACCAGCACCCGAAAAAATACTTGGGAACGACTCATGCCATACGCCATACCGGCTTCGGCCTGACCTTTAGGGATCGCCATAAAAGCGCCGCGAAAGGTTTCGGACAAGTACGCACCAAAGATAAAGCCCAAGGTGAAAACACCGGCTGAAAACGGATTCAGGTCGATGTAGTCGTCATAACCGAGCATCGGCGCGACGTTGTTCAGTAAATTCTGGCCGCCGTAGAAAATCAGCAGGATCAGCACCAGATCGGGAATCCCGCGAATGACTGTTGAATACAGATCACCCAACCAGGCCAACCAGCGCACTGGCGACAGCCGCATTGAAACACCAATCAGACCTAGAACAATGGCCAAGGCCATGGACGACAAGGCGAGTTGAAGCGTCAGCCAAGCGCCATCGAGGATGACAGCCCCGTAGCCTTTCAACATGATTCCGGCCCTCGAAAAATTAGCTCGAAAATTTGAATAAAAAATGGCGCAAACTTCAGACATCCTGTCGCTTGCGCCATTTCAGACTTACAGCCGCGATGATTTACTTGGCTTCAGGGCCGTAAATATCGAAGTTGAAGTATTTTTTCTGGATCTCGTCGTACTTGCCGTTTGCACGGATAGCTACGATTGCACCGTCGATTTTGTCTTTCAGCTCTGTATCACCTTTACGCACGGCGATGCCGATGCCATCACCAAAGTATTTGGCGTCAGTAAACGCTGGGCCGACAAACGCGTAGCCTTTACCAGCCGGAGCATCCAGAAAGCCTTCCTGCAACAGGGTGGCGTCTGCAACAGTGCCGTCTAGACGGCCCGCTTCGATGTCCAGATAGATTTCGTTCTGCGAGCTGTAAGGCACAACGGTGGCGCCTTTAGGAGCCAATACTTCCTTGGCGAAACGATCGTGGATCGAACCGCGCTGTACGCCGATTTTCTTGCCTTTGAGCTCATCAAGAGAATCGGAAACAGTTGTACCTTCCTTCAGCACCAGGCGGGCTGGGGTCAGGTAGTAACGGTTGGTGAAATCGACCGATTTCTTGCGATCGTCGGTAATCGACATCGAAGACAAAATAGCGTCGATCTTGCGCACTTTAAGCGCCGGGATCAGGCCGTCGAACTCTTGCTCAACCCAAACGCATTTGACTTGCATCTGCTCACACAGAGCGTTACCGATGTCATAGTCAAAGCCAACAATGCTGCCGTCTGGTGCTTTAGAGGCGAACGGAGGGTAAGCGGCTTCAATGCCAATTTTCAGTGGCTTTGTGTCAGCAAAAGCCTGCATGGACAGCACGGACAGTGCCAAGGCGCCAAGAAGCACGAGTTTCTTCATCTTAGGACTCCATCGGTAAAGGGCAAAAAATGCAGAGTGAGCCTGAGCCCAATATGCGGAGGTTAAACCGGGAATGCGGCGCCACGTCCTTCAGGTGTTGAACAACATTCAGCACACCAACGACGACGAGCGAGTGATCGGCATTCTAACGACAGGCTTCAAGCCGTTATTTCCTCAATGCGACAACATATTACAAATGCACCGAGAAAGACGACCCAAAGCATTGACAGCTCTTCAAATTAGTGCAAGAGCAAAAGATATAGAACCTATATGAGTTGCAAATAGCGGGCCTATTATTCGCAAACCCTTCTATTCCGGCAAGTGTAGCGTTTCATCTTATTTAATGAGGGCTGCCCAAGAGCTCTAAAACAGTGCCTTTAGTAGCATATGGACGTTTTTTTGGGCACACGGTTACACACGAGGTAACACCTGTATGGGCAACACCGAGCCAAGGAGCTGCCGCAGGCTGCGATTTTTGATCTTTAAAAGATCGTAGCCTGCGGCAGCTTTAAGGGGAGGGAATGTGATCGCTCAACGAGCGAAATAAGAAGGGCCGTTACGCGGCCTTCATGCCCTTGTGAGTGTCGATCAGTTGCTGAACCACGCCCGGATCCGCCAAGGTCGAAATATCTCCCAAACCGTCATACTCGCCTGTGGCAATTTTGCGCAGAATGCGACGCATGATTTTGCCCGAACGGGTTTTAGGCAAGCCCGGAGCCCACTGGATAACATCCGGCGAGGCAATTGGACCGATTTCCTTACGCACCCAGTTTTTCAACTCCTGACGCAGCTCCTCGGACGGCTCTTCACCGCCATTGAGCGTGACGTAGACATAGATGCCCTGCCCTTTGAGGTCATGCGGCACACCGACAACCGCCGCCTCAGCGACTTTGGCGTGCGCAACCATCGCGCTTTCGATCTCGGCCGTCCCCATGCGGTGGCCGGAAACGTTAAGCACGTCATCCACACGACCGGTGATCCAGTAGTAACCGTCTTCATCGCGACGCGCGCCGTCGCCCGTAAAGTACATGCCACGGAAGGTTTTGAAATAAGTATCAACAAAACGATCATGATCGCCGTACAGCGTACGCGCCTGACCCGGCCACGAATCCAGTATCACCAAGTTACCTTCGGCTGGCCCTTCGATCAGGTTGCCGAGGTTGTCTACCAACGCTGGCACCACACCAAAGAACGGACGCGCCGCAGAACCCGGCTTGAGCGCATGCGCACCCGGCAGCGGGGTCATTAGGCAAGCACCGGTTTCGGTCTGCCACCAAGTATCCACAATGGGGCAGCGCTCTTTGCCAACAGTGGTGTAGTACCAGTTCCAAGCCTCAGGATTGATGGGTTCACCCACCGAACCCAGCAAACGCAGGCTTGAGCCGTCGGCATCTTTTACCGCTGCTTGGCCTTCAGCCATCATGGCGCGAATCGCTGTTGGCGCGGTGTAGAGGATATTGACCTTGTGCTTATCGATGATTTTCGACACACGGGTGATATCCGGGTAGTTCGGCACACCCTCAAACAACACCGTGGTCGCGCCATTGGCCAGCGGGCCATAGACAATATAGGTGTGCCCAGTCACCCAGCCGACGTCCGCGGTACACCAATAGACTTCACCCGGACGGTAATCGAATACGCGCTCATGGGTTAACGCGGCATACAACAGATAACCGCCCGTGGTGTGTTGCACCCCTTTCGGCTTACCTGTGGAGCCGGAGGTATAAAGGATGAACAGGGCTTCTTCGGCGCCCATTTCTTTTGGCGCACAGTGGGTCGAGGCCACCGCCATCAAGTCGTGATACCAAATATCGCGGTGCTTGTACCAGGCAATGTCGCCACCCGTACGCTTGAACACGATAATTTTCTGCACGCTGGAGGTGTCAGGGTTAGTCAGCGCCACATCAACGTTGGCTTTCAATGCAGTGCGCTTGCCGCCACGTATGCCTTCGTCGGCAGTGATCACGACTTTGGATTTGCAGTCGATGATTCGCCCCGCCAGTGCTTCGGGCGAGAAGCCGCCGAAAACGACCGAGTGAATAGCGCCAATACGGGTACAGGCCAGCATGGCGACAACCGCCTCTGGAACCATTGGCATATAGATAGTCACGACGTCGCCACGATGAACGTCTTGGCCGCGCAATGCGTTAGCCAGCTTGCAGACTTCTTCGTGCAACTCGCGGTAGGTAATGTTGCGCTGCTCGGAAGGGTCGTCGCCCTCCCAAATAATCGCGATCTGATCCCCGCGCTCAGCCAGGTGGCGGTCCAGACAATTGTAGGAAACGTTGAGAGTGCCGTCGGCAAACCACTTGATGTCGACATGGTGATCGTCGAAAGAGGTCTGTTTAACAGTCGTAAACGGCTTGATCCAATCGAGACGCTGGGCTTGCTCGCGCCAGAAGCCATCCGGATTGACCACGGATTGCTGATACATCGCCTTGTAGGTCGCCTCGTCAGTCAGCGTATTAGCTGCAACCTCAGGGCGTACGGGATACAGGGAAGCGGCACTCATGTTTCATACCTCTATATTTGTAGTTGTTGTTTTATGACCCAGTTGTATCTGGGCCTTGGCGTGAGATCCATTCGACGTTGGTAG
The DNA here is from genome assembly GCF_001411475.1 of Pseudomonas endophytica. Lineage (GTDB taxonomy): Bacteria > Pseudomonadota > Gammaproteobacteria > Pseudomonadales > Pseudomonadaceae > Aquipseudomonas > Aquipseudomonas endophytica. The sequence continues at coordinate 48,244 of NZ_LLWH01000002.1, read as the reverse complement.
TAAGAAACACCTAAAAAATTCATGGCTTTTACTATGCGAGGCTCAAGACCGGTGTTTACAGCGCGTAAGCCATCGCTGCCAGATTTGAAACACCTGAAAGCACAACCTGTTTTCGACGATTGTTGCAGAATTTGTCAACAGTCTTTATCAAAAGCCCCTCTATATGCCCATAAGGCAGCGCCCTAAAATTCACCTCGCCAACCAAGGCACTGCGATTAACTAAGTAACCTCCCCCACGACGGCATGTTAATCGCTCCAACTTATCAAGTTTCACAGGCAGTCGCTCAATGTCCGCGCGACCCAACTCGCCCTTTAAACAGGTATAGAAGAAATGAAAGCGTTATTAGTTCTGGCACTTAGCAGTGTATGCCTCAGTGCTTTTGCAGATGAAGCCAACACTCAAGCAGCGCAACAACCGGTTGTCGAGCACTACTCCTACGCTTCGGAACTTGATATTGCCAAAGTCATTTCCATGAGCGAAGTGCCTAGCGTTTGCGAAGTGGTGCCGGCCCGCATGGTTTACGAGGACTCGCAAGGCATCAAGCACACCCTCGAGTACCGCGTCATGGGTAACGGTTGCTCCAACGGTTGATGGACGGCGAACACACTGTTAATCACGCAATTAACTTAACTATTTAAATGATTAACCCCCCCACTTAACTGCAACTTCCAATGCGTCATCGTATTGATTGCAGCACGCGCTGCCTGCACCTTAATCACTCAGGAGTCATTAAATGAAACTCGCTGTAATTATGGCATTAAGTCTTTCAGTTATTGCCGGTACTGCCATGGCTGGCGACGGTTATGACCGTACTCACTCAGCCCACTTTGTTGAGGGTGGCTCTCGCACGACTCACTCGGCCTCTTTGGCTGAGGACGGTTACGACAACACTCGTTCAGCTGCTTTCGCCGAAGACGGTTACGATCGCACCCGCGGCCATCGCTTCAGCTAGCCCGCCTCGACTTAACGCCCGGTTTCGACCGGGCTTAGTCTGCCCCGAAAAAATCCCCGTAGCACCCTCCTTGCCCGCCAACGCCCGCTATGCTTAGCCTTGAGAAAATTTAGTCACTTCGTCGCTTCTTCTCAGAAAAAAACTGGCTGAAATAGGTTGTACAAAAGCCGTATACTTGCGCCCCCCAACGGGTGCAAAAACCCTTTGAGCGGGCTGCCGACCAAGCTACTCCGGCTTCAAAGGCCAGGGCGAGATGCAGAAACACGTGCATCCCTCGAGTAACGGCGAGTTAGCCCCGAACATATTCATGTTTGTGCGTGCGTATATCGCGACTGCAGCAACATTTCATAGATCCAAGTGGCCTCTGGGCCGTGTGCACAACCTATCATCAGTGTTACCACACGGGCACAAGGCCCTCACGCAGGAGACGACACGTCATGCTGAGCTGGGACGAGTTCGACAAAGAAGACGAAGCCGAAACCGCCGTTAAAGGCGCCAACGCTGGCCACGCAACCGAAGCCAATATGGACCGCCTTGACGCCGCTGGCGGCGTTGCTGCTCAAGAGGCCCGCGCAGTCACGGCTACCGATTCGGCTGCCATCAAGCGCGCCAAGGCTGAATTGGACAAGCTCGACATCGCTGAAGGTCTGGCAGAACTCGAAGGCGCCAGTGCTCGCGTTGCCGTTGACGAAAAACGGATGATCAACTGCCGTGCCGACCTCAACCAACTCGTACCGTTCAAGTACGACTGGGCTTGGCAGAAGTATCTGGACGGTTGCGCAAACCACTGGATGCCGCAAGAAGTCAACATGACCGCCGACATCGCCCTCTGGAAAAACCCAGAGGGTTTGACCGACGACGAGCGCCGCATCGTGATGCGCAACCTGGGCTTCTTCTCTACTGCTGACTCCCTGGTTGCCAACAATCTGGTTCTGGCCGTATACCGCCTGATCACCAACCCTGAGTGCCGCCAGTACATCCTGCGCCAAGCGTTTGAAGAGGCGATCCACACCCACGCCTACCAGTACTGCATCGAATCGTTGGCCATGGATGAAGGCGAGATCTTCAACATGTACCACGAGATCCCGTCAGTCGCTAAAAAAGCCACTTGGGGCCTGAAGTACACCCGTTCGATCTCCGACCCGAAATTCGAAACCGGCACCGTAGAAACCGACAAAGAACTGCTGCGCAACCTGATCGCCTACTACTGCGTCTTGGAAGGCATCTTCTTCTACTGCGGCTTTACTCAGATCCTGTCGATGGGCCGACGCAACAAAATGACCGGGGTTGCCGAGCAGTTCCAGTACATTCTGCGCGACGAATCCATGCATCTGAACTTCGGTATCGATGTGATCAACCAGATCAAAATCGAAAACCCGCATCTGTGGGACGCCGAGATGAAGGAAGAAGCGACGCAAATGATCCTGCAGGGCACTCAGCTCGAGATCGAATACGCACGTGACACCATGCCACGCGGCGTATTGGGCATGAACGCGGCCATGATGGAGGACTACCTCAAGTTCATCGCTAACCGCCGCCTGTCGCAAATCGGCCTCAAAGAAGAATACCCAGGCACTACTAACCCTTTCCCATGGATGAGCGAAATCATGGACTTGAAGAAAGAGAAAAACTTCTTCGAAACACGGGTTATTGAGTATCAAACTGGTGGCGCACTGAGCTGGGATTGATTCCGGGCTTGATCTGACTGCTGATGAAAAGGGCTGCCGCAAGGTGGCCCTTTTTTTGACCTAGCGCTTGGCTTAAAGCCCTAGGGGTTTATCTGGCGGCAGCCTGCAGTTCTGCTGCCCGAGAGATTCTTACACGATTTTTATATCGAAGTTTTCGACCCTTGCTTGGCGCAACAATGGGCCTAAATAGTAGCGCCTGCTTATCCGAACTGATTCAAAAAATGAGTTTGAACAGCGCCGAAAACAACTGTATAAAAACACAGTGTATTTCAAGCATTGACTCAGCCTCGGAGATCCCTCATGCACACCTCAGCCATGCGCAGCACGTTTGAACGCATTGTTATTAATCAATTCACCCCGCTGCACTGTGCTCAAGCGCGAGAAATGCTCGGCTGGAGCCTTCAAGACCTGAGCCTGCACTCAAGGGCTTCGGCGTCGGCCATCCAACGATTTGAAGCAGGGGAGCAGATGCGCGATGTGACTCGTCTGGCCATCGCCTACGCCCTCGAAGCCGAAGGCTTGGTGTTTTTCCCCGGCTTTGCACCTAGCCGGGGCAGCAATATTCGTGGTTCCACTCCCGCCCCTTTTGACCGCAAAGATGTTGCCCTTATCGAGTAAATAACTCGCTCCTCACAGGCCAGCCTGCTAGGTAGATTCGTTGCTGCGGGCTTGCACGTCTAGCCACCAAGTTTGGCCTTCATGAGGTTGCAACAAATTGAACGCCTCGCCCATGGCAGGCGTTGTGATAAGGACATTGCGTTGCGCAGCCAATGCCACAATACGTTCAAACGGCTCATACCAGGCATGAAAAGCCAAATCGAAAGTACCGTTGTGAATCGGCAGCAACCAACGGCCTTTCAGGTCGATATGGGCTTGCAAACTATGCTCAGGCTGCATGTGCACATCGGGCCAATCAACGTTGTAAGCCCCCGTCTCCATAAGGGTCAGGTCAAAGGGGCCAAACTGCTCGCCGATCAATTTGAAACCGTCGAAATAGCCAGTGTCACCGCTGAAGAAAATCCGTACATCATCAATGATCATCACCCATGACACCCACAGCGTCTGGTTATGATCAAACAAGCCTCTACCGGAAAAATGCTGGCACGGCGTGGCAATAAATCGAATACCGTCACGCTCGGTTTCTTGCCACCAATCCAGCTGTTGTACTTTCTGTGCGGGTACGCCCCATTTGATTAATAGATCACCCACCCCTAGCGGAGCCAAAAAGTACCGCGTCTTGGCCGCCAGTAGCAGTACGGTTTTTTGATCAAGATGATCGTAATGGTTATGCGAAAGGATCACGCCTTCTAAGGGTGGAAGCTCATCGAGTGTGATTGGCGGCGCATGAAAGCGTTTGGGGCCAGCCCACTGCAAAGGCGAAGCTCGCTCGGCATACACCGGGTCGGTCAGCCAAAACTTGCCCTTGAGTTTAAGCAACACTGTTGAGTGCCCGAGTCGAAACACGCTGAAATCTGGTGCTTTCTCTAAGGCTTCGCGGGTCAGCAGGTTCACCGGAATCGGCGCATGAGGTCGGGTGTATGAAGGCTTTTGAAACAGCATTTTCCAAAAAATGCCTAAGGTTTTACCCAAGCTGGCGGCCGGTCTGGCGCCCTCATTTTGAAACCTTCCTTCATGCAGTTCGGCAGGCTTTAGCCCATCAGCTTTAGAAGACTCGCTTGGCATACTTCATAGACTCCAGCACACAAAGTGCAATTATTACGCTGGTTTTTTGGATGACAGAAGGTCAATCGTCATGTTCTAACGTCGAAAGCGTTAGTCTTGAGGTAATTGACAGCAAACCTCAGGCAGAATGCCACCATTGATGATCGACATTACCTACACTTTAAAACGATAATTTTTCTGTTTTACGAGCAGTGCCGACATTCCGTGTCTTAACACCTTGCGTAGATGACTATGGATAATCAAAGAGGCAGAGGCTTGTCGTTCTCCCGGCGCATTTATGTGCCGCGAACCTTTGGCTTAGGAATAGGCTGCATCTGCATGATGCCCGCTCTCTATCCTTTGGATATGCCTACCTGGGTGTGGATGTTCTACTTGGCTTCGGGTTTTGTATGGCCGCACTTGGCTTACCAACGCTCCTCGCGCGCGCATTACCCCTATCGGACCGAACAGCGCAATGTGCTTATCGACTCTGTGCTGGGAGGTTTCTGGGCAGCTACCCTCCAGTTCAACCCGCTTCCGGCCATCATTATTGTGTCGATGATGACCATGAACAACGTGGCGATTGGCGGCGTCAAAATGCTAGTGCGCGGGACCTTGGCACAATGCACAGGGATAGCCCTTTCATTGCTGGTTTTCGGGTTCACCTTCAACCCTTACACCACGACACTGCAAATCTATGCGTGCCTGCCCATCCTGGTTCTTTACCCGTTTGCCGTGGGCATGATCAGTTATCGTATGACGAGCGCGCTGGCAGCGCACAAGCGAACCTTAAGTGCACTCAGCCGTACTGACAGTCTGACCGGCCTTCTCAACCACGGCTCGTGGAAGGATCTACTGCAACTAAGCTTCCAAACCTGCAGACGAACACACTCAGACGCCACGCTTGCGCTGATTGATATCGACCACTTCAAACGCATCAATGACACCTATGGGCACATTGTGGGTGACAGCGTGCTACGCCAGTTCAGCAATGAGCTTAAGGAAAACCTACGGGCAGAAGACCTAGCTGGACGCTATGGCGGCGATGAATTTTGCGTCATTTTACCCAACCGCTCTCTGGCACAAACGCAGGAAATAATGGAGCGTCTGCGCCGCAGGTGCTGCGACTTTAGATACGCGGACGAGCCTGAGCTGCGCTTAAGCCTGAGCATCGGTTTGGCCTCATGCCACCCGGCGTTTGAGGACGCCTCAATGTGGCTCAACGAAACGGATAAGGCGTTGTACATCGCTAAAAACACTGGGCGTAATAAAATCAGTACTGGCGCTGCGGATATGCTCCCGGATGCGGTCTTGATCAAACCTTAGTTCACACAGTGCATTCATAGCGCAAATACCACTCCACCCGCCTGAATTTAGACAAAAGGGAAAATTAAGGGTGAATTAAGTTGCCGCGGTTAATCTGATCCCACTTAAACAGTTCACCCAAGAGGGATTAACCATGAAAGCACTCAACGTAATCTTCGCCGCTACCGCCCTGACTCTGACTGCTGGCTTGGCTCAAGCTGATGTACGCCCGGACCACATTCCTGGTTTGCTGAAATCTGGCGAAATCGCTTCTTTTGAAAAACTCAATCAAGCCGCTCTGGCTAAACACCCAGGCGCAACCATCCACGACACCGAGCTGGATCACTCCTACGGCAAGCTGGTGTATGAAGTTGAACTGCGCGATGCCCAAGGCGTTAAGTGGGATGTAGACCTGGACGCAAAAACTACTGAAGTTCTGCAAGATAAACAAGACACTTAATACCGCTTAAGCGGAACTTAAAGCCCGCTTTCTAAAGCACGCCCCAGAAGTTGGACACTTGTCTGACGACTGGGGCTTTTTAATGTCTGATGGAAGCAGTCCATGCCGATGATCATGCATTTCATCGGGTCAAAAACTAATGCATATAATTATCTGAGAAATTTGTATCAAACTACGCCGACTCGCTAGAATCACCCTTTAATACTTTATGCCGAGATAACCTTCTATGAGGCCAAGCGCCGCTGCGGATGTCGCTACGATCAATCGGATCAGCTCAGTCCCGGCAATCCTTCAGGTCATTGTAGAAATGACCGGCATGCGCTTTGCTGCAGTTGCTCGTGTGTCCCAACAAAGCTGGACGGCCTGCGCCGTGCTCGACAACCTGGGCTTTGGCTTGAAGCCCGGTGAAGAACTGGACTTGGTCACGACCTTTTGCTTTGAAAGCATGAATTCAAACCTGCCTATTATCATCGACAAAGCCAGCGAAGACCCCCAGTACAAACATCACCGCACACCGAAGATGTATCGGTTCGAGAGTTACATTACGATCCCGGTTTACCGCACCGACGGCGGCTTTTTCGGGACGCTATGTGCCCTTGATCCAGAGCCTGCCAACCTCAAAAGCAGCGCTATACAGGCCACGATGGAATCCTTTTCGCGCTTGCTATCGCTGCAGATTGAATCTGAAGAAAACTTGCAAAAGGCCGAAGTAGAGCTGGCTCAAGAACGCCAAAATGCTGAGCTGCGCGAACAGTTCATTGCGGTGTTGGGCCATGACCTGCGCAACCCACTATTCGCCATGACGACGGCTGCCGAGCGTTTGCTGAGCAAGTACCCAAACCCGCAAACTCATGATTTGGTGATGCACATCAAGACCTGCGGCGTGCGTGCCTCGCAACTGGTCGAAGACGTGCTGGATTTCGCCCGTGGAAGATTGGGCAACGGTATTCCGGTCATGATGCGGGCATGTGCAGATCTCGAACAGGTACTCGAACATGTGATCTCAGAAGTTCGGCACATCCATCCCAAGCGTCAAATCGAGTCGGTCACCGGGCCATTGGGGGCTGTTTTCTGCGACAGCAGCCGCTTGGCTCAACTGCTATCTAACCTGCTCGCCAATGCGATTGCCCACGGTTCTGCGACGGGGCCGGTGCATGTTGTGGCCCTGACAAAAGGTAAGATTTTTTCGCTCAGCGTGACCAATCAGGGCAAGCCTATTGCAACCGAAGCCCTGCAAAACTTGTTTCAACCCTACTCTCGTCCCCCCAGTGAAACCCCGCAAGCAGGGCTTGGCCTAGGCTTGTACATCGCAAGCCAGATCGCCCTGTCTCACAATGGAAGCCTGAGCGTACTGTCTGATGAGCAACAGGGCACAACCTTCACCTTTACCATGCCGCTTTCTCTGAGCCCCATCGAGGCTTAGCTTGCATGCACGTCCGCCTTTGCACTTACGAAGACCTGAAGGATGAACAGTGCGTGCAACTGCGCAACCTTGAAGTGTTGCCAGAACAAATACCGTTTAGTGGCGACATAGCCTGTGCTTTGTACTCACTGCCTGCCAAGCCCCACCCGGGGATCAAAGGCTTGGTGTTGTTGAAAAACGAACAGCCTGTGGCTTTCATGCTCATCAAACGTTATCCACTTTTGAGCCATTGGGCTGACACGGACTGCGCAACCCTGCACGCCTTGCAGGTCGACAAACGGGTTCAAGGGCAAGGGCTGGGTAAAATCTGTCTGCGCCTGCTAGTACACACCCTTAACCAAGATTGGCCCGAGATTCGCACAGTCATGCTGTCTGTCAGCCCTAACAACAGATCAGCGCTAGCTTTTTATTTAAGCCAAGGTTGGTACAAGAGTGGCGAGGCCTACCGTGGCGAATTGCGCCTAGCGTTCCGTCTGACGTCTTGGCAGGCTAAGCCCGCGGCTTGATGGGTAGTCAGTCATTGCAAGTAGCGTGAGGCGATTTCATGGGTAAGTAGAAGAATAAAGGCTAACCGAACTTGCTTCGCAAAAAATCCTAGGTGAGGCATCTAGACAAAAGGCCATTATCGCCCTTATTGTCTTGCCGCAGACCACCGCAGTGGTCGACGTCGCTCGGACGGTTCCGGGCGCTCACGTTCCAGAGGTAACCATGGCAGACCAAGGTTCGCCGCGCCGCTTTGCGCGCATAGATCGACTCCCCCCTTATGTGTTCAACATCACAGCTGAACTGAAGATGGCCGCCCGACGTCGTGGCGAAGACATTATCGACTTCAGCATGGGCAACCCTGACGGCCCGACACCCCCGCATATCGTTGAAAAGCTTTGTACCGTCGCACAACGTGAAGACACTCACGGCTACTCGACTTCGCGTGGAATCCCACGTCTGCGCAGAGCAATTTCTCGTTGGTACGCCGATCGCTACAACGTTGAGATCGACCCAGAGCATGAAGCCATCGTGACCATTGGCTCCAAAGAGGGCTTGGCGCATTTGATGCTCGCCACCCTTGATCAGGGCGACACCGTTCTGGTGCCCAACCCTAGTTACCCTATTCATATCTACGGCGCCGTTATTGCCGGCGCTCAAGTGCGCTCGGTGCCGCTGATTCCAGGCGTCGATTTTTTTGCCGAATTAGAAAAGGCCATTCGCGGCTCGATCCCCAAGCCCAAGATGATGATTTTGGGCTTTCCATCTAACCCAACAGCACAATGTGTCGAGCTGGATTTCTTTGAGCGTGTGATCGCATTGGCCAAGCAATATGACGTGCTTGTAGTGCACGATCTGGCCTATGCCGACATCGTCTATGACGGCTGGAAAGCACCTTCAATCATGCAGGTTCCTGGCGCCAAAGATGTCGCCGTCGAGTTTTTCACCCTGTCAAAAAGCTACAACATGGCGGGTTGGCGAATCGGCTTTATGGTCGGCAACCCAGAGTTGGTCAGCGCACTGGCGCGGATCAAGAGCTACCACGATTACGGCACTTTCACCCCGCTGCAAGTGGCCGCCATTGCTGCACTTGAAGGCGATCAGCAGTGTGTCAAAGACATTGCCGAACAGTACCGTCAACGCCGCAATATATTGGTTAAAGGTCTGCACGAACTGGGCTGGATGGTCGAAAACCCGAAAGCGTCGATGTACGTTTGGGCCAAAATCCCCCAGGCTTATGCCCACATGGGCTCGCTGGAGTTTGCTAAAAAACTACTGGCCGATGCCAAGGTGTGTGTCTCACCGGGTGTAGGTTTTGGCGAGTACGGTGACGACCATGTGCGCTTTGCCTTGATTGAAAACCAGGATCGTATCCGTCAGGCCGTGCGCGGTATCCGCGCGATGTTTCGGGCGGATGGTTTGAGCGCTAGTTAATCCAAAATCTGTAGTACTGCCGCAGGCTGCGATAAGGGCCGAAGAACCTTGTGCTTTTGAGGGTTGCTAAGCAACCCATCGCAGCCTACGGCAGTGACTACAGGCGGTCTTAAACCACCAACGACAGCAGCATGATGAAGATCAACGCAACGATCGACAGAATGGTTTCCATCGCGGTCCAGGTTTTGAAGGTTTCGGCCACGGTCATGTTGAAGTACTGCTTAACCAACCAGAAACCCGCATCGTTTACGTGAGACAAAATCAACGAGCCCGCGCCCGTCGCCAACACCAGTAACTCACGGTTTACGCCCGGAATCATGTCTACCACCGGCAACACAATCCCCGCCCCGGTAATAGTCGCCACGGTTGCAGAACCGGTTGCGATACGGATTACCGCCGCCACCAGCCATGCCAGCAAAATCGGCGAAATCTGTGCCTGCACCGCCATGTGACCGATCACGTCACCCACACCACTAGCCACCAGCATTTGCTTGAAGCCGCCGCCCGCACCAATGATTAGGATGATCGCGGCGGTGGGTGCCAAGCTTGCATCGAGCAATTTCAGGATGCGCTTGGAGTCGATCCCCTGCCGCGCCCCAAACGTGTAAAGCGACAGCAGCAACGCCAACAACAGCGCGCTGATCGGATGGCCAATCATGTCCATCCAGCCGCGGAAGAAGTTGCCATCCGGCAATACTACGTCAGCGAAGGTCTTGAGCAACATCAAGAACACCGGCAACAACACAGTGACCAAGGTAATGCCAAAGCTCGGCAAGGTGCTGGACTCAGGCTCGCTGGCCAGTTGATCGACGAGTTCCTGTGACGGATTGCCCGGAATGTACTTGGAGATGAACGTCCCGAAAATCGGACCGGCAATAATCGCGGTGGGTAACGCCACAATCAGGCCGTACAAAATGGTTTTACCGATGTCAGCCCCAAACACACCGATTGCCAACAACGGGCCAGGGTGCGGCGGAACCAGACCGTGGACCGCAGACAAACCGGCGAGCAACGGAATGCCGATTTTGATCAGCGACACACCGGTACGACGAGCAACAATAAACACCAGTGGAATCAGCAAAACAAAACCGATTTCGAAAAACAGCGGAATGCCGACCAAGAATGCGGCAAACATCATCGCCCACTGCACCCGCTCCTTGCCAAAGGCGCGGATCAACGTACGCGCAATCTGATCGGCGCCCCCCGAGTCAGCCATCATTTTGCCGAGCATGGTGCCCAACGCCAAAATGATCCCGACAAAGCCCAATACGCCACCAAAACCGTCTTGGAACGACTTGAGGATCTGATTAGCGGGCATGCCGGAGGTCAGCCCCAGAAAAATAGAAGCGATGATCAAGGCAATAAAAGGATGGAGCTTAAACCGGGTGATCAGCACGATCAGCCCGATGATCGTCACCACTGCATCAACCAGCAGAAAGGTATGTTGGGACATGCCTAGCATGGAGCGTCTCCTGCCTTGTTTTTATTATCAACTACAAATGAACAGCCTGAGCCGTAACAGACAGCGCTGTCTTTGTGCAACCAAGTCATGAGGCCGCCCCCTCTTTGCGTTCATCCCACCAACGATTGGCCTCACTCGCCAATTCCTTGATGTTTTGGGTTGCCGCATTCAAGGTCAGCACTAAAGGCTCGGAGCTTGGGGATTCAAGCGCATCGAATTGGCTGTCGATGAGCGTCTTAGGCATAAAGTGCCCCGGACGATGGGCAACTCGGTCAGCCGCGACGCGTGGGGTCAGCTCTAGATACACGAAACCCAAGCCATCAACGGCTGCACGTAAACGCTCGCGATAACGCAGTTTGAGCGCTGAACACGTCAGAACCGGACGCTGGCCACGTGCAATAGCGGCGCGCAGCTCATCGCACAAACTGTCGAGCCAGCCTGAGCGGTCGTCATCGGTCAGTGGTATACCCGCGCTCATTTTTGCAATGTTGGCCGCAGGATGAAACGTATCGCCTTCAATCGCAATTGCACCATTAAGCTGGCACAACGCTTGGCTCACACTGGACTTGCCGCAGCCGGCAACGCCCATGATCACCAGGGCAGTGATAGGTTGGTTCATGTAACACCTCAGTCCGTAGACAGCGCTGTCTTAGCCAAAACTTTCATAAGCTGAAAGCAAAGTGCTTAAACCAGGCTACCGACGTCTATTTCTCATTTTTATGGGGAGACGCCGTGACGCTCTCGACATACAAAGATATTGAATAATCCTACAGGCAATTAGGCAATTGCCGACAGACAAGGACAGCGCTACCTTAGTGACTTGTTTTTTGTTTGGCAAGCCGCCCTGATGACCTCCTCTAAAAACGATAAAAACCCCCGCACCACGGGACGCCCGACCCTTAATGAAGTGGCTCGGCTGGCTGGCGTCAGCCCGATTACCGCCTCCCGCGCCTTACGTGGTATCAGCAGCGTGGCCACCGAACTGGTCGAAAAAGTACGCTTGGCAGCCGACGAACTGAACTACGTGGTCAACCCCGCTGCTCGCGCATTAGCGTCGGCGCAAAGTCACTCGGTGGTTGTGTTGGTGCCATCGCTGTCCAACCTGCTGTTTATTGACACCCTGGAGGCCATTCACAGCGTGTTGCGCCCCAAAGGCTTTGAGGTATTGATCGGCAACTATCATTACTGCCGCGATGAAGAAGAAAACCTGTTGCGCAACTACATGGCGTATCAACCTCGCGGCCTGTTATTGACCGGCTTTGATCGTACTGAAAGTTCGCGGCGCATGATCGAAGCGAGTAAAACGCCCTGTGTGTACATGATGGAGTTGGATGCGGGTGCTGGCCTGAACTGCGTCGGATTTTCGCAATTAAAAGCCGGCGAAACAGCGGCCCAGCATTTAATCTCCCGCGGGCGTCGACACCTTGCTTACATCGGGGCACAGCTGGATCAGCGCACCCTATTGCGAGGCGAAGGTTTCCGTCGCACCTTGCTGGACGCGGGGCTCTACAACCCCGACCTTGAAGTCCTGACCCCACGCCCCTCTTCGGTTGGCTTGGGCGCAGAGCTGTTTTTACAATTACTCACCAGTCATCCCCACGTGGATGCGATCTTTTTTGGGAATGACGACCTCGCCCATGGCGCTTTACTGGAGGCCGCCCGCATCGGGATCAAGATTCCGCAACAGATCTCAATCTTGGGCTTCAACGACCTGCCCTCGTCCGAATTTATGGTGCCGCGCCTGAGCAGCATTCGTACGCCGCGAGAAAGTATTGGCCGTCGCGCCGCCGAACAGATGCTCACCTTAATGGCGGGGAATAAGGTTCAACAGCCAGTGCAAGACATGGGCTTTGAATTAATGCTGCGCGAAAGCACCTGATTGCCCTACAAGCCACAGGTCGTTGCTAAACAACTAACTGATTTGCAACGTCGAATTGAACTGGCTGATGGCGTCGACCACATGCCTTGAGCCTTGTTGGATTTCTACAATCGCCTGTCCTGCCTTGCTGGCCAGCGAAACACCCAACTCGGTTCGGCTCAAACTCGACTGCATGCTAGTGACTGCGCTGCGCGATAAGTCATGATTTTTGCGTACCACTTCGACGATTTCTACCGTCGCCGCACTGGTGCGCGCCGCCAGACTCCTAACCTCGTCTGCCACCACCGCAAAACCACGGCCATGCTCGCCCGCCCTAGCGGCCTCAATCGCAGCATTCAACGCCAGCAGGTTAGTTTGATCCGCGATACCGCGAATCGTCAGCACGATTTTTCCGATGATGTCAGATTGCTGGCTAACTGCATCAATACTGCCAGCGGCCTCGTTGAGGTCTTTGGAAATGGCTTCAATGGTCTGCACCGTCTGCTGAACAACGTGCGAGCCTTTTTGCGCGCAGGCATCGTTTTGGACTGACGTTGCGTGGGCCGATTCAGCAGCTATTTGTAGGTTATTAATTTGAGCGGTGATGTCACTGGCGAACTTCACCACTTTATACAGTCGTCCTTTGGCATCGAAAATGGGGTTGTACGAAGCCTCTAAAAACACAGCATGCCCATGCTTGTCGACCCGTTCAAAACGCCTAGACTGGTATTCGCCGCGATTGAGCGAGGCCCAAAAATTTTTGTAGCCGGCCGACTCAGCCTCACTGCGGCGACAAAACATGCTGTGATGCTGGCCTACAATTTCAGGCAACGAATAATGCAACGTGTTGAGAAAGTTCTGGTTGGCATTGAGAACTCGGCCATCAGGGGAAAACTCGATCATCGCCATAGAGCGACTCAAGGCATTCACGATGCTTTGATTCTCGTGCTCTTTATTCACCCTATCGGTGATGTCGGCAGCCACTTTTATCACGCTGGTCACGTGATGGCTGGCATCTACAATCGGCATGTAGCTGGCTTCCAGCCAGCTCTCGCGTCCCGCTTTATCGAGGCGGGCAAATGTTCCACTCAGAGGCACACCCTCGGCCAAGCTTTTCCAGAATTGAGCGTACTCAGGGCTACGCTGATAAGTCTGTTCGCAAAAAATGCGGTGATGCTTGCCGCGAATCTCCTCAATGGCATAACCCATCGTGCGGCAAAAGTTGTCGTTGGCTTCAACAATGATCCCATCAGGCGTGAACTCGATAATTGCCATCGTGCGATTGATGGCGATTAATTTGGCTTTCATCTCATCTAAAGAACAACTTAAGCGCTTATTTTCCAGCAGATCGGCTTTGCGGTGCGAATTAAACATGACCCACCCCCTGACGGTGCTGTCTTGTAATGATTTTTGGTTTTAGAGGCACAACAAAACGTCTGCGCGGTTAGCGCTGGTTATTTCAATTACGCATATTCAGGGGGCAAATGGCTGGACGTTTAGCCCCTTAACTTTTTAAGCATAGGCGAGCAACAGAAGGGTGCAAGCCATTTGCTATCAAGGAGCGACGAAACGCACGTAGGGCGAGAAATCAGAAAGTACAGCGCAAGTGAACAACGCCAACCCTGTCTATACTGCGCGCTTGTTTTCAGAGCCTGTGGACTTCATGACTGATATTGCTTACGCCCCACTCGAAGCGCCATTGTGGCCACTCATGAACAAGTTTTATCGCACCCACCATTCGTCGATGAAGGCGAGCAAAGACGCGCAACTGTGGGTCGCACGTCAAGAGGAAATCATCGCAGGGTTGTGCTTGCGACCAATGGCTGGCGGCTATTGGCTGACTGGATTATTTGTCGCACCGCAGTTGCGCGGACAAGGTGTTGCGGGGGCACTGCTGGAGGCTGCGTTATCACCTTGCGCGGGGCCGGTGTGGTTGTTTTGTGCCCCTGAACTGCAAGGGTTTTATCAACGTTTAGGCTTCAGCGCGGACACCGACTTGCCCTACGCATTGCAGGAGCGTCTGGCTCGCTATCAACGCAATAAAGCGATGATAGCGATGGGCCTTAACCCTACTCTTGAATGCTAGGCGCCAGCTCCGGGAATAAAACCTCGATAAAACCGAACTTGTTGAAGTCCTTGATACGCGATGGATACAGCCGACCGATCAGGTGATCACATTCGTGCTGCACGACTCGCGCATGAAAACTGTCTGCGATGCGTACGATCGGCTCACCTTTGGGGTCAAAACCTTCGTAGCGGATCTTCTCAAAACGCTCTACAACACCGCGCAAGCCTGGTACTGACAAGCACCCTTCCCAATCTTCTTCAACCGCGGGAGTCAACGGCGTGATCAGCGGATTAATCAGAATGGTCTGCGGCACCGGCTCAGCATCCGGGTAACGCTCACTGTGCTCGAAGCCAAAGATCACCAGTTGCAAATCAACGCCAATTTGCGGGGCCGCCAGCCCTACTCCACCGGCGTGTTCCATGGTCTGTAACATATCGTCGATTAGTTGCCAGAGTTCTGGCGTGTCAAACATTTCGGGAGGCACTGGCTGAGCCACCCGCAGCAGACGCTCATCACCCATTTTCAAAATTTCACGAATCATAGTCAGGCTTCATCTGAAGTGGATTTAAGGGAATGGTCGCGCCCCAGACCAGACACATTCGGCTGGTCGTCGTTTTCATCAAATGTTTTATCGCCTGGGTCCTTGCCTTCAGCTGACATGTGCTCGATCACAGCGTTCATTTCAGCGCCCAACAGCAGTACGGCTGACGAAATATAGAAGTACAACAAGAGCACAATAATTGCGCCGATGCTGCCATACATGGCGTTGTAATCAGCAAACGTTTTGACATAAAAAGCAAAACCCAACGAGGCCGCAATCCAGACCACCACAGCCAATACCGAGCCTGGGGTAATAAAACGAAACTTCTGCTCAACGTCTGGCATCACGTAGTAAATAACCGCCACGGCCACCATCATCAGCAAGATAATCACCGGCCAGCGCAAAATGGTCCATAGGGTCACTACAAACGTCTCAAGCCCCACCTGCCCGGCGAGCCAACCCATCACTTGCGGCCCAAGCACCATCAGCGCAGCGGCAGCTAGAAGCATTCCGGCGATGCCAATGGTGTAAAAAATTGATAACGGAAAACGCTTCCAAATCGGTCGAGCTTCAACCACGTCATACGCCGCATTCATGGCACTCATCATCAAACGCACACCAGCGGAAGCTGTCCATAGCGCGACGACAATACCAAAAGATACCAATCCGCCTTTAGATTGCTGCAACTGATCAATCACCGGGTTGACTTGCTCCAACGCTTGCGGCGGCAGCACCAGTTCGGTCTGCAAACGCAACCAGCTGAAAAAGTCGGGCAAATGTAAAAAGCCGATGAGGGCGATCAAAAACAGGATGAACGGAAATAACGAGAAGAGCATTTGGTAGGCCAATGCTGAGGCATACGTCGACATTTCATCGTCGACGAATTCTTTGACCGTACGCACCAATACTTTGCCTAACGGCAGGCCGTTCAAGACCGGAAAAAACATAGCGTCTCCTTTCGCCGTTTAAAAATTGAGCCCAACCCATCCTCTGCGAGGATCCAAGCACAGGGTTTTACCTCAAAAATAGTTCAATTGGCGACTTCGGAAACACTTAACCGCCAAACCTATAAAAAACGGCCACCTTTAGGATGGCCGCTTTAAGAGATGACGAAGAACCCAATCACGCTTTATCGACGGTTTTCTTCACTGCATCTTTAGCCTTTCCGACAGTCTGCTGCCCTTCGCCCTTCAGCTCTTGGGCTTTGCCTTCTGCTTCCAGCTTGTCATTGTCGGTCGCTTTACCCACCGCTTGCTTGACATTACCTACTGCTTCGTTCGCCATGCCTTTGATCTTATCGCCAGTGCTGCTCATGGGATTTCTCCTGATGAAAGTTCGGATGTCATTCTCGACATAACATTGACCTGAGGACCTCGCGCAGAGTTTCATTTATTTTCTTGGTTCATTTCGTCGCTAGGCAAAGGTTGAGCTTTATGTTTACCCGCTAACCCCTGAGAATGCGCAACGTATTCAGGCCATGGCGCTGAAGATCCGCAATTGTAGGAAGGTTATGAAACTCGATAAAAAGCAGGCTATCGCCCGCAGAAACCAAGAACTTGGCGGCGCGGTGTTGGGCGTCAACAACTGCCATCTCGCCACATTGAACACCAATAAAAATATTTGGTGGTTCGATATTCCTCTGGTTCGTCTGGCAATTGGCCAATACGAATGGGTGCACTTGCTTCTGCATACGCCAAGCACCGACGAGTTGCTGCACCTGAAGGTCACTACCGCATTTTTACGCGAAAAGCGTGAAGGGATGGTGGTCCGCGCGACGCACAAGCGTACGCCCACCATGAGCCTTGAGCTGAGCGCAGACAAAGACTCTTACTTGCAAGACGTACGCCCCGCTGGCACCGGAGTGAATTTTGCGCAGTTCTTGCAGAAATAAATACGCGTTGGAGGAGCTGCCGGTCGACTCCCGATTGCTCGCGTTCTTTTGATCCTTTAAAGATCGCAGCCTTTGGCAGCTCCTACGCTTAGCACGCTATGCAAACGACAAAGCCCCGCAATGCGGGGCTTTGTCGTATCAGAGCGACCTTACTTTTTAAGGCCCATCTTTCTCAGTTCTTCGTCACGTAATTCGCGGCGCAAAATTTTGCCTACGTTGGTCGTCGGCAAGCTCTCACGGAACTCGATAGCTTTTGGCGCTTTGTAAGCCGTAAGGTTAGCCCGCATGTGTGCCATTACCTGCTCTTTAGTGAGAGTCATGCCCGGCTTGACCACAATAAAAACTTTGATCAGCTCACCGGTTTTATCATCTGGCACACCAATAGCAGCTGACTGTAAGACACCTGGCAGCGAAGCCATGACGTCTTCTAGCTCGTTTGGATACACATTGAAACCAGACACCAGAATCATGTCTTTTTTGCGATCCACAATGCGCATATAGCCGTCAGGCTGGATCAACGCAATATCGCCAGATTTCAACCAACCATCGCCATCAAGGATTTCAGCCGTCGCGTCAGTGCGTTCCCAGTAGCCCTTCATGACCTGCGGGCCTTTGATACACAGCTCGCCAATTTCACCCAGCGGTAACTCTTCGCCCGCGTCGTTGATCACTTTGCACAGGGTCGAAGGCATCGGAATCCCGATGGTGCCAATCTGAATACTCTGGATCGGGTTTACCGACGCGACAGGGCTGGTTTCAGTCATGCCGTAACCTTCGCAAATCGGGCAACCGGTGACGGTCTTCCAGCGCTCGGCCACTGACAACTGCAACGCCATGCCACCTGACAAGGTGACTTTAAGTGACGAGAAGTCCAGTTTGCGGAATGTCTCACTGTTGCACAGCGCGATAAATAAGGTATTGAGCCCAACAAAACCGGTGAACTTCCACTTCGACAGTTCCTTGACCATTGCAGGCAGATCACGAGGGTTACTGATCAATACGTTGTGGTTGCCCAACAACATCATGGCCATGCAATGAAAGGTAAATGCGTAGATGTGATACAGCGGCAATGGCGTAATCAGAATTTCACAACCTTCATTGAGGTTGGAGGCCATCAGCGCCTTGCACTGCAACATGTTAGCGATCAAGTTGCGATGAGTCAGCATCGCCCCTTTGGCCACCCCGGTGGTACCGCCGGTGTACTGAAGAACCGCAACATCAGTGCTGAGCGGGTTGGCTTCGTTGACTGACAGGCCTTGGCCTTTGCTCAGTACATCGTTGAACTTAACGGCTTTAGGCAAGTGATACGCCGGGACCATTTTTTTAACGTACTTAATAACGCTGTTGATCAATACCCGTTTGAAGGGCGGCAGCATGTCGGCCACTTCAGTGACGATCACGTGCTTGATTGAGGTTTTAGGTAAGACCTTTTCGGCTAGGTGCGCCATGTTAGCGAGGCAGACCAGTGCCTTGGCGCCTGAGTCGTTGAACTGGTGTTCCATTTCCCGCGCGGTGTACAGCGGGTTGGTGTTAACCACGATCAAGCCGGCGCGGATGGCTCCGAACACAGCGACCGGGTATTGCAACACGTTGGGCAGTTGCACAGCGATGCGATCGCCGGGTTGCAGGTCGGTGTGCTGTTGCAGCCAGGCGGCAAAGGCACCCGACAGCTCGTAAAGCTCACCGTAAGTGATGGTTTTGCCGAGGTTGGTGAAGGCTGGCTTATCGGCGAAACGTTGGCAAGATTGGCGCAATACCGCCTGAATATTTGGGTATTCGTCAGGATTGATTTCTGCAGCAATCCCAGCTGGGTACTTATCCTTCCAAAAGTCTTCAATCATGGAAGCCCACTCCTCAGCGTCGCGAATTCTTCACCGCATTTGTGCGGTTATTATTTGTTTGATTTTGTACTGGAAATTCTGGCTTTTTACTTACCGAGAAGTCACAAAGCGCGCCGAGAGTAGCAGCTTTGCCAAAGGTCGCCTAGAGCCAAAAAAGGGTGCTAGCGTCACATTTCTGACTGTCCTACAATCCTAAGTCACCATTAGAGCTCAAGCACTATTCCAGTCACGAGCCCTTTAAACAAGGGGTTACAGGGCCGTTGCCGACGATTAGAGCGCTCTACCCTGTTATTTCAGGACGCAATAAAAAAGCCCGTCAGCCGAAAGCAAACGGGCGTTTGTCGCCTACCTGAACAAATCAGGCGGTATCTCGTAATTCTCGGCGCAGGATCTTGCCAACCGGCGTCATGGGCAATGAGTCGCGCACCACAATCTGCTTGGGCACTTTGTAGCCGGTGAAGTTGTCTTTGCAGTACGCCTTGAGCTCTTCAACACTCACACCGCCTGCGCGTGGCACGACGAACAATTTGACGGCTTCACCTGTCCGCTCGTCGGGTACACCAATCACCGCACAGTTAGCAACTTTGGGATGTGCCATCACAATGTCTTCGATTTCATTGGGGTACACATTAAAGCCAGAGACGATAATCAGGTCTTTTTTACGGTCAACGATGCGCACAAAGCCATCAGGGTCAATGACCGCAATATCACCGGTTTTGAACCAGCCCTCGGCATCCAGTACTTCGGCGGTGGCCTCGGGGTTTTTCCAGTAGCCCTTCATCACTTGCGGGCCTTTGACGCACAGCTCGCCGCGTTCCCCAAGCCCTAACTCAGCCCCGTCATCGTTGATGACTTTCATGAGGGTCCCCGGCACCGGCATGCCCACCGTACCCAGCCTTGCATGACCGCCGTAAGGGTTGGCACTGGCCACCGGTGAGGTTTCGGTTAAGCCGTAGCCTTCGACGATGCGGCAACCAGTGAGTTTTTCCCAACGCTCAGCTGTGGCCTTGACCAGCGCCGTGCCGCCCGAATTAGTGAGCTTGAGGGAGGAAAAATCCAAGGTCTTGAAGTCTGGGTGATCCATCAGCGCCACAAACAAAGTGTTCAGCCCTAAGAAAGCGCTGAAACGCCAATTTTTCAGCTCTTTGATGAAGCCTTTAATGTCTCGCGGATTGGTGATCAAGATGTTGTGATTACCGGTCACCATCATGCACATGCAGTTCGCGGTAAAAGCATAGATATGGTAGAGCGGCAACGGCGCCACCATGATCTCCTGACCTTCCTTAAGCAACGGCAAACCGTCTTCGGCATGCTGGGACAAACAGCCACGAATCTGCTGCATGTTAGCGACCAAATTGCCGTGAGTAAGCATCGCGCCTTTCGGCAAGCCTGTAGTGCCGCCGGTGTATTGCAGTACAGCGATGTCATCCAGCCGAACTTGCTGCGGTTGAAGGGTATGCCCCGCACCCTGCTCAAGGACCGTTTTGAAGGGGATGGCCTGCGGCAGGTGGTAAGACGGTACGAGCTTTTTAACCTTGTCGACCACAAGATTGGTCACCCAACCTTTGAGCGTGGGCATCAGGTCGCCCATTTTGGCTTCAATCAAATAGTCGATTTCGGTGTCTGCGACCACCTCCTGCACACGCTGACCAAACATGTTGAGGAACACCAGCGCGCGTATGCCCGCACTCTTGAACTGATGGCGCATTTCACGGGAGGTATATAACGGGTTGGTGTTGACCACTACTAACCCGGCACGTAACGCGCCGAATACCGCAATGGGGTATTGCAGGACGTTGGGCATTTGAACAGCGACACGATCACCGGGCACCAGCGTGGTGTGCTGTTGCAGGTAGCCGGCAAACGCTGCGCTGTAGCGATCAAGCTGCGCATAGGTAAGGGTGATGCCCAAGTTACTGAAGGCAGGCCGGTCTGCAAATTTTTTGCAGGAGCGCTCAAAGACATCCACTACCGACGTAAAAGCCGTCATATCAATGTCCAGCGGAACGCCTGCGGGACGTTTGTCATTCCAGAAGTCTGGTTGCATTATTTTTATCCTCTTACCTGAGCATGTCTGTCTGCACCCGTGATGCAGTAAAAGCACAGCGTGCTGGACGTTAACAGTAATCAAGTAGTAGGCAAATAAGTCGATCTCCGCCATTTACATCTTGAATCTTATTACCGTGTTTTCGCCTTTGATGCGGCTTATGCGCTATACATGGCTACGCCCTTATGCAAAGGAACTGCCATGCTCCATGAAACCTTTTGGCTGGAGACGAATGACCGCACGCGTCTTTTCGCTAATCAGTGGCTACCCGAGGTTAAACCTAAGGCCATCATCTTGTTGGTGCATGGCATGGCGGAGCATAGCGGTCGATACGCACGTTTAGGCCACGCCTTGAGCGAAGCCGGCTGTGGGTTGTACGCCCACGACCAGCGCGGCCATGGCCAGAGCGCACAACAGGGAACGTTGGGGCATTACGCCGACGCCCAAGGGTGGAGTGCCGTGGTCAGCGATGTGGCGTGCCTTCATCGGCACATCAACCAGACGCATCCTGACACGCCCATTTTTGTATTAGGTCACAGCATGGGCAGTTACATCGCCCAAGCGTATTTACTGGATCACAGCGCCAGCGTTAAGGGTGCCATTCTCAGCGGATCGAATTTTCAGGCGGTTGCGTTGTACCGCAGCGCGAGCCTGATCGCCTGCCTCGAGCGTTGGCGTCAGGGGCCTAAAGGTCGCAGTGCGCTGATTGAATGGCTGTCTTTCGGTTCATTTAATAAAGCGTTCAAACCCAGTCGCACGCACTTTGACTGGCTGAGTCGCGATCCCATCGAGGTCGATGCCTACGCCAACGATCCTTTGTGTGGTTTTCGTTGCACCAACCAGTTATGGGTCGATTTGCTGGGTGGCTTGCAGCAAATCAGCAAAGCGTCCAATCTCGTGCAAATTGACGCTTCCCTGCCCGTACTGATCATTGGCGGCGCCCGTGACCCGGTCAGTGAAGGCAAGCGTTTGGTCGATCTGAGCGCTGCGTTACGCAAGGCAGGGCTTGAACAGTTGCAACTCAACCTTTACCCAAACGCCCGACATGAGCTCTTTAATGAAACCAACCGTGACGATGTGACCTCTGATGTGATCGCATGGCTGAATCTGGCACTAGGCTACTCACGCCCGCCGCGGAGTGAATAAGCGCGCCACAGACTTTAGAAAAGACTTTAAAATCAAAACCTTAAACCAATCACCCGTCACAGGACACGTGCTAGATGACCCAGGTTACCAACACCCCGTACGAAGATCTCGAAGTCGGCCAGACTGCCAGCTACAGTAAAAACGTCGAAGAGCGTGATATTCAGCTTTTTGCGGCCATGTCTGGCGACCATAACCCGGTGCATCTTGATCCTGAGTTTGCAGCCGCCACTATGTTCAAAGAGCGTATTGCCCACGGCATGTTCAGCGGTGCACTGATCAGCGCGGCCGTGGCCTGCGAACTGCCTGGGCCGGGCACTATTTATGTCGGTCAACAAATGAGCTTTCAGAAGCCGGTAAAAATAGGTGACACCCTCACCGTGCGTCTTGAAATTCTGGAAAAGCTGCCTAAGTTTCGCGTGCGTATTGCAACCCGCGTGTTCAACCAACGCGAAGAAATCGTGGTTGATGGCGAAGCCGAGATCATTGCGCCGCGTAAGCAGCAAACCGTGACCCTCACAGCGTTACCTGCGATTAGCATTGGCTAACCCATAAAAAAACGCCGGCTAGCCGGCGTTTTTTTAACTCTAGAGCGTTTAAGCACGGTCACGAGCTTGATTACGCAGAGCCTTAACTTGGTCGTGGTTACGCTGCACGTTCAGGTACTGACGTTCAACCACGTCGCGAATGCCTACCAAGTTGTGCTTGGAGATTTTTTCCAGCGCCTCTTTGTATGCCTTCAGCGCATGATCTTCACCGCGCTCAGCTTCGTTGAGCACCGCCTCTTCATCTTTACCGGTAAAGATCGACTTCACGTCGACCCAGCGGCGGTGCAGATCGCCCGAGACGCTGGTGCTGGTCTCTGGATCGCCACCCAACTTACGCACTTCGGCCTGCAGTTCTGTGGCAGCGGTGCCGCAGTCAGCGGAGCGCTTTACAAATAGCGCTTTAAGCTCTGGGTTCTTGATATCTTCGGCGCAAGTCTTGAAGCCTTCCTGACCATCTTTGCTGGTTTCGATCAGATCGTTCAGAACAGAGATGGCTTCTTTGTTGAGGTCAGTCATTTTTCAATTCCTTGCTGAGTTGAGGATCGTGCATTAATGATTGCAGTCCTCGTGCCAGCTTTTAATAATAAATAAATCCTTTAAAAACAATTAGTTAACAAATACACAAAAATCCGCATCCGGTTTTTTTGCATGAACTGTCATTTGGCCTGCATGCAAAATGCCTGTATTTTTCATATTACTGCCGTAGACACCCAAGGCCACTGAATGAACCCCGAGAAACTCGAACTGCTGGTCACCCGAGAAATGCCATTCGGCAAATACAAAGGCCGAATCATTGCCGACCTGCCCGGCCAATACCTGAACTGGTTTGCACGTGAAGGCTTCCCAAACGGCGAACTCGGGGGTTTGTTGGCGCTGATGCAAGAGATTGACCATAACGGACTCTCAGATCTGCTCGACCCATTGCGGGCTAAACATGGGAAACCCAAACCTCGCCATTAACACCACAAAATGACCGTGTAGGAGCTGCCGAAGGCTGCGATCTTTTGATCTTAAAAGATCGCAGCCTTCGTACCTCGGCAGCTCCTACAGGTGACTTATTTATATTCCAGCTCTAAAAGCCAACCTCGGAATACCCCGTAGGAGCTGCCGCAGGCTGCGATCTTTTGATATCGATCCAGCTTGTTTTTGACATACGCGCTATCAAAGGCCAGGCAAAAAAAAGGTGCGCCGACCAAGCGCACCAAAAACCGTAGAACACACAACAAATTTGTTACTCGCTGATCAACCCAGCAATGCCAGCGCCTCAGCTGTGCACTCTTGGATACGCGACCAATCACCGTTTTTGATCCACTCACTGTCGAGCATCCAGCTACCGCCTACGCACATCACGTTTTTCAGCGCCATATAGTTGCGGATATTGGCTGGCCCCACGCCACCCGTTGGGCAGAACTTCACTTCGCCAAAGGGTCCGCCCAGCGCTTTGATCGCTGCAACGCCACCACTGACTTCAGCCGGGAACAGTTTGAAACGTCGATAGCCCAGACCATAGCCTTCCATGATCCCGGAAGCGTTGCTGATGCCCGGCAACAGTGGGATGTCGCTGCCGACACTGGCTTCAAGCAGGTCGCGGGTAATGCCCGGCGTGACGATAAATTGCGAGCCGGCAGCTTCGGCAGCCGCCAACATAGAGCGATCCAAAATAGTGCCTGCGCCAGTGACCAGCTCAGGACGTTGATCACGCAATACACGGATAGCATCTAGGCCAAACTCCGAACGTAAGGTGACTTCCAGAGCGGTCAGGCCACCGGCCGCCAGCGCATCGGCCAACGGCAAAATGTCCTGCTTACGCGCAATGGTAATCACCGGCAGAATGCGCGCTTTAGCGCACAACTCGTCGATCAGGGCGACTTTTTCCGCCATTGAGACGTTGGCAATGCGTGTTGTCATGGCAGCTGATCCTTGGCTCATGGGCACCAGTAAATCTCTAACGTAGGTTGCAAAAAGGCACGAATCGGCAAGGCGGCAATGTCGGTGCCTCCCAGCGCATCGCTAAGGGTGTTTAATTTGGCCTGACCTTGTATCGACAGCACCGTATGCTTGGCGCTCGCCAACAGACTGCGGCTCATGCTCAAACGTTGGTGCGGCACGGTCGGGGCCAGCATCGGCCAGCAACGACGGGCATCGTCCGGGTTCAACGCTTCGAGTAGATGTGGGCTGTTTGGAAACAACGAAGCGGTGTGCCCGTCATCGCCCATGCCTAAAATCAAAACGTCGATGGGCGGTAACTCAGCCAAGGTGTGATCCGCTTGCTCGGCGGCCGCCTCGAGGCTGGCAGCAACGTTGTACAAACCGATGAAGCGCGCTTTGGCGGCCGGGCCTTGGAGCAGATGTTTTTTCAGCAAACCGGCATTGCTGTCGGCATGTTCCACCGGCACCCAACGCTCATCAGCAAGGCTGATCGTTACTTTCAACCAGTCCACAGGGTGTTTAATCAGGCTCTGAAAAAACGCCACCGGGCTGCGACCACCAGACACCACTAACGTCGCAGAGCCTTGCTGGGTAATGGCGTCGTTCAATTGCTCGGCCACTCTGAGCGCCAAACCCTCGGCCAGTATTACCGGGCTCTTAAAGGTGTGCGCAGTAACGCCCTCAGGCAGTTTCAAATCAGATATCGCCATACCAAGACCTCCCGTCTCGTGTAATCAGTGCAATGGAGCTCATTGGCCCCCAAGAACCCGCCGCGTAAGGCTTAGGCATATCACCGGACTTTTTCCAGCCCGCGATCAATTGGTCGCACCATGTCCATGCCGCTTCAATTTCATCTTTACGTACAAACAGGTTCTGGTTGCCGCGCATCACTTCGAGCAGCAGACGCTCATAAGCATCAGGGATGCGTTCACTGTGATAGGTGTCGGAGAAGTTCAATTGCAGCGGGCCGCTGCGCAGGTGCATGCCTTTATCCAACCCCTGATCCTTGGTCATTACACGCAAGGAAATACCTTCGTCAGGCTGCAAACGGATGATCAGTTTGTTGCCGATTTGCAAACGCTGTTCAGGGGCGAAAATGTAATGCGACGGTTCTTTAAAGTGGATCACGATCTGCGATAGCTTCTGCGGCATGCGCTTGCCGGTACGCAGGTAAAAAGGCACACCCGCCCAACGCCAGTTGCGGATATCTGCGCGCAGCGCGACGAAGGTTTCAGTGTCGCTTTGGGTATTGGAGTTGTCTTCTTCCAAGTAACCCGGCACCGACTGGCCCTCACTGTAGCCTGCAATGTATTGGCCACGAACCACTTGGGTGGTCAAACCTTCAGCACTGATCGGCGCCAAGGCTTTGAGCACTTTAACTTTCTCGTCACGAATGCTGTCTGCCGACAAGTCCGCAGGCGGGTCCATGGCGATCAAGCACAGCAACTGCAACAAGTGGTTTTGAATCATGTCGCGCAGTTGCCCTGCCTTGTCGAAGTACCCCCAGCGCCCTTCAATACCGACTTTCTCGGCCACGGTGATTTCAACGTGGGAGATGTAACGTTGGTTCCACTGGGTTTCAAACAGGCTGTTGGCAAAGCGCAGAGCAATCAGGTTTTGTACGGTTTCTTTGCCCAAGTAGTGGTCGATGCGATAGGTGCGGTTCTCGGGGAAGAACTGCGCCACCGCGTCGTTAACCTTGCGTGAGGACTCGAGGTCCGAACCGATCGGTTTTTCAAGCACCACGCGGGTGTTGTCAGCCAAGCCGACCTTGGACAAGTTCTCGCAAATAGCACCGTAGACCGCTGCCGGAGTGGCGAAGTAGGCGATAAGGCGCTGTTGCGTCCCGGCAATTTCAGCCAGCGGCAGATAATCATCGGCCTTGAGAAAATCCACATGCAGATAACTCAAGCGCGCTAGAAAACGTGTTAGCGCTTGATCTTCGATCTCCTTGGCACTGACATACCGGCGCAAGTGGCTTTGAATGTTCGCCAAGTGTGCCGGGGCATCACCGGGCTCACGCGCCAGCGCCAGAATGCGCGTGTCGGCATGTAGCAAACCCGCGCGGTCCAGTTGGTATAAGGCAGGGAACAGTTTGCGCAAGGCCAGATCGCCCAAGGCGCCGAACAAGGCAAAGGTGCACGGTTCAACCGTAATCAAAGACATGATGTTTGTTCTTTTATCAAGTTAAGCTACAAATACCTTTTTTCAAGGCATCACTCAAGGAAAAATGTAGTAATAAACACAACATTTTCTCTAAATACAGATTCCCGCTAGTGGTCATCTCAGCCCATCAGTAGGATAGGCCACCTCACGAATCGCTTTAGCACGGTTAATGCATCGCCGAACCAAGGAACATAAATGGACCGCGTGCGAAATTTACTCGAACAAATCAAGGGCCGCCTCGAAGACCTGAATAAGGCCGAGCGCAAAGTCGCTGAAATAATCCTTCAAAACCCGCAGCAAGCGACCCGGTTCAGCATTGCTGCGCTGGCTCAGGCGGCTTCAGTCAGCGAGCCGACCGTCAACCGCTTCTGCCGCTCGTTTGGGGTCAGTGGTTACCCAGAGTTAAAACTGCAACTGGCGCAGAGTTTAGCCAGCGGTGCTGCTTACGTAAGCCGAGCCGTTGAGGCGGATGATAATCCGGCAGCCTACACACAAAAGATTTTCGGCAGCGCCATTGCATCGCTGGACAGCGCCTGCCAAGCCTTGGACCCGAACCTCATCAGTCGCGCTGTGGATTTATTGATCCAGGCGCGTCAGATTCATTTTTTTGGCCTGGGCGCTTCAGCCCCGGTAGCGCTGGATGCTCAGCATAAGTTTTTCCGCTTTAACCTCGCGGTCACGGCCCACGCCGACGTGCTGATGCAACGCATGATTGCGTCGGTGGCGCACACCGGCGAGTTATTCGTGATTATTTCGTACACCGGACGCACCCGCGAGCTGGTCGAAGTGGCGCGTATCGCCCGCGCCAACGGTGCGTCCGTGCTGGGTCTGACCGCTGAAGATTCGCCGCTAGCCAAAGCCAGTACTCTGAGCTTGAACATCCCGCTGCCCGAAGACACCGACATCTACATGCCGATGACCTCGCGCATCATCCAGCTCACGGTGCTCGATGTGCTGGCCACCGGCATGACCTTGCGTCGAGGCGTGGATTTCCAGCCGCACCTGCGCAAAATCAAAGAGAGCCTGAATGCCAGCCGTTATCCGGTGGGAGATGAATTCAACTAAACGGCTCGCATAAAACCTGTAAGAGCGAGCGATCTTTTAAAAGATCAAAAGAACGCAGCCTGCGGCAGCTCCTACGGGGGTCAGCCTAAATTCTTGCCTGCATCCCCACTACCCATGCAATGTGGACTGCCGAGGCACGAAGGCTGCGATCTTTTGATGTTAAAGATCAAAAGATCGCGAGCAATTGAGGGGTTGTTGATTACGCGTTACACAACCCCGCCCGCGCTTGCAGGCTCAGGTGTGCTTGCTCGCCCGGGGCAAGGCTTTGGGTCTGGGCGCCAGCGCTGGCAGACTCAACGCACACAAAGCCCATCACCTCACTCCAGCTCACCCCCAGCAAGGGGCGCTTGCCGGGGTGCCAGATCACGGTGTTGGCATGCTCGCCCGTATCAATGCTCAACGCCCGCCGCCAAGCGTGATCGTTAAGTTGCATTTCGCCTTCATGCTTGAACACTCGCTGGCATCCACCGGCGACCCGGAGTTCGCCTTGTTGCTGGCACGCTTCGCGGTTTAACTCATCGTAACCCTGCACGCCATCTAGCCCAGACAGCGCTACCTCACCGACATCACCAATACGCCAATACGCACGCAACGCCTGGCTCACTTGGCAAGGTTCATCGTCTTGATGCTCGGTGCTCAAACGCAGGTCCAAGCTTTCACCAAGCCGCGCATGCAGGTCGACCTGCCAATCACACAACTGCAAACGCCAGTGCAGGGACACACCCTCATCGTCGGAGCTACTGTCCAGTAGCTTCCAGTCGATAAGTCGCGCCCAACCATGGGACGGCCAAGCGTTCTCGCTCGGATGACGCCCATACCACGGCCAAAAAATCGGCACCCCACCACGGATTGCACCGACCTGCGGCCATTTAGCCGCACACCACAACCAAGGCTTCTGCCCGGTCGGTTTGAAGTGCAGCAATTGCGCACCCTGACGACTGAACACAGCCTGACAGTGCGGATGGTCGATCACCAGTACGTCGCGCTGCTGAAAACGCTCCCACTGGAAAATCGGCTGCTCACGCTTTGATTTGAAAAAACGGTGAAGCGGATGCTCATGCATGTCCCACAGTCCTGAAAATCATGTCGCCCAACCCTTTGGGAGCTGGCTCAGTTGCAACAAAGACGCCACACCCCAAAAAAAACCGGATAGCACAGGCTATCCGGATATTACGCACAACCCGATGAGCTTATCGCAACAACCTTAGAACACCGACTGAATTTTTAAGCCAGCTACCAGCGCGTTGTCGACTTTGTCCACGCCACCTGGGTGAGTGATGTACTGCAAGTTGGGACGCACGGTCAGCCAATTGGTCACGTGGATGCCGTAGTTAAGTTCGTAGTTGTACTCGGTATTGCGCAGTGGCGCGTATAACGTGTTGTCGAAGTTAGAGACATTATTGGCAGCGTTGGCCAGTTCAGCGTTTTTCTTCACTTGATCGTTGACATGAATGCGCGCAAAGCCAATGCCGATGTCATCTTTGGGACGCGCATCGAACGGGCCTTTGTACACAAACATCAGCGATTGATAGTTGTCGACGATGTTGGTGGCTTTGTCATGGAACGTCGCATTAGCTGCTACGTTCAGACCGCGCGACGCATCACCGTTGTGGCTGGTGAGTTGCTGTTGCACAACCAACCAGTAACCGTGCTTGCTGTCGTGCACGCGGTAACTCTGCCCCGTGCTGGCAGCGTCTTGGCCATTGATGTCTTCGCGCAGGTCAGCCGCAGGTGCCGGGCGCTGGGAGTAACCGACGCGGTATGCGCCTGGTAGGTTGTTAACCTGAGGCGACCAGACCAGTTCGACGGGCAAAACCGTACCTTTGGTGCCACTGCCGCTGAGTTTGAAGCCGTTACCATGTTCTAACTGGGAAGGGTTTTGGTTGTACGCACCGATCTGCGCATAGAACTCCGGCGTGATGTTGTATTTCACCCGTAGAGCCGCTTGGCTAACCGGCCAGTTGTACCAAATATTGGTCGCCCAGTTACCCACCTGAGAACCGCAGAACGCCAGGTTTTGGAAGTCACACGGGAAGGTGTTGAAGTCTTCGCCTTCACCAAAGTAACCCGCTTTGACATCCAGCTTGCCGTCGAGGAACTGATGCTGAATGTACAACTGGGTCAGTCGCACCATGTGCCCACGGCCGTAGACTTCTTGAGACGAACTCAACGTACCGGCACGCGGATCGCCTACACGGTCATTGGAAATGTTCTCACCATTTCGGTTTGTGAGCTGGATCTTGGCTTGGGTGTTATCCCAGCCCCACAGCTTTTGAAGGTCTAAGGCCACGCCCAAGCCAAACTGGTCGCTGTAGCGCGCCGTCTTGTTGTGGTTGTAGCCGCCATGCAGGTTCGCGCCTACTTCACCCACATAGTCGGCCTTGATGTCGATCCCCTGATCAATGAGCTTGGTCCGCTCCCCTCCCCAGTCTCCGGTCATCCATTTTGAGTCGGCACTGAAAGCATCGTCTGCCATCGCATTCGCAGACATGACCAGCACGGCCGCCGCTGACAGTTGGCAGATTAATCGGGTATTGCCGTGTCGCGTTGTCATCCCTAAATCCTCGTCTTTTGTTATTAACTGTTCTTATCTAACGCGGTTTACAACTTCTTTAGCTCGAAACAACACGCGTCCTTGAGTGCAGCTTTAGCGCCCCTTTAATTGGGCGACGTTATCGCCCAAGGTATTCAGAGCAGGCAATGAAACGCCCAAGCGCTCACCTGTCTGAGCATCAAACAGCAGGACTTTGGCTGGGTCGAACTGCAGGTTCAGGCTTTCGCCCACTTGCGGCGCGGTATCTGGCGCCAGTCGGCAACAGACCTTGACCTCATTGAGCTGTACGAAGACCAACGTATCCGGCCCCGTGGGCTCGGTCACTGTGACTTCAGCGCGAAGTGTTGGCAGGCCATTGGCCTCTTGCCCAGCCACTATGATCTGCTCGGGACGAATCCCCACGATGACATCCCGGCCCTCAAGCCCTGCATCCTGCATCGCCAGCGGCAACTCACAACGTGCCTGCCCGCTGTCTAGAACGGCCATTAGCCGGCCGTCTTGACGCTTCAAGCGTAGACCAATGAAATTCATTGGGGGGGAACCGATGAAGCTGGCGACGAACAGATTGGCCGGATCGTTGTAAATCTGTTTGGGCGTACCGAATTGCTGGATGATCCCATCCTTCATCACCGCGACTTTGTCACCAAGGGTCATGGCCTCAATCTGGTCATGGGTCACATAAACGGTGGTGGTCTTCAGACGCTGATGCATCAGTTTCATTTCGGTGCGCATCTCAACCCGTAATTTAGCGTCGAGGTTGGAGAGCGGTTCATCGAACAAATAGATCTTGGGCCGACGCGCCAATGCACGGCCCATCGCAACCCGCTGCTGTTGCCCGCCGGACAACTGGCCCGGCTTACGATTGAGCAAGTGCTCGATCTGCAATAACTTGGCAACCCGCGCGACTTCCTCATCAATAGCCGACTGCGGCATCTTGCGGATCTTAAGACCGAACTCGATGTTCTCGCGCACGCTCATGGTCGGGTACAACGCGTAGGACTGAAACACCATGGCAATGTCGCGGTCTTTGGGGCTCATGCCACTGACGTCTTGATCATCAATCATGATCGCGCCACCCGTGATGTTCTCCAGACCCGCGATGCAGTTCATTAAGGTCGACTTACCACAGCCCGAAGGCCCTACCAGAATCAAAAACTCGCCGTCTTTGATCGACAGCTCGATGTTTTTAAGGGTGTCTGGCAAACCAGCACCATAGGTCTTGTTTACGTTACGAAGCTCGAGCGTTGCCATGATTACCCCTTCACCGCGCCGGCAGTTAGCCCGCGCACGAAATACTTGCCTGCGACCACATAGACCAGCAGAGTCGGCAGCCCGGCGATCATCGCCGCCGCCATATCAACGTTGTATTCCTTGACCCCGGTACTGGTGTTGACCAGGTTGTTCAACGCCACGGTAATGGGCTGAGAATCACCGCTGGAGAACACCACGCCGAACAGGAAGTCGTTCCAGATCTGAGTGAACTGCCAAATCAGGCAGACCATGATGATAGGCGTCGACATCGGCAGAATGATCCGCCTGAAAATCGTAAAGAACCCCGCACCATCCAGACGTGCGGCCTTTACCAGCGCATCGGGAATGCTCACGTAGTAGTTACGGAAAAACAGCGTTGTGAAGGCCAAGCCGTAAACGATATGCACAATCACCAGACCGGTGGTGGTGCTGGCCAAGCCCATCTTGCCGAGGGTGAATGAAGCGGGCAGCAGTACGGTCTGAAACGGTAAGAAACAACCGAACAGCAGCAGACCAAAAAACAATTGCGAGCCTCTAAAGCGCCACATCGACAACACATAGCCGTTCAAGGCACCGATGGCAGTCGAGGCCAATACCGCTGGCACGGTGATTTTGATCGAGTTCCAGAAGTAACCATCAACGGTGGCCCACGCCTTGACCCAGCCAATGCCGGTAATCACGCTTGGCCAACTCAGCAAGTTACCGGTGCTGATGTCTTCTGGGGTTTTAAAGCTGGTTAGCAGCATGACCACCAGCGGCACCAGATAAAGCAGTACTGCGAACATCAACAACGCATAGATCGCGATGCGGCTCAGACTTAAAGAGCGCTTGCCAACAAGACTAGTCATTTCGCTTAGCCCTCAGCTCGGAGTAAAGGTAGGGCACGATGATCGCCAAAATGGCACCCAGCATCAGAATCGCACTGGCCGAGCCCATGCCCATCTGTCCACGGCTAAAGGTGAAGGAGTACATGAACATGGCGGGCAAGTCAGACGAATACCCCGGCCCACCGGCCGTCATCGCCGCCACCAAGTCAAAGCTCTTGATGGCGATGTGCGCCAGAATCATTACCGCACTGAAGAACACCGGACGAAGGCTTGGCAGCACGACTTTCCAGTAAATACGCGGCAAGCTGGCACCATCAATCTGCGCAGCACGGATGATCGACTGGTCAACCCCGCGCAGCCCCGCGAGGAACATCGCCATGATGAAACCTGAGGCTTGCCAAACGGCCGCGATAACCAGGCAATACACCACGCGGTCAGGGTCGATCAACCAATCCAGACGAAACCCCTCCCACCCCCAGTCACGCAGTAGCTTGTCCAAGCCCATGCCGGGGTTAAGTAGCCACTTCCAGGCAGTACCGGTGACGATCATTGATAGCGCCATCGGGTACAGGTAAATCGTACGGATAAAGCCTTCGCGTCTGATGCGTTGGTCGAGCAATACCGCCAGCGTGACGCCAATCACCAGCGTGATACCGATAAACAGGCCACCGAACACCAGCAGATTTTTGCTCGCGACCCACCAGCGGTCGTTCTCGAACAAGCGCTGGTACTGCGCCAGCCCAGCCCATGTGTAATTCGGTAGGAATGTTGAGCGAGTGAACGACAGAACGAACGTCCACAGGATGTAGCCATAAAAGCCCACCAAGACAATGAACATGCTGGGCGCCAATACCAGTTTGGGTAGCCAGCGTTGCAGTGCATCGAAGGGTGAGACTTTCCTGAACGCAGCAGTAGAGTTCATGGAGGGAATCCGAGCAAAGGAAAAGTTGTAGGCGCGAGCTCGCGTCGCGATCTGTTAGAAAATCAACAGATCGCGAGACGTGCGCCTACAGGGCGGTTACTTGGCGGACTTGATCGCAGCGCCAAGCTTTTTGGCGGTATCCGCGGGGTCGGCTTTCGGGTCGTTGATGTAATTGGTGATGACATCAAAAAACGCACCCTGCACCGCCAGCGTGGTCGCCATGTTGTGCGCCATGCTTGGTTGCAGGCCGCCCGTTTTGGCGTCAGTCAAGAAATCTTTAGCCGAGGTCTGGGCGCACGCGTCAAAACCGAGTTTTTCCATGTTGTTCAACATGTCGTTGCGAACCGGAATCGAGCCCTTGTTCATGCTGAACACTTTTTGGAAGTTTTCACCCAAGGCTACTTTGGCAATGTCCTGTTGACCGGCCTGCGTGCCTTGATCCTTAACCTTGAACACCGCGAGTGAGTCGATGTTGTAGGTGAAAGCCTTGTCGGTGCCCGGGAAGGCAACGCACTCGTAGTCTTTGCCCGCTATTTTCTTAGCGGCGGTCCATTCACTCTTGGCCCAATCCCCCATGATCTGCATGCCGGCTTTGCCATTAATAACTTTGGCCGCTTCTAGGTTCCAGTCTTGGCCCTTGCCATCGACGTCCATGTAGGTCGCCACTTTCTTCAGCTCAGTCAGCGCCTTGACCATCTCAGGCCCCGTGAGGGCATCGTTATCAAGGTCGACCATGGCCTTTTTGTAGCCATCTGCGCCCATCACTGACAGGACAACGGCTTCAAAAACTGTGCTGTCCTGCCAAGGCTGACCACCATGGGCGAGCGCAATAAAGCCCGCGGCCTTGAGTTTGTCACCCGCTGCGTAGAACTCTTCAAGGGTGGTAGGCGGTTTTTCGATGCCCGCTTTCTTGAAGACTTGCGGGTTTATCCATAACCAGTTCACGCGATGGATATTGACCGGTACAGCCACATAGTCGCCTTCGTACTTAACGGTATCGGAGATTTTCTTGTCGAGCAGGTTGTCCCATTGCTCTTGTTTGGCGACATCCTGCAACACCTCAGTGTCGAGTAACCCAGTTGAGGCCCACTCTTGAATGTCCGGCCCTTTGATCTGCGCCATACCGGGCGGGTTGCCTGCCACGGCACGACTTTTAAGTACCGTCATCGCAG
Source organism: Pseudomonas endophytica (assembly GCF_001411475.1). GTDB lineage: Bacteria > Pseudomonadota > Gammaproteobacteria > Pseudomonadales > Pseudomonadaceae > Aquipseudomonas > Aquipseudomonas endophytica. The sequence continues at coordinate 13,551 of NZ_LLWH01000002.1, read as the reverse complement.
TGGCACCGCCGCCACCGGCAACAGCGCCGTCTTTCCAAGTGAAACCGTCTTTTTCAATTTGAGCCTTCAGTACATCGACGGCCGCTTTTTCCCCGCCTGAGGTCCACCAATGCACGACCTCAACCGTACCTTTTGAGTCGGCGGCATAGCTGCTTAGAGGGAAAAGAGTGGCGAGTGAGATGACGACGGCGAGGCGATTGAATGAATTCATGAGAGGCCCTTTCTTGTTGTTATAGCTGTGCAAGTCTTTTGCTTGCGCTGTGGTTGAGTGTATCCACGCCCCCTGCGCTTCAAGTAACGAACAGACGCTTGATTGTCACCACATGGTGACAATTGGAATGCAGGGGGGGTGGAAGCCAATTAGCGATATTTCAGTACGAACAACGTGAGCCTTCCTATGCGCCGAGATTGCCTAAGGATTCAGAAAATAAGGTTTTTTCCGCATTGCCTGTAGGACGCATCCCGAAGTCGTTTTCCCACGTTGTACCAGCAAATAACATCAGCGAGTCTCCTAATCATCGTCGCAGCAAAAGAATGAAAGCCGACCCATTCAGGAGATTTAAGCCATGTCAGAACGTAACCTAACGTCCCGTAACCATTGCTTCATTTACCCTTTAAAAGACAAGGAGGGCCGACCTTACGCTTGGAAAATTGATATTCAACGCTCGGGCAAAGTGCATGTTCACCAGTTCAGTTTCGCCGAACATGGAGGCGAGACTGCCGCCCTCGAAGCGGCCGAAGCGTTACGCAATCAGTTGGTGCTGAAAATGCCGCCGTTGTTCAGCTATGAAGACCGTCAACGCTTAATGCCTCATAACACCAGCGGCCATCCGGGCGTGTATCGCGTTCAGTCCAACCAAATTGATTATTGGCGCGCCACAACTCGCATTCATGGATACAACCTGAGTAAAAGCTTTCGTATTGATCGCTATGGTGACGAGCAGGCCAAACAGATGGCACTTGAGGAACGTGAGCGGCAGTTAATTCTGTGCAACGACCCCTATGATGTCGCCATGGAAAAGCTCCAGCATCACTTCAGCCAAACCAGCCGGCGTGTGCGCGAAAATCGAATTATGGCGGCGATGCATAATGCTCGAGACTCAAAGCTTTCGGCCGAAAAAGCCTCAACCCCTCAAGCAGAACGCATACTGCCCATTAGCGCCCAACAGGCGAATTTGTCTATCAATCGACATTTCGAGGCAAATACAAAGTGACGCGCAGGCCGCCAGCACGAAGATTTTGCAAACTCACTTCACCACCATGGCTGTGAGCGATGCTGCGCGCAATACCCAGCCCAAGGCCGTAGCCTTGTTGCTGCCCAGCTAAACGAAAGTGCGGCTCAAACACTTGTTCAAGACGCTGTTGAGGCACACCCGGCCCCTCATCGTCGACGGTCAGTACAAACGCCTGCTTGTTGTCGTCTATACGTAAATGCGCGTTGGTCCCGTACTTAAGCGCGTTATCAATCAAGTTACCCATGCAGCGCCGCAGCGCCAAGGGCTTGCCGGGGTAAGCACTGGCGGCTCGCCCGTGCAAGGTGACCCGGCCATTACCGTGCGGCAGCACGTAGGGTTCGATTAAACAATCCAACAAGCCGTTGACATCCACCGGCTCAATATTTTCGTGGATATCTGTGTCTTTCACGCATTGCAGCGCGCCTTTGACCAGCATTTCTAACTCATCCAAGTCACGGCCAAACTTATATTGCAGTTGCTCGTCGTCCAGTAATTCCACCCGCAGACGAAGCCGAGTAATGGGCGTGCGCAGGTCGTGGGAGATAGCGCTAAACAATTGGCCTCGTTCGGTCAGGTAACGGCTGATACGTGCGCGCATGGTGTTAAAGGCGCGCCCCACCTCAACCACTTCGCTACCCCCTCCCACTTCGACCGGCTGGACCTCGTCCTCGCCCAATGACATGTCGCGAGCGACTCTGGCCAAGCGCTTAAGCGGGCGGCTCTGCCAGTGCACCAGTAGACCGATAAACATTAATAAAAAGAGGCTGCTGAGGACGATAAACCACAGCTGCAATGCAGGCAGCCCTTCTTCTTCAAGGCTGGTGTAAGGCTGGGGCAGTAAGGACGCTATATACAGCCACTCACCCGGCGCCATCTGGATCTGCGTGACCAGTACCGGGGGGTCGACGGGCTCCAGAGTCAACGCAAAATGCGCCCACGAACGCGGCAGTTCGTCGAGCTTTAGACCTGCGTTGAAGATGCGTAAGTCTTGGGGGCTGACAAACTTCACCGACAGGTCAACATCAGCCCCTAACGACTGGCGCAGCACTTGGTCTACCGCCTCAAGTACCGCCTGTTTGCGCTGGGTGGTAGGCAGTACATCCATGACCAGCGGCTTGTCATTGAGGCTCACGACAAATCGCGTGCCGCCCATACTGCGCATTTGGTCAAGTACCAGAGGACGATAGGCCAGCGGCAAAGAGCGTAAGTACGTCACCGTGGCGTTCATCGAATGCGCCATGCTCCGCGCACTGTTGACCAAGCCCACCAATTGGGTGGTGCGCAATTGTGAAAGCCAAATGGCACTCGACAAGGTCTGCGCCAGTAAAATCGCGAGCAGGGTCAGCAATAACATGCGCCCCAACAGAGATCGGGGAACGGGCAGTTTGGATAAAAATTTAAAGTCCATTACCGATGCTGACCTCAGCCGCCAACTGATAACCGCTGCCACGGATGGTTCTTATTAACCGCGGCGGTTTATCGGTATCGCGCAGGCGTTGGCGCAAACGGCTGACCGCCATGTCCACAATGCGATCAAGCGGCATGAGATCTCGCCCTCGAGTCGCGTTGCCAATCATGTCGCGATCAAGAATCTGCTGTGGGTTATCCAAAAACAGTTTGAGCAAGGCGAAGTCGGCGCCCGATAAAATCACCTCTTCTCCATCGGTATGAAACAGCCGGTGAGTCACGGTATTGAGCCGCCACTCCTCGAACGCCATGATTTCATTGCCGGTGCTCGCGCTGGAAAAGTGAGTGCGGCGCAACAGGGCTTTGATCCGTGCTTGGAGTTCGCGCGGGCTGAAAGGCTTGCCCAAATAATCATCAGCGCCCAATTCCAGGCCGATGACCCGGTCTGCTTCATCAGAACTGGCGGTGAGCATGATAATTGGCGTGTGCGCAAAACGCGGATGTTCCCGCACCCACCGACACAAGCTAAAACCGTCTTCATCGGGCAGCATCACGTCCAAGATCAATAAATCGCTGGCTTGCTCATTCAGCGCCCGTCTAAAGCCAGCCCCGTCAGCGACGGTGCGCACCTGAAAACCGGCACGGCTGAGGTAGATATCGAGAAGCTCTCGAATTTCTTGGTCATCATCGACCAGCAAAATGGACTTGCCGGATGGGCTCACAGGTGCTGATCCTTATTGTTGTTATGGACGAAAGACTGCCTGTAGGAGCGTCGATCGGCTGCTCCTACAGTTAAACCTCGCCTCAACCAAATGCTTGCTGCAATGCGACACCTGCGCCAATCAAGCCAGGGTAAGGCGCTGTTACCAGCCACACCGGAATGCCTTTGAGGTAGTCGCTCATGCAGCCTTTATCGGCAAAGCTGCTGGCAAAGCCGCTGTTGACGAAAATATCGGCAAAGCGTGGGATCACACCGCCGACGATATACACCCCGCCCCGGCCGCCGAGCGTCAGCACATTGTTGCCTGCGACCCGGCCCAGCCAGCAACTGAAATGCTCGAGCACTTGCAGTGCCACAGGATCGCCCGCCAATGCTGCCGCGGTAATCGCCCGATCGCTGTCGAGCACCGGTTCATGCCCATCTAGCGCACAAATTGCCCGATAGACGCGCGGCAATCCGCTGCCACTCAAGATACTTTCGGCACTGACGTGCCCTATTTCGTCATAGATGTGCTGCCACAGCTGCACTTCACGCGGGTTACTCATGGGCAGATCGACATGGCCGCCTTCACCCGGCAACGCCATCCACTGTTCGCCGTTAAGGTTGAGCAAGGTGCCAACCCCAAGGCCGGTGCCTGGCCCAATGACCACCGCCGGACGCGTTGGGTCAGCAATACCGGGGCACACTTGGCGTACATCCTCAGGTTGCAGACGCGTCATGCCCAGCGCCATGGCGCTGAAGTCGTTGATCAACAGTAAATGATCAATCTGCAAGTCGTTGCAAAACGCTGATCGACTCAAACGCCAATGGTTATTGGTGAAGCGAAACTCATCGCCGCTCACTGGCCCCGCAACTGACAGGCATACCGACCCCACCGCCCCAAGCTCAAGGTTTAACGCTTTAAGGTAAACGCTGATGGCGTCTTGCGGGCAGGCGTAGTCGGCAGTGGCTAGCACGCTGACCGAACGCAATTGCTCGTTTTCCCAGAGGGCAAAACGGGCGTTAGTGCCACCAATATCACCGACAAGGGCGAGTTTCATTTCAGGGATTCCAGAGACGAGGTAAAGGTACTCGCGCCCTGCTCGGCCGAACTAAAGGCCTGACGCATAAACGCAAACAACTCGCGCCCAGTACCGACGGCATTGCTCAGCGTGCCAACAGCCGGAGTGCGCGCGGCGAATTCTGCCTCATCTACCAGCAGTTGCAACGTGCCTTTGACGCCATCGACCCGAATCAGATCGCCATCTTGAACCCGCGCTAGCGCACCGCCAATCGCCGCTTCGGGGCTGACATGAATCGCTGCGGGTATTTTTCCCGACGCGCCGGACATTCGGCCATCGGTAATCAGCGCCACTTTAAAGCCACGATCTTGGAGCACGCCAAGGAACGGGGTCATTTTGTGCAGTTCAGGCATGCCATTGGAGCGCGGGCCTTGAAAACGCATCACCGCCACAAAGTCATGCTCCAATTCACCTGCCTTGAACGCATCGGCCAACTGCTGCTGATCTTGGAAAACCCGCGCCGGGGCTTCAACAATCTGGTGCTCGGGCGCAACCGCCGAGACTTTCATAACCCCGCGCCCCAAGTTGCCCTCCATCACCCGCAAGCCGCCCTCAGAAGAGAACGCGCGGGCCACTGGGCGCAAGATCGACTCGTCGAGACTTTCAATCGGGCCATCACGCCATACCAACTGGCCGTCCACTAAGAAAGGCTCGCGGGTGTAACGGCTCAGCCCATAACCCGCTACCGTATTGACGTTTTCATGCAGCAAACCAGCTTCTAGCAGCTCACGAATCAGGAACGCCATGCCGCCCGCAGCTTGGAAGTGGTTGATGTCAGCTTTACCGTTTGGATACACATGGGACAGGGTTGGCACCACCTCAGACAGGTCGGCCATGTCTTGCCAGGTCAGCTGAATACCCGCGGCCATGGCAATGGCTGGCATGTGCAAGGTGTGGTTGGTGGAGCCGCCAGTCGCGTGCAAGGCGACGATGGAGTTAACCAGCGAGCGCTCATCAACAATCTCACCGAGCGGTGTGAAGTCGCCACTTTGCTGGGTCAGACGAGTCACTTGATGCGCTGCTTCGCGAGTCAGCGCATCGCGCAGTGGCGTGTAAGGATTAACGAAAGATGCGCCAGGCAAGTGCAGCCCCATCACCTCCATCAGTAACTGGTTGGTATTGGCAGTGCCGTAAAAGGTGCAGGTGCCTGGACTGTGGTAAGACTTCATCTCAGATTCCAACAGCTCTTCACGGCTGGCCTTGCCTTCAGCGTAGCGCTGACGTACATCGGCCTTTTCCTTGTTGGAAATGCCGGATGGCATAGGCCCGCCCGGCACAAAGATGGTTGGCAGATGACCGAAGCGCAGAGCACCCATCAGCAGACCCGGAACGATTTTGTCGCAAATGCCCAGCATCAGCGCGGCATCGAACATGTTGTGCGAGAGCGCAACCGCGGTCGACAGCGCGATCACTTCGCGGCTTAACAGGCTCAATTCCATGCCCGCCTCGCCTTGAGTCACGCCGTCGCACATGGCCGGTGTGCCGCCAGCGAACTGCCCTACTGAGCCCATTTCGCGCAGTGCTTGCTTGATTTGCTCAGGGAAATGCTCGTAAGGCTGGTGCGCGGACAGCATGTCGTTATATGACGAAACAATTGCCACGTTGGCGGCGTTCATCAGCTTGAGGGTGTTTTTATCTTCCGTCCCACACCCGGCCACGCCATGGGCAAAGTTCGCACATTGCAGCTTGCCGCGTTGCGGCCCGTCACTGGCAGCGTCACGAATAAGCGTCAGATACGCCTCGCGGGTAGCTCGACTACGGGCAATAAGACGCTCGGTGACTTCAAGAACGCGGGGATGCATGTGTTGAACTCCAGGCTAACGGATGTGGCGACCTGTGTGTGTCCTATGCTGACTAGGGTTCGCACGTGCGCCCCAGCCCTTCGGACCCGTTGATTCAGGTCACTCGTTGTAGATAAAACAAAATATTGCCACTTAAATGGCTTGTTTTCTATTTTTATGAGAATAATCTTGTAATTCCAACAACAAATTGATGACAGGTGCTTTCAATGACACTACGAATCGCAATCAATGGTTTTGGCCGTATCGGCCGTAACGTCCTGCGAGCACTGTATACCCAAGGCTACCGGCAGGACTTACAGATCGTCGCTATTAACGACCTGGGTGACAGTGCCATCAATGCGCACTTGCTCAAATACGACACCGTGCACGGCACATTCGATGCGACCGTTGAGCATGATGCAGAAAGTTTGACCGTCAATGGTGACCACATTTCAGTCACGGCCATCCGCAACCCAGCTGAACTCCCTTGGGCCGCGCTCAACATTGACGTGGTATTTGAGTGCACCGGTTTTTTCACCGAGCGCAGCAAAGCCGAGGCTCACATCACCGCTGGCGCACGCAAGGTGATTATCTCGGCGCCAGGTAAAAATGCCGATGCGACTGTGGTCTATGGCGTTAACCACGACATTCTGCGTCAATCGCATCAAATTATTTCCAACGCGTCGTGCACCACCAACTGCTTGGCACCTGTCGCGCAAATTCTTAACCGTGAGTTCGGCATTGCCAACGGCCTGATGACCACCATTCACGCTTACACCAACGACCAGAATCTAACCGACGTTTATCACTCCGACCCTTACCGTGCGCGTTCGGCCACGCACAACATGATCCCAAGCAAAACCGGTGCCGCCGAAGCCGTGGGTCTGGTGTTGCCCGAGTTGGCTGGCAAGTTGACCGGTATGTCGGTACGCGTTCCGGTGATCAACGTATCGCTGGTCGATCTGACCGTTGAACTGACCCGTGAAGTCACTGCCGCCGAGGTCAACGCCGCTTTCAAAGAAGCCAGCCAGCACTCCAAAGTGTTGGGCTACAACAGCCTGCCGCTGGTTTCCAGTGACTTTAATCACAACCCGTTGTCGTCGATCTTCGATGCTAATCACACCAAGGTCAGCGGCAAGCTGCACCACGTCGACCTTGGCGGCGCGCAAGCGCATCGCCTTGGTCGCCCATGATCACTGCAAAGGTTTTTTGCTCGACTGGGCCGAACGCCACAAAGCCGCGCTCAGCCAGCATAATCTTTGCGCAACCGGCACTACCGGCCAGCTATTAAGCAAACGCCTAGAGTTACCGATTGAAAGCATGATCAGTGGTCCACTGGGCGGTGACCAGCAGGTGGGAGCACACATTGCTGAACAGAAAATCGACATGCTGGTGTTTTTTTGGGACCCGTTCGAGCCGCAGCCCCACGACCCAGACATTAAAGCGCTATTGCGCGTGGCAGCGGTCTGGAACATTCCCGTCGCGAGCAATGAGTGTACGGCGGACTACCTGCTTAGCAGCCCACTCATGAACCAGCCACACCAACACCGCATTCCGGATTACAACGCGTATTTAAAAGGGCGTGTCTAACGACCTATCGCGGCGTGCACCGCAGCAATGAACATGCACACAAATAAAAGGTAGGCGTTGTCTAAGGCTGCGATCTTTTGATCTTAAAAACAAAAGATCGCAGCCTTCGTGCCTCGACAGCTCCTACAGGGTTGTTTAGCGCTTGATCTTAGGCGCCCCCAAACAAATCCAAAACATCACTTGACCAATCGCACAGATGATAAGCATTATCATTCGCTCAAAATTGGTCGGATAGCGCTGTGAGTCAGTCCCAGTTCAATCAAGTCTTCCTTACTCAGCGGGTGACCTTGCTGCGCACGTTACAGCGGATGGTGAATAACCACAGCACCGCCGAAGACTTGCTGCAAGAGACTTACTTGCGGGTAACCCGCGCCTTGAGCGAGCGCTCAGTCGAGCATCTGGAACCCTTTGTCTATCAGACCGCGCGCAATCTGGCGCTTGATCATCTGCGCGCGCGACGTATTCAAGCGCGAACGGTGGTTGAAGATGTGCCGGTGGAAGTCATTGAGGGGGTTGCCTCTACTCACAGCACGCCGGAAGAAGCCCATCAAGCTGCGCAATTACTGGAGCGTTTGAGTGTGAGCCTGAGCCAGCTAAGCGCACGCCAGCAACGGATTTTCATCCTCAGCCGGTTGCATGGTTGCAGTTATCAAGAAATCGCCGAAGAGCTTGATGTCTCATTGAGTACCGTCCAAAAGGAACTCAAATTGATCATGGCAATCTGTATCGGGGTAGCCGACAGGGTGAATCGGCCTTAACCTTGCCTTTGAACGCCCACTCGAACGCTTGCGAAACTGCCAAGGAACATCTGTGACGGACACTCACACACCTGCTGCCCCTGACCCGGCGCATGAGGTGCTGCAAAACAGCATCATGGATCAGGCACTGGACTGGCTGATCACCCTTGAGTGTGCGAGCAACGAACAGCAAAGCGCTTTTAACGACTGGCTCAATGCCGACCCTGCGCATGCCCAAGCATTTGCCAAGGCCAGCGCTATTTGGAACGGGCAACCGGTGCTGGAAGCCGCCCAAACCTTGCAAACACGGCGCAAACCCAGTGCATGGCGGCGCATCAGCCGACATTGGAAGCACCTTGCCACTGCGGCGGTGTTGGTGTTGACGGTCGGCAGTTACAGTAACGTGCCGTTACGCCTGCAAGCTGATCACCTGACCGTGGTGGGCGAACGCCAACGTCTGCAACTCGAAGACGGCTCCAAGGTGCTGCTCAATACCAACTCGGCATTTTCCAGCAAAGTCGTGAATGCCCAACCCAGCGCCCGACTGTTACAGGGCGAAGCGTTTTTTGAAATCCCGGCCAACCTTGAGTTACCACTGATTGTAGAAGCGGGCCCGGTGCGCGTCAGCGTGCGCGACACCGCGTTCGCCGTGAGTTACCTGAACGGCGAAGCGCAAGTACGGGTGCAACGCGGCGATGTTGATTTACGCGTTGCCAGTGCCGGTACGCAAATGCGTTTATCGGCGGGCAACAGCGTCAGCATTGGTCCTAACGGCTTTAGCCGCCCTACTAAGCTCAACCCACAGACTGATCTGGCCTGGGTCCAAGGTCGGCTGGTGTTTGAAAATTGTCCGATGAGCAAAGTGCTGGATGAAGTCCGCCGCTACTACCCCGGCTGGATCGTCAACACGAACGAACAACTGGCCAACGTGGCCGTAACGGGCAATTACCGGCTCGATCAACCACTGGACATCGTGCGCTCTTTGGCCCACATCACCTCAAGCCGGATCTCGGAATACCCGTCGCTGGTCATCCTCAATTAACAAATCTCAATTAATTAAATCTTTTTTTACTCGATAGCCTAAGGTCATTCGTCTCGTACTTATCAATGCAACTGATTCGCATTTTGAGTCAGCTTCGCAACTACAAGACTTGTTACCTCGGAGCGCTATCAATGCCCACACGTTTCAACAGTCGGTCCACTTCCAACGCTCGCACTGGCGGCTTGCACCAGTGCACATTGTCGTTGTTGACCGTTGCCATGCTTTTGGCTGGCGTTCAAGCGGCCCCCGTCATGGCCGCGACCGATACGCCGCCAACCAATCGCACCGTGGGCAATTACAAGTTTGCGATCGCTCAACAGCCTCTTGCGGCTGCATTGAATGACTTTAGCGACGTGACCGGTTGGCAGGTCGGCTTGCCGGCAGAGCTGGCGCAGGACATTTCCTCGCCAGGCGTTCGTGGCTCTTTAACCCCAGAAAAGGCTCTCGATCGCTTGCTCCTGGGGACCAACCTGAGTTACCGCAAACTCAGCAACAACAACATTGTGCTCGAGAGGCGCAGCGCGGCTTCTGGCACCTTGGCCTTGCAGCAAGTGACCATCAGTGCAACACGTAACGAGCAAAATGTCAGTGCCGTACCCAGCACTGTCACCGTGCATGACCGTCAAGACCTAGACCGCGAAAACGTTAACACCATTAAAGATCTGGTTCGTTATGAGCCCGGTGTTTCGGTCGGCGGCGCGGGCCAGCGCGGCGGCATCTCCGGCTACAACATTCGCGGGATCGACGGCGACCGGATCCTGACCCAAATTGATGGCGTTGAGATCCCGGATTCTTTCTTCAACGGCCCTTATGCCCAAACCCAACGTAACTACGTTGACCCAGAAATCGTCAGGAGCGTTGAAATCCTCCGCGGCCCGGCGTCTGTGCTGTACGGCAGCAACGCGATTGGCGGCGCGGTCAGCTACTTCACCCTTGACCCGGATGACATCATCAAGCCGGGCGAAGATGTCGGCGCCCGTTTCAAAACCGGCTACAGCTCTGCTGATCGCAGCTGGCTGAAGTCCGGCACCTTGGCCGGTCGCTCGGGGGAGTTCGACGGTTTGCTACATTTTAGCCAGCGTGACGGTCACGACACCGAGTCTTACGGCAACCGCGGCGGCAATGGCTTGTCACGCACCGCCGCCAACCCGGAAGACGCGAGAACCACCAGTGTGCTGGCTAAGGCGGGCTGGAACTACAACGATGATGACCGCTTGGCCTTCACTTACGAGAAGTACAAAGGCCACCTCGACGTGAACGTGAAGAGCGCCGTCGGCGGCCCCGTCGGCAATGGTGTAGGGCAAAACATGTACCGCTCGCGTACCGGCACCGAAACCGTAAGCCGTGAACGCTTCGGCCTGGTCAACAGCATGGCGGTCAACAGCCTTTTCGCTGACCACATCAAGACCAGCCTGAACTATCAAGTTGCCAAAACAGATGAGACCACGCTGGAAGACTATTTCCCGTTTACCCGCAATGTCATGCGCTCGCGTGACACCACCTATCAAGAAAAACAATGGATACTCGACGCCCAAGCGGACAAGGCGTTCAGCATCGGTGAAACCGATCATTTGCTGACCTACGGCGCCACCTACAAAAACCAAAAAGTCACCGGCTCGCGCAGCGGCTCGGGCACCTGTTTGGCAGTCGGCAGAGGCTGTACAGCCATCGGCGCTGACAGCCCGTCAGACTACTTGGTTAAATCCAGCGACTTCCCGAACCCGACCATCAACACCTACAGCCTGTTCGCCCAAGACCAGATCAGCTGGAACGACTGGACTTTCACCCCGAGCCTGCGTTACGACCACACACGCTTGTCGCCGCACATTACTCAGGAGTTCCTCAACACGATTCCAGTGGGTGAGCGAGCCAACGTCTCTGACGAGAAAAAAACCTGGCACCGGGTGTCGCCTAAATTTGGTCTGACTTACGCGCTGACCGAGCAATACACCTGGTACGGCCAATACGCCGAGGGCTTCCGTACACCGACTGCCAAAGCGTTGTATGGCACTTTTGAAAACCTGGCAGCCGGTTACAAAGTCGCGGCCAACCCGAATCTAGATCCAGAAAAAAGCAAAAGTTTCGAAACCGGTCTGCGCGGCAATTTTGAGGCAGGCTCCTTCGATTTGGCGGTGTTCTATAACAAGTACCGCGACTTCATCAACGAAGATGCCATCACCCCCGGCTACAGCGAAACGACCTTCCAAGCTAACAACATCAAGCGCGCCACCATCAAAGGTGCCGAAGTTAAGGGGCAGTTGGATCTGGGAGCCTTCGGCGCACCAGAAGGTCTGTACACGCGTGGTTCGATCGCCTATGCCCACGGCAAAAACGAAGACAATGGCGAGCCGATCAACAGCGTAAACCCGCTGACCGCCGTCATGGGCCTGGGTTATCAGCAGCAAAACTACGGTGCCTTGGTCAGTTGGACGCTGGTCAAGCGTAAAGACCAAGTGGATGACACCAGCTTCTTCGCACCCGATGGCACCAGTAAACAATTCAAGTCGCCAGGCTACGGCGTCATCGACCTTACAGGGTTCTATAAAGTCACCAACGACGTCACCGTCAACGCTGGCCTGTACAACCTGACCGACAAGAAATACTGGATCTGGGATGACGTTCGCGGTTACGACAGCGTCGGTGAAGCCGGTGTGCTCAACCCCGCCAACATGGATCGTCTGACCGCTCCGGGTCGCAACTTTGCGGTCAATCTGGTCTGGGACATCTGATCCTCAAACCTCGCTGCGCAGTCTTTTAATCTGCGCAGTGAGGAATTTTTACTGTGATGCGTCTTCTTGATCGTCTAGTTACAAAGCGCATCTCATTCTCAAGGATATTGGCATGACCACCCCTGATTCCACACAGCGTCCCGCCTTGCGTTCACAACGCCTGAACCAGATCACCAACGAGCCGCATCAAAAGCTCGACGCGCTGGTGAAAGCGCACAAGCCTTTCGATACCCGCGAAAACTTTGCCCGTTTTGTGGTCGCTCAATACCTGTTTCAGTCGGAGCTTCAAGCGCTGTACACCGACGCTGACTTGAAACAAATCGTGCCTGACCTGCCTGAGCGCTGCCGTGCAGAACAAGCCAAAGCAGACCTCGCTGACCTGAACACTGAAGTCCCTGCTCCAGTAGCAGGCGCGGTCAATGCGCCGAGCAAAGCTGAAGCGCTGGGCTGGATATTTGTTTCAGAAGGCTCCAAGCTTGGTGCCGCGTTCTTGATCAAGCGTGCAGTAGCGCTGGAACTGAGCGAAACCTTCGGCGCTCGCCACCTCGGCGAACCGGCCGGTGGCCGTGCTGAAGGCTGGAAGCGCTTCGTTAAAACCCTCGACGGCCTGGAACTGAGCGCTGAAGAAGAAGCCGATTTAGACAAAGGTGCCGTTGCAGCCTTTGAACGTTTTACCGTATTACTCGAACACGCTTACTCTGCTGAGCCTGAACTGGCCTAAGCAGGATCTGCTCGGTCAGCGAGCGCTGACCGAGCAACTTTTTCTGCGCCTTGAGCCTATGACACCCCCAACGCAATCCTCATCCAAAATCGCTCGCTTCCTGTTTGGAGTGCTGGCGTATGTAAGCTTGGGCATTGGCTTGATCGCCATTGTGATTCCTGGCTTGCCCACCACCGAATTCATTTTGCTCGCGGCGTGGGCGGCGACCAAAAGCTCCCCTCGTCTGAGTGCTTGGCTCGAAAACCACCGTTTATTCGGCCCCATTTTGTTTAACTGGCGCAACGGCAAAATCATCCAGCGCAAAGCCAAAGTCAGCGCCACCATCAGCATGGTGTTGTGTGCTGGCTTAATGCTGTACGTACTTGACCACGACTGGCCGGTGTTCTTGGCTATTGCGGGTATGACCTTGGGCAACCTGTGGATCTGGTCACGGCCTGAGCGCTTGCCGTTGGCGCCTACTGCCGATTCGCGGGGGAAATAATCTGTAGCTGTAGGAGCTGCCGCAGGCTGCGATCTTTTGTTTTTAA
>NZ_LLWH01000001.1 GCF_001411475.1 Pseudomonas endophytica | reverse complement strand
GCGCGAGGCTGTTTCAGCGACTACAGACTTAGCCCGTTTGCTACGCGACAGCGCGGCGTCTGGACGATAGGAAATCTCCTACAGTAATGGGTTGTCTCCAATTACAGCTTTTAACGTCTGGCAATGTCCGAAAAGTAAAACTTGTCCAAGGTATGCCGCGACTCGGTGTACTCGAACTGCCTTCCATCCTGCAAAAACGTCTGGTTGCTCACCACAATCACATGGCTTTGCCCTTCCAGATCCAGATGCAGTTGATCGTCTTTACTGCGCGGCACCGCTTCGATGGTGCGCTGGGCAAAACTGATCTGCAGGTTCAACGTCTGCTCGATAAACGCATAAATCGAGTGCTGGGCGATCTCTTGGTTTAACCCCGGAATCAAGTCGCTGACGAAGTAGTTGATGTCCAGAATCACGCGTTTGCCCTCAATGCGCCGCACGCGTTTAACGCGGGTAATCAGGCTGCCAAGCTCGGCGTCGATCTTGTCACTGAGCGAGCCTTCAAGCGGGAAGTGGGTGAACTCAACCACCTCGGTGCTGACGTCATTGCCGAGGCTGGGATGGGTTTCCTGAAAGCTGACGATGCCGCCCAATTGAAACTCAATGGGGTGCGATGACAGGACAAACGTCCCTTTGCCATGGATCTTTTGCGCAAAGCCGCGTTCTTGCAGCTGTTCTATCGCCTTACGCACAGTCCCGCGGCTGGCTTGGTAACGGCTCATCAACTCAGTTTCGGACGGCAAGCGGGCACCGCGCGCCAAGCGCTCAGTGCTGATGTTCGCAAGCAGATCAGTATAAATCTGGCTGTATTTGGTCATGGCGATGGCTCGGTGCCGTTAGCTGTTCAAGGCCCGAACCTTAAAGGCAGGGCGCTTAGCAGCGCAAGCACTGCGCAATAGACAGTGTTTTAGGATCTTTCAGGCGCTTTTTTCGGATGTGGCTGATAGCTGAAATTATTAATCACTTCACAGTTAAGCAGAGCCCTCAACTATCTTCTAACTCGTCTGTACCAGTTGTTGCATTAACTCGTACAGACGAGTAGGTTTCGCTCCAGCGTGCTGCCAAAACGACGCTCAATAATAAAAATTCCACGCGGAAGACAACGCATGAGCCACGACTATTCGAAAATCGCCAACCAGTTGCTGCAAGGCTTGGGTGGCGTTGACAACTTGGAGCAGGTAGCGCATTGCGTCACACGCCTGCGTTTGGCCCTCAAAGACCCCAGTTTGGTGGACAGCGCAGCGCTCCATCAAATAGACCTGGTCAAAGGTTCTTTCTTCACGGGCGGTCAGTATCAGATCGTCATTGGCCCCGGCGACGTCGACAAGGTGTACGCCGCCTTACGTGAGCAAACCGGCCTCGCGGCAACAACCATTGCCGAGGTCAAACAAAAGGGCGCTGACAAGGCCAACGCTGCACAGCGTCTGGTACGAGTGCTTTCGGATGTTTTCATGCCGATTCTGCCCGCGCTGATCATTGCGGGTCTGCTGATGGGGGTTAACAACCTGCTCAGCGCCAAAGGCATGTTCATTAACGACACCACATTGCTCGATGCTTACCCCTCGCTGGACGGGCTGTGGAGCCTGATCAATCTGATGGCCAACACCTCATTTGTATTTTTGCCTGCACTGGTGGGTTGGTCAGCCGCTAAGCGCTTTGGCGGCAGTGAAGTCCTCGGCATCGTGCTCGGCCTAATGCTGGTTCATCCCGACTTGCTCAATGCCTGGAACTACGGCAAAGCCGTCGCCGGATTGGATGGCCAAAGCCTGCCGTACTTCAACATCTTGGGTGTATTGCAGATCGAGAAGGTGGGCTATCAAGGGCAAATCCTGCCGATTCTGCTGGCCGCCTACGTCATGAGCGTGATCGAGAAATGGCTGCGGGCACGGGTGCCGAATGCCATTCAATTGCTGATCGTGCCCATCACCACCATCGTCATTACGGGAGTGTTGGCGCTGGCGATCATCGGCCCGGTCACGCGTTATGTGGGGGGGTTGATCACCCAAGGCGTGGTCATGGTATTTGATCTGGCGCCGGTGCTCGGCGGCATGCTCTTCGGTGTGTTGTACGCACCGCTGGTGATTACCGGCATGCACCACATGTTTCTGGCTGTTGACCTGCAATTGATCGCGACCCACGGCGGTACATTTATCTGGCCGATGATCGTGATGTCCAACTTGGCCCAAGGCAGCGCCGCGCTTGGCGTGTTCTTTATGAGCCGCAACGCGCGCGAGCGCAGCATGGCTTCAACCTCGGCGGTGTCGGCGTATTTCGGCATCACTGAGCCGGCCATGTTCGGGGTCAACCTGCGCTACAAATTCCCGTTTTACGCCGCGCTGATTGGCTCGGCGCTGGGCAGTATTTTCCTCTCACTGAACAAGGTTCAAGCCTCGGCAATCGGCGTCGGCGGCTTGCCGGGTTTTATTTCGGTTATCCCGCAGCACATCCCGATGTTCGTGGTGGGCATGTTGGTGGCCATGCTCGTGCCCTTTGCCCTGACCTGCGGGCTGAGCCTGAAAATCATCCGTCCCGGCTATCGCGTCGCCTGAACGATCACCCTTCTTTTTGAGGAACTCTCATGCACGACTGGCAGCGTTCGGTGATCTATCAGGTCTACCCCAAAAGTTTTCACAGCCACGCGGGCAATGCCACCGGTGACTTGCTGGGCGTGGTCGACAAACTCGATTACTTGCAGTGGCTGGGTGTTGATTACCTGTGGCTGACGCCTTTTTTGCGCTCGCCGCAGCGCGATAACGGCTATGACATCAGCGATTACTACGCCATCGACCCCAGCTACGGCAGCATGGCCGATTGCGACGTATTGATCCGCGAGGCCAACGCCCGCGGGATCAAGTTGATGCTCGATATCGTGGTGAACCACACCTCCATCGAACATGAGTGGTTCCAGCAAGCGCGCAGCAGCCTCGACAACCCGTACCGCGACTTCTATATCTGGCGTGATCAGCCGAACAATTGGGCGTCCAAGTTCGGTGGTTCGGCCTGGGAATACGAGGCGCAAACCGGTCAGTACTATTTGCATCTGTTTGACCACACCCAGGCCGACCTGAACTGGGACAACCCCAAGGTCCGCGCCGAAGTCTACGCACTGATGCGCTATTGGCGTGACAAAGGCGTGGGCGGTTTCCGGCTGGACGTGATCAACCTGATCTCTAAGCCCGCGCACTTTGCGCAAGACGACACCGATGGCCGACGCTTTTACACCGACGGCCCCAACGTGCATCACTACCTGCAAGAGATGCATCGCGAAGTCTTCGCCGGGCACGACCTGGTGAACGTGGGCGAAATGTCTTCTACCTGCCTTGAACACTGCGTTCGCTACTCGCGCCCAGAGAGCGAAGAGCTGTCGATGACCTTCAACTTTCATCACTTGAAAGTGGATTACCCGGACATGCAAAAGTGGGTTCGCGCCGACTTCGACTTTCTGGCGCTCAAGCGCATCCTGTCTGACTGGCAAGTCGGCATGCAGGCGGGCGGAGGCTGGAACGCGTTGTTTTGGTGTAACCATGACCAGCCACGTGCGGTGTCACGTTTTGGCCACAGCGGTGAGTTTCGAGTGGTGTCAGCCAAGATGCTCGCTACCGCACTGCACTGCCTGCAAGGCACGCCGTATGTGTTTCAGGGCGAAGAAATCGGCATGACCAACCCAGGTTTCGAGCGCATTGAGCAATACCGCGACGTTGAAACCCTGAACATCTATCGCATCCAGCGTGAAGCAGGCGTGGCCCATGACGACTGCATGGCGGCGATCCGGCAAAAGTCGCGGGACAACAGCCGCACGCCGATGCAGTGGAATCACCAGCCCCATGCGGGTTTCAGCAGCGTTGAGCCGTGGATTGATCTTCCTGAAAACGCGACGCTGATCAACGTTCAAAACCAGATGAACGACCCGAGTTCGGTGCTGCATCACTACCGGCGCCTGATCGCTTTACGCCGCGAGGAGCCGCTGCTGGTGCACGGCGAATACCGAGAGTTGCTGGTCGATCACCCACGCGTTTGGGCGTATCTGCGCCAAGGCGAGGGCGAAAGTTTACTGGTGCTCAACAACTTCTATGGCACCGCGTGCGAGGTTGAGTTACCTGAGCACGTCATCACCCAAGGCATGACGCAGCGCTTATTGATCAGTAACTACGACGCCCATCCGCCCCGAACGAGGCGCATCTGCTTGCGCCCCTACGAATCGTTTGCCGTGCACCTCACCCCTCTGTAGGAGCTGTCGCAGCCTGCGGCAGCTCCTACAACGGCCCAGCATGCTCAGCACACAACAATAAAAATAAAAAAGGCTCTCTATGAAAACCTTACTCAATCGCAGCCTGTTCACCGCTTGCCTGTGGCTGTTCACGCCACTTTCGGCCAGCGCACTGGAGTTTGCCGGTTACCTGCGCAGCGGGGTTGGCAACTCGCTCAATGGCGGCAAACAATCGTGTTTCAAACTGCCCGGCGCTGAAACCAAATACCGTTTGGGCAATGAATGCGAGCAGTACGCTGAATTGGAGTTACGACAAGACGTTTATAGCTTTGATGATGGTTCGGTACTCAGTGTCGACGGCATGGCCTCGCTGTATAACCGCTACAACCGCCAGCTCAGTTTTAACGGTGATAACGGCTCGGTTCGTATGCCGCAGTTGTACGCGCAGTGGTCCAACCTTCCGAGTCTCAATGGCGGGTCGGTGTGGGCCGGACGGCGTTACTACAAACGTAACGACATTCATATTTCCGACTTTTATTACTGGAACCAGAGTGCTACCGGTGCGGGGATCGAAGACGTTTTGATCGGCGGCTTGAAATACAGCTATGCGCTGTCACGCAAAGACAGCCTGTACCAGCAAGACGCCGTGACGCGTCACGACTTCAACGTTGCGGGGTTCAACACCAACCTAGGTGGGCAGTTGGAGTTCGGCCTGAGTTACTTGGATAAACCACAGCGTAGCCATGCTCACAGTGGCTGGGCGATCACCGCGCAGCACGTGCAACGTGAGTTTTTAGGCGGCCAAAACAAGTTGGCTGTGCAATACGGAGAAGGCTCCGGCACGGGGCTGGGCTACACCGGCAGCACCTCTTTAGATAACAGCAGCAAGCGTTATCGAATCGTTGAATTCTTCGACTGGCAAGTGACCCCGCGTTTCGGCGGGCAGATCGAGGCGGTGTATCAAAAAGATGTCCGCCCGGACGGCGGCAACCTGCAATGGCTCTCTCTGGGTGTGCGCCCGATATATGCGATCAGCGAGCAGTTCAAGCTGGTGAAGCTTTTGGATGCGCCCCGGGATCCGTTTGTATTACGCCTATGCGCGCTGGAACGCGGCCGCGCAGCGTGCGGCCAACGAGTTTGACGCCGGTTCAGCACTCTCTGACAGC
Organism: Pseudomonas endophytica; assembly: GCF_001411475.1. Taxonomy (GTDB): domain Bacteria; phylum Pseudomonadota; class Gammaproteobacteria; order Pseudomonadales; family Pseudomonadaceae; genus Aquipseudomonas; species Aquipseudomonas endophytica. The sequence continues at coordinate 206,937 of NZ_LLWH01000001.1, read as the reverse complement.
GGCGCTTTTGGCTCGTCGCGCCACGGTTCCAACGCGGGTGTGCAGGTTGAGTACTGGTGGAAATAAGCGACGCTGTGGGGGCTTGCGCTCCATCAGCACTTAACCGAATCAACTGTGGGTGAAGACATGGTTACATCCCAACAAGTGGAACTGCTGGCGCCGTTATCCGGGGTTTTAATCGCGCTCGAACAGGTGCCTGACCCGGTGTTCTCCAGTCGTTTGATGGGCGACGGTCTGTGTATCGACCCAACGTCGCAGGTGCTGTGCGCGCCGCTGGCTGGAGTCATCAGCAATCTGCAAAAAACTGGGCACGCGCTCAGCATTACCAGTGCCAACGGCGTGCAAGTGTTGTTGCACATCGGTTTGGATACGGTAAACCTCGGCGGCAGAGGTTTCACCGCGTTGGTCGAAGAGGGGCAGCAGGTAGTGGCCGGGCAGGCGTTGATTGAGTTTGATGCCGACGCGATTGCCCAGCAGGCACGCAGCTTGCTCACCTTAATGTTGGTGGTCAGTGGCGAACGCTTTACGCCCTGGTCGCACGCTTGTGACCTAGTCGATTGCGGCCAACCGTTGCTGCGCTTGGAGGTGGAGCAACCGCAAGTCGTGGTTCAGGAGGCTACCCTTCAAGGCGAGGCGCTGTTCTCAGTAGCCATTGCGCTGCCCAACCGCAACGGCCTGCATGCCCGCCCGGCGACAGTGTTTGCACAGGCGGCCAAGGGCTTTGCCGCGATGATTGAGCTGCACAAACAAGAACGCAGGGCCAACGCCAAGTCACTGGTCGCGATCTTGACCCTGCAAACCACCTACGCGGATGTGGTGCAGATCAGCGCGAGCGGTGAGGATGCCGAGCAAGCCATAGGCGTGTTGTCTGAGTTGTTGTTGGCGGGTTGCGGCGAAGCGCCGACGCTGCTTGCCCAGCCCGCTCCTTCATCCATGGGCGAGCCTGTAGCCGCGCCGACTCCGATAGATGGCACCTTGTTGCGCGGGGTGTGTGCGTCTTCTGGGGCGGTGTATGGGCACGTTGTGCAGATCGCTGAACAGCCTCTGGACTATCCGCAAGCAGGGGCCGGGGAAGCGTTTGAAAAAGCGCAATTGCAAGGCGCTTTGTTAGCGGCTGATAAAGCGCTCGACACCCTGGGCCGTGAATTCAGCCAAGGACCGCAAGCCCATATCTTCAGCGCCCATCGCGAGCTGCTGCAAGACCCTAGCCTGTTGGACTATGCGTCCGCCTTAATGGCCTCTGGCCATAGTGCGGCTTATGCTTGGATGCATGCGATTGAGGCGAATGAATACCTGTTTAGACAGGGCGGTAACGCTTTTCTGGCTGAAAGGGCGCAAGACCTCGCGGATGTTGGGCTGCGCGTCCTCAAGCTGATTCTGCGGATCGAGGACGCGATTCAAACGTTGCCGGACAATGCCATCCTGATTGCCGACCAGCTCAATCCGTCGCAAACCGCAGGGCTGGACACTACCAAGGTGCTGGGCTTTGTCACCGTGGGCGGCGGCGCAACCAGCCACGTGGCGATTCTGGCCAGGGCCTTGGGCTTGCCAGCCCTGTGCGGCTTGCCACAACACGTGTTGAACTTGGCCAACGGCACGCCAGTGCTCTTGGATGCACAGCAGGGCATATTGCACGTGCGTCCTAGCGAAGCGGCCGTTGAAGCACTCACGCGCCAACGTGAGCAGCTGCATGTGCGCCAAGCGTGTGATGTGGCCCAAGCGGCGCAGCCAGCGCAGACCCGGGATGGGCGTCATATCGACGTGTCGGCCAACATTGCTTCGATGGACGACGCCGAGCGGGGCATGGCCATGGGCGCCGACGGTGTCGGCTTGCTGCGCTCTGAGTTCTTGTACTTGGGGCGCAGCCATGCCCCGGACCACGACGAACAGGTCGCCACTTACCGCGCCATCGCCCGTACCGTGGGCGCTGAGTACAACTTGGTCGTGCGTACATTGGATGTCGGCGGCGACAAACCGCTGCCCTACGTGCCGATGGAATCCGAGGCCAATCCTTTTTTAGGGATGCGCGGTATTCGCCTGTGTTTGCAGCGTCCTGAACTGCTGCGTGAACAGTTCAGTACGATTCTGGCCAGTCACGAACTGACACGTTTGCACATCATGTTGCCGATGGTCACTGAGCTGTCCGAGTTGCGTCTCGCCCGTCAACTGCTTGAAGAGCAAGCGCAGCGCTTAGGCATCCAGCGTCTGCCTAAGTTGGGGATCATGATTGAGGTCCCGGCGGCTGCGTTAATGGCCGACGTGTTTGCCCCAGAAGTGGATTTTTTCTCGATTGGCACCAACGACCTGACCCAATACACCTTGGCGATGGACCGTGATCATCCGCGTCTGGCCAGCCAAGCTGACAGCTTTCACCCGGCGGTATTGCGCCTGATCGCCACCACCGTTAATGCCGCCCATGCTCACGGCAAGTGGGTGGGTGTATGTGGTGCGTTGGCCTCTGAGTCATTGGCGGTGCCGGTGCTGGTCGGGTTGGGGGTTGATGAGTTATCGGTGAGCGTGCCGTTAATTGCCACGATCAAAGCCCAAGTGCGCGAGTTGGAGTTCAGCACCTGTCAGACCTTGGCCCAGCAGGTGCTGGCGCTGGACAGTGCCGCCCAAGTGCGTGCGACCTTGCAGAACAGCCAGCTGGCTTATTCCTGTGTGTTGGAGAATTGAACATGTTTACTCAATGGCAACTGGCGTTTTGGAAAGCATTGACCCCGGACTTGGTGCCGGATCAGCCTGTCAACACCGCGTCGGCCTTGGACGCCGCAGTATTGGCCGCGTTGGGGGGCGCGAGCAATCTCAAATCTGAGCGCCGGGTGGCGCTGAGCCGAATTCGTGTCGAACTGAAGGATGCCGCCTCTATTGACCTCCACGCGTTGCGTCAAGCGGGCGTGCCGGGGGTGATGGCACTGGCCGGAGGTGTGGTGCATTTGCTAGTAGGGGTGTAGCGCGGCCCTTAAGAGCGAGCTTGCCTACCGGTTTCGCAATTGCAGGTGTATCGTATTCGCCTTTTGCGAGCTAAGCGCTCGCGGCAGATACGAGAGGTAGTGAAATCCATGTCCTTTACCCGTCGACAAATTCTCGGTGGTTTAGCCGGCCTAGTCGTGGTGGGTGTTGGCGCAGGAGGCGCTTCGCGTTACTGGTTGGGCAAGATGGCCGATGAACAGGCAGGCCATGATTACGAGCTGATTGCCGCCCCTTTGGATGTTGAGCTGGTGCCAGGGCATCAGACCGAAGCTTGGGCCTTTGGCCCTTCAGCGCCAGGCACTGAGTTGCGAGTGCGCCAAGGCGAATGGTTACGCGTGCGGTTTATCAACCATTTGCCGGTGGCAACCACCATTCACTGGCATGGTATCCGTCTGCCGCTGGACATGGACGGCGTGCCTTATGTCTCTCAGTTGCCGGTGTTGCCCGGCGAATACTTCGACTACAAATTCCGCGTGCCGGATGCGGGCAGCTATTGGTATCACCCGCACGTCAACAGTAGCGAAGAACTAGGCCGTGGCTTGGTCGGCCCGCTGATTGTCGAAGAGCGCGAGCCCACAGGTTTCAAGCACGAGCGCACGCTGAGTATTAAAAACTGGCACGTGGATGAAGAAGGCAACTTTTTGCCCTTCAGCATCACCCGCGAAGCCGCCCGTGGCGGTACGCCGGGGCGCTTGTCGACGATCAATGGCGCGCACGTGCCGACCATCGACTTGCCTGCGGGGCAGATCACCCGCGTACGTATCCTCAACCTCGATAACACCTTGACCTATCGCCTGAATATCCCCGGTGTTGAAGCGCAAATTTATGCGTTGGACGGCAATCCGATCAAACCTCGACCGCTGGGTAAAGAATATTGGTTGGGGCCAGGCATGCGCATTTGCTTGGCAATCAAAGCGCCGCCTGCGGGTGAGGAACTGTCGCTGCGCGATGGCCCGGTACGTTTGGGCACGTTGATGTCAGTGGCCAACAACGATGCGCCTGCTCAATGGCCGCCTGCATTGCCCGCCAACCCGATTGCCGAACCGGACGTTGAGAAGGCTGAAAAGATCAATTTCAACTTTGAATGGGTCGGCTCCGTGTCCGAGAACCTAGGCACAGACCAGCCGCCAAGCCTGTGGCAAATCAACGGCGTAGCGTGGGATATCAAAGACAAGACGTGCGCTGATCGACCGATTGCCAAGCTCAAACTGGGTCAGAGCTATGTGTTTGAATTCAAGAACATGACTCAGTACCAGCACCCGATTCACCTGCACGGCATGAGCTTCAAAGTGCTGGCGTCCAATCGCAAAAAGATTACGCCGTACTTCACCGATACCTACTTACTGGGTAAAAACGAGCGTGCCCGCGTGGCCTTGGTGGCGGATAATCCCGGCGTGTGGATGTTCCACTGCCATGTGATTGACCACATGGAAACCGGCCTGATGGCCGCGATTGAGGTTTCCTGATGCGACAAGGGCGTCAACCGCAGATTATCGACCGCAGCCGTGATCAAGACTTTATGCGTGAAGCGCTGACCTTGGCCGCCAAAGGTGCGGCGCTAGGTGAAGTGCCGGTGGGCGCGGTGCTGGTGCAAGACGGTGAGGTTATCGGTCGTGGCTTTAACTGCCCGATCAGCGGCAGCGACCCCAGCGCCCATGCCGAGATGGTCGCGATTCGCGCCGCAGCCACGGCGGCCAGCAACTATCGGCTACCCGGCAGCACGCTGTACGTGACACTTGAGCCGTGCAGCATGTGTGCGGGCTTGATCGTGCATTCAAGGGTATCGCGCGTAGTGTTTGGGGCGCTGGAACCCAAAGCCGGGATTGTGCAAAGCCAGGGGCAGTTCTTCAGCCAAGGCTTTTTGAACCATCGGGTGGTGTTTGAAGGTGGCATCTTGGCCGATGAGTGCGGCGCGATCTTGAGCGAATTCTTCAAAGCGCGTCGGGCCCTTCGCAAATGAACATCTCAATCGCTAACGCAACCGCGTAGGAGCTGACGCAGGCTGCGATCTTTTGTTTAAAGATCAACAGATCGCAGCCTTCGGCAGCTCCTACAAAAACAGATAGCGGGGGTTCTATTTTTTGGCAACGATCACGGCGCGCATCGGTGCGGGCAAACCTTCTATGGTTTTACTCGGGTCGTTCGGGTCCAAGTAATCGCTCAGCGACTGAAACTTCATCCATTCGGTTGCCCGTTGTTCCTCAACCGTGGTAATGCTGACGTCGACACAGCGTACGTCGCTAAAACCCGCACGGCGCAACCAGCGCTCCAACGCCGCAATTGAGGGCAGGAACCACACGTTGCGCATCTGCGCGTAGCGGTCTTCTGGCACCAGAACCTGATTCACATCACCTTCAATCACCAAGGTTTCCAGCACCAATTCGCCGCCTTTGACCAAGCAATCCTTTAGGGCCAGCAAGTGCTCGATGGGCGAGCGCCGGTGGTAAAACACGCCCATGGAAAATACCGTGTCGAAGCCTTCAAGGTTCGGCGGCAGGTCTTCAAACGGGAAGGGTAAGTGCCAGACGGCCTCTTGCTGCAAAAAGCGCTGAACGGCCTGGAACTGGCAAAAAAACAGCCAGTTTGGGTCTACGCCGATTACGCTGTGGGCACCCGCCCCGAGCATGCGCCACATGTAGTAACCATTGCCGCAGCCAACATCTAGGATGCGCTTGCCTTTGAGGTCGATGTGCGGCGCCACTCGCGACCATTTCCAGTCCGAATGCCATTCGGTGTCGACATGCACACCAAACAAGTCAAACGGGCCTTTGCGCCACGGTGACAGACCGAGCAATGCCTGACGCATTTGCGCGCGCGTGGCATCGTCGCAGGCGGTGTCCAAGGTCAGGCCGTTGAGTAAGTCGATTTCGCTGGGCACCACGTTAGGCAACGCGTCCAACGCGCTTTGCCAGCGCTCAAGATCGCCGTGACCTTTGTCCATTTTTACGTCGAGCTGCGCTTGCACAGTGGCTGCCCATTCAGCTAAAGGCGTCCCGGCTAGACGGCGGGCGAGGGGGGAAAGATCAATCATGGCAAGGCAATCAACGAGGCAAAGTTAAGACACTGGAACCACGGCACGACTTTCGAGAACCCGGCCGCCAATAGGCGCTCACGGTGTTCTTCGAGGCTGTCGGGCTTCATGACGTTTTCAATAGCGCTGCGCTTTTGCGCGATTTCGAGGTCGCTGTAACCGTTGGCGCGCTTGAAGGCGATGTGCAAGTCGGTTAACAACGTATGCTCCTCATCGTCACTGAAACGCAGTTTCTCCGAGAGGATCAGTGCACCCCCCGGCAGCAACGACTGACGAATACGGCTGAGCAGGGCCAAGCGCTGTTCAGGCGCGATAAATTGCAGGGTGAAGTTCAAGGCCACCACAGACGCAGGTTTGAACGCCAGCGCGAGAATGTCGCCTTCAACCACTTTGACCGGCAGTAGCTCTTGGTACATCGAGTTCTGAGCATTGAGGTATTCGCGGCAGCGCTCAACCATGGCGCTGGAGTTGTCCACGGCAATCACCTGACAACCCTCTGTGCGCACATGTCGGCGCAAGGCTTGTGTCACCGCACCCAGTGAGCTGCCCAAGTCATACAGCACGCTGTTGGGCTGGGCGAATTGAGCCGCGAGTACGCCGAGGTTTTCGACAATCGTCGGGTAGCCCGGCACCGAGCGTTTGATCATGTCCGGGAACACCCGCACCACGTCTTCGTTGAAGGCGAAGTCCGGTACCTGGGCCAAGGGCTGGGCGAAAATACGGTCAGGTTCTTTGCTCACGACAGTTCCGGCGCTGGATAGTTAAGAGGGCGCGCATTTTAGCCAAGTTGGCGCCCGGATGCTCGGTCTGTCTGATTAGCTGCTCAGGTCAGTTAACGGTGATGGGGCAATCGAAGGTGTCGGCGGGTTCAGCTTCTGGCTCCCAAGGTTGCTGAGAGGTCAGACGTAGACGCCCCGTCCCCGCAGCAAATGCCTCAAAGCGCCACGTCGAGTGCCCGCCACTGCCGAGTAATTGGCCGTCATCACTGCTGTTGTAGACCTCAGGCCCAAGGCTGCGCAGCACCCCGCCGGCCGAATCTTGAATCGCCCAGCGGTAACCGGTGGTGGGGTTGCTGGGCAACGACAGCATGAGGTTTTGGCCCACGTGCAGCTTGATCGGGCAGTCACTTTGTTCTTCTACCGTCAGGTGGTGTGTGGGTTGTTGAGCGCAGGCGGCCAGCAAACCGAGGCTGAGCAAGGGGGCAAAACGTGCGAGGGACATTGAAGGCTCCGGTCGGACAAGTACAAGTGCGCAGCATACCCCATGATGGCGGCTGCGCCATTTGTCATCGCCTAGGAGCCGATTCGCTAGAAGCTGGCGTGCGGTGGGCTAATTTTGAAGTCGCCACACATTTCGAGTGTTTCTCCGTTATGGTCCGGGCCTTCAAACGTGAACAGACGAGCGCTGTAGCAGCTTTCAATAACGCACAGGTGCAAGGTGCCGACAGTGGCCTCGTTCAAGTGATACATCTCGCGCCCGTCGACTTCGATGTATTCGACGTAAGACATCGAGAGTATTGGCCCGTGTTCGCCTTTTTTGAATTCGTAAATGCCTGACTGGATGTTGATGTCCAGCGTCAAGGAGATGGCCCGATAACTCTTGGAGCCAAAGTCGTCAAACTCGGCGGTGATGATTATTTTCTTTTGACTACTGGCGAAGGTCATTTCTTGGGCCGCAAATGCGGGCCGGTCGAGCAGCTCGGCTTTGAGTTCACCGCGCGTTCGTGGATTGAACACGCTGGGGCCCTTAACGTTGCGCCAAAGAACATCTGGGTTTTGATAGGCAGGATGATGAAGTGGCATAGCAGTCCCCAGCGGTAATACCTGTCGGCTTAGGCGCTATTAACGGTGGGAATTAAACATGTGTCTACTGTCAGAAATAACAGGTTGTTTAATTTAGCGGGCTTAATTTGCATCGTAACGGTTGTGAATTTGCTTAACCCTGTAGCAGTCGCCAAGCACGCGAGCTACGAAGCAGGCTTAAAGCCGGGTGATGCGGGAGGCAGGAGCGAGCATGCTCGCTCCTGCTTACGGCTTAGAACAACACTTTGGCGACGTCGGTAAAACGTTTAGCAAAGTGCACTGTTAGGCCCTCTTTTAAGTAGTCTGGCAACTCGTCGAAATTGCCTCGGTTGGCCTCTGGCAAGATCAATTCGTGAATTTTTTGCCTACGCGCCGCAATGACCTTTTCACGCACCCCGCCAATCGGCAGCACATAGCCGGTCAACGTTAACTCGCCGGTCATGGCGATACCTTTTTTCGGTTCTTGATTGCGTGCCAGGGACAACAAGGCGCTGGCCATAGTGACACCAGCACTCGGGCCGTCTTTAGGCGTCGCCCCTTCAGGAACGTGCAGGTGCACAAAGGCTTCGTCAAAGAAACCTGGGTCGCCACCAAACTGCTTCAGGTGGGAGCTGACATAGCTGTAGGCGATTTCAGCAGACTCTTTCATGACCTCGCCCAATTGCCCGGTTAATTTGAAGCCCCGGTTGAGCGTATGAATGCGTGTGGCCTCAATCGGCAAAGTCGCGCCGCCCATGCTGGTCCAAGCCAAGCCGGTGATTACGCCAACGCCGCTAATGACCTGCTCATTGCGAAACACCGCTGTCCCCAGAGAGGCTTCAAGGTCTTTAGGGCCGATTTTGATCGAGGTGTCTGGATTGTCGAGCAATTTGACGACCGCTTTGCGTACCAATTTACCCAACTGCTTCTCAAGCTGACGGACGCCAGCTTCGCGGGCATAACCGTCAATCACTAAGCGTAAAGCACTGTCGGTGATGCCGAGGTGAGCTTTATTGACGCCTGCTTTTTCCAACTGTTTAGGCCACAGGTGACGCTTGGCAATCGCGACTTTTTCTTCGGTGATATAACCCGAGAGGCGAATCACTTCCATACGGTCCAGCAGCGGGCCGGGGATCGAGTCCAGCGTGTTGGCGGTGCACACAAACAGCACTTTCGACAGGTCTAGACGCAAGTCCAAGTAGTGGTCGAGGAAGTCGACGTTTTGCTCTGGGTCTAGGGTTTCTAGCAGTGCCGACGCCGGATCGCCTTGAAAGCTTTGACCCATTTTGTCGATCTCGTCGAGCATGATCACCGGGTTCATTACTTCAACGTCTTTAAGCGCCTGCACCAGTTTGCCGGGCTGGGCGCCAATATACGTACGACGATGGCCCTTGATCTCGGCTTCATCGCGCATACCGCCGACGCTGAAACGATAGAACGGGCGGCCCAGCGATTCAGCAATAGACTTACCAACACTGGTTTTACCCACCCCGGGCGGGCCGACTAACAGCACAATCGAGCCGCTGACCGACCCTTTGTAAGCGCCCACCGCGAGAAACTCGAGGATGCGGTCTTTAATGTCATCCAGCCCCGCATGGTGGGCGTCGAGTACCTTGCGTGCGTGTTTGAGGTCCAGTTTGTCCTGACCAAACACGCCCCACGGCACCGAGCTGGCCCAATCCAAATAATTACGGGTCACCGCATACTCCGGCGAGCCGGTTTCAAGAATAGACAGTTTGTTGATTTCTTCGTCTATACGCTTACGGGCTTGAGCAGGCAGCGTTTTGCCTTCAAGGCGCTGCTGGAATTGCTCGATATCGGCACTGCGATCATCTTTGGTCAGCCCCAATTCTTGCTGAATGACCTTAAGTTGCTCTTTAAGGAAGAACTCGCGCTGATGTTCGCCGATCTTGAGGTTAACTTCGGCTGAAATTTCCTTTTGCAGTCGAGCGACTTCGACTTCTTTGCGCAGCATCGGCAAGACTTTTTCCATACGTTTAAGTATGGGCACGCAATCGAGTACTTCTTGCAGCTCGTTGCCGGTGGCCGAGGTCAGGGCCGCGGCAAAGTCGGAGAGTGGCGAAGGATCGTTAGGGCTAAAGCGATTGAGGTAGTTTTTCAGTTCTTCGCTGTACAGAGGATTGAGCGGCAGCAGCTCTTTGATCGCATTGATCAGTGCCATCCCGTAAGCCTTTACCTCATCGGTAGGCTGTTTAACTTCTTGCGGGTACTCAACTTCCACCAAATACGGCGGGCGGTGATGTTTAAGCCACGTGCTAATACGTACACGGCTCAGACCTTGCGCCACAAATTGCAATTTGCCGTTTTCGCGGCTGGCGTGATGCACTTTCACCAGCGTGCCGTACTCCGGCAGGCTGGTGGTATCAAAATGGCGGGTGTCATCAGTGGGCGTGTCGACAAAAAACAACGCCAGCGAGTGATGAGGCGACTTGCTGACCAAGTCGAGGGTTTCGGCCCACGGTTCTTCATTGACGATGACCGGCAGCACTTGTGCCGGGAAGAACGGCCGATTGTGAATCGGAATGATGTAAACCTTGTCCGGCAGACTCTGCCCTGGCAGGGCCAATTCAGTCCCTCCCACATGAATCTGTGATTCAGTCTCGTTGTGCTCTATATCGGTGTACTCGGTGGCGTTATCTGGAAAATCTTGCTGGTCGCTCATGGGGCACCTGCGCAATGGGGTATGGGCTTTAGATGGGGCAAGGTGATAGAGGTTTCAATGGTGAAGGTTTGTTCACCGCGAAAATCAGCTGATTCCCCATCCGTGACAAACCTGATGCACTGCAATGGGCGTGTGAGTGATGCTTTTCAAACTTGAATTAGAGACGCCTCCTACATCCACGTTTGAGCTGATCCTTTAGCGTTCAGCCTTTTGAACGGAGGCTGTCTTTTCTGACGTGAGCCCTCACGACAGAGGAGTCATGAATGCCCAGCCACAAGCCCCTGCCCGTTTCTGTAGGGCTGACCTGCCAAACGATCAACATTCAGACGTTGGACGAATTGCCAAAGCAGTTTGCGTTCAGAGAGAACAGGCTATGAGCCTCGATAAGCGCCTAGCCGCAGTGGTCAGTCTGGCTGAAGCCCGGCGCGCAGGCAGTGCCTGTAGACACGAAGACATCAACAGCACGGTTAGACAATGCCAAGCGAGTCCATCACACATCTTTGTAGTCCCGGTGCGCTACGCCCTCAGCGAAGAACCGGCTAACCACCCGGCGTTTCAACCCAGTGTAAAGACCCAAAGCCATCCAATGGCCGCACGTTTATTGCGAGCAGGCTTTATCTACCTCTGGCAAGGCAGCGGCCCGTTGCAGCGTTTTGCGGTGGCTAAAAACAATCTGCTTCGCAGTCAGGAACTGGATGAGGACGACACCGTTGTTCACGCGGGCACCCAGAGTGGTATCGCCCTGCACAAGCATCAGGAAGCCTGGATGCTCTACAGCGAAATCCCCCTGAATCCGGCCTCATGTGCGCAACTTAACGAACCTGAGCACCGCGCAAAACACATGCGCCGACTCGACCTGCGGCAAGTGGCCAACACGCTACAAGCCCCGCATTGCGCGCCGCTGAAGGCATCCAAAAGCGTGATGGCCGAGTTGATCCCAAGCACGTATGACTTAGCGTTGGCCATCGAATATCAGCGAAATCAGCCAGCTTTACGAAAAAGTGCTGATGAACTGGGTCAGCGGATGTCGGAAGATCCGACGCCTATCAATGTCAAGGCGTACACCGACGCTATGCACTGGTTGCACGAGCGAGACAAAGTTGCTGCGCACCATCCGCAGGTTCCGGACGACGTCACCCCGCCAGGGGAGTGGAGTGCCGAGGTATGGGCCGCGCCTGCAACCCAAACCCTCGTAGAAATGGCTCATTCGCAATCCCGCGGTTTGTACTGCGTATTAGCGTGCCTGGATGACGACCTCGGGGTGCTGCGTGACATCAACCACGAACAGGAACTGATCGAGTCTCGGCATGAAAAGTGGCAAGCCGATAACAACCTGCGGTTGAGTATTGGTGGGTTTGTGCGCAGTTTGATTACCGAAGATGGAGCAGAACTCGCGGGAAACCTAAGCTACCGCTACCGTGATCAGGATCTTGATCTGACTCCAGAGCAAGGCAAAACCTTACTTGGTGCGCATCAACGACTGGATGAATTGTTCAAGGAGGAGTCACGCATTAACCAGCAACGCGGTGGCCGGTATGGCCACAAGGAGGCGGACGCACTTGTGCTTAAAGTGCAGGCCGATGTGAAAGCCGCTATTGCACCTGTTAGAGGGTTTATCCCGCATCGACTGCACACTGAGATAGAGGCTGTTGTCCGAGAATACCGCGCTACCAAAGTCAACAACCTCAGAAACACGCAGACCAGCGATAAAGTTGAGCAATATATCGACCTGCCCGCCATGAACCTGTGGCTAGACGAGACGGCCCCGAAACATTTTAATCACCTCAACATGCGACATGAAGCGCTTTATTTGGACCGTGGCGCTTACTTGTTACGACACCATAGCGGCACCTGGTGTGTTGATTACGAAGACAGCGAACATCGCCAGTGGCTGGACGAACTGGCATTGTCCTGTCTTAGCGCTCAGTGCCTGCGTCAAGTCGGGGCCGAGCAATATGCTGATTATGTGCGCAGTGCTGATGACGGAGCATTACGGCAGCTGTTTTACGGTTGGAGCCCGACGCTCGAAGGAGCGGTCAATAGCACCAGTCGTGCGACTGAATTGATGGCTGCGCTAGAAGTGGAGAATCAGGCTAATGCAATGGCTGCATTGAGTAAGGCGTTGGGACCGCAGGGTATGAGTGTCCTGTCGAGCCTCAAAGCGATGTCGCACAATGCCGATAGTCTTTGGAGTACGCTATTAAAACGTTTGAGCGCATCTTTACTACTGCTTAGCAGCAAAGTGGGTGAACCGCTGAAAGGGCCTTGGCTGGCTATGATGACGGTTATACGTGCGACCAATAAAATTGGCTTGCGGTTAATTATTCAAGGTAAACATCAGGTTCTACAGCAATTTGGTAAAGCAGCAGAAGACCTCACTCAATGGATTAACACCACGGGTAAAGCCATCGGCCTTGGTCATGTTTCTAAAATAGCCGACTCTCCAGCCGTCAAAAACAGCGGTGGGTTACTAGCCCTGACAGCATTGCTGCTCAATAGCTGGAACGCCAGCAATTATTTCGGGCAGGCCGGAGTACTGGAGGAGATGGATCAGCAGCGAATATATGACACCGCATCTGCGAAGTTTTATGCTGGGGCGGCATTGGTGGCGGTGATTGATAATCAATGGAGGCGAGGAGTAAAGGACAAAACGTTTTCGCTTAGGCTGCAAAACAATACGTGGGCGACTACGCCTGTGTTGACTCTCTTAGGAGGAGTGGTGGGTGGTCTCTCTGCCTTGGCCGCATTTAGTGAGTTTAGGTCTTTACAGCTTCAGTTAGAAAACGCTTACGGTTCTGGTGATCCATGGCTAAAAATGCGTCGAAACGTAGTCGCTGGCCAAGTTCTTGCTTTTGGCGCTCAAGCGTTAATAGGTCTGACTCATACTTTTAGGGTGATCGCGGGAGGGCTCAGCGTCAGTGCTGCAATTGGAGGGTACCTATTATTAATGGGGCCGCTTAATTTTTTGATTGCAGTGTTGGGGGTGTTGTATCTGATTGCTTGGTATTTCCAGCAAACCCCTATGCAGAATTTTTTAAACTCTTGCTGTTGGTCCAAGTCCCGGGCCAGTGATCTGGAGCCAATAACAAGAGAGGCCCAGCAAGACGAATTTAATCGTTTATACGGCATTCTTTATACCCCTAGAGTCAGCTTTGAATCAGTAGACCCAAGCAGTGTGATGAGTTCTTTACAGTCAGGAGTGCTGACCAATGCGATTAAAACACTCACCATTGACCTGCCTGGGGGCGAACCCAGTGGTGCATACTTGGACATCGCAATGATCGGCAATCCGCTAGACACCTTGGCGATGCGCGAGCGTATAAAAAAAGGTGAAACGAAATACTTTCGTGAAGAGCCGATGCAAGATATGAGTGACTATTGGATACGCGCCAGTTCCTGTGAGTGGATTCCACATACGCAAGGGCAAGGTCTGCGTTTGAGCGGCCCATTCAATACAGTCCCTAATGTGTTCGGCTCGCAACCCACACTAGTATCTATACGTTTGCGATACCAAACCCCTCTCACTTCAATGCTGGGCGCGCTTAGTTTTGTGGGCGGGGACCGAGGAGTAGCCTTTACATTGAGCGCTGCAACGGGAGTAATAGCCTTGCGTAATGACCCAACCCCTGAGCTGGATAAAGCGAAGCGCTATCGGTTGAGCGATCAGCAATTTTTAATTTCCATGCAGTCGGGAGTTAAATGATGAACTTTCCAGCCGCAGGTACGAGTAAGAAAGGTATTTTTTCTCAGCAAGACTATCTAGCTCCCTTGCCAATACCCACGGGAGAAAAGCCTGCTGACGTTTTAAATATTGTCTGGCGGAAAAATGATATTTTTTTAGATGTTGGAAATTTCAATATTGGGGCTGGAGTAATGGCGCTGTGGTCAATTAGCGTTTTATTTCTATCTATGGCCTATCTAACTGATAGTTTAGAAAATCTTTTTTTAGGGGGTTGCATCATCTTCATCCCGCTACTAATGTTTATACGTATGCTCTACCGCCCAGCCACTTTGCCCATCCGCTTTAATCGTCAGCGCCGTGAAGTTTGTGTGCCCCGAAAAGATGGAAACTATTGGGTTGTGCCGTGGGAAACGGTAACTGCCGCTGCAGCTCAGAGTTCGTCAATCAGCCAAGCGGGTCGAAATACCAGTGGTATGTTGTTTATAGGGTTTGATAATCCAGACCCTCATGCCGATGACGATAACAAACATTTTTACTGGGGCTTTAATTGCGGGGGGAACGAAGCAGCAATGTCTCTGTGGGAGTGCATGCGAAGCTTTATGGAAATTGGCCCGCAGGCTTTACCTCAAACCAATGATTTTGAAGGCGGTCGTGACCGTCTGAAAGGGCGAGGCATTATTTGGGGTGTCTGTTGTGATTACGCCAACGGTATATGGCAGCACGTGCTAGCGCGTGAGTACTTTAAAGCGGCGTGGTTGTTTACAGGTATTTTCATTTTCGGCGGCCCCCTCGTCTTCATGCTGCAAACCTGGAAACTCTCTCCACCGCCGAGTATTGACCATCCCGACATCATCGAATGGTCCAAACCCCTCCCACCGGAACACTGGGCCAAGCGCTCCCCCGAGTTAGAAGTTGCCATAGCCGCTCGCGAAGCACAGTTGGCGGCACGTGCCGCCTAAGGTTAATCAGCAGCCACAAAAAAGGCGGTTATCTCTCGATAGCCGCCTTTCTCACACTTGGCTGTACAGCTTACTTAGCCAGTTTGAACGCCATGATGTAGTCACCTTTTTGGGTGCCTAAGCCCCCATGACCGCCAGCCATGACGACCACGTATTGGGTGCCGTCTTTGCCTGCGTAGGTCATTGGGGTGGTTTGGCCGCCTGCTGGCAGGCGACCTTCCCACAGGACTTTGCCGTTGTTCACGTCGTAAGCACGCAGGTATTGGTCCAGGGTGCCGCTCAGGAAGGCCACGCCGCCTGCGGTGGTCACGGTCCCGCCCAAGCTTGGAACGCCCATCGGCAGCGGGATCGGTACCGGCGAGCTGTCACGCACGGTGCCGTTTTTGTGCTTCCAGATGACGTTGTTGTTGGTCAGGTCAACCGCCGCTACATAGCCCCACGATGGCGCTTGGCAAGGTAAGCCGACTGGCGACAGCAATGGCTCTAGGATGACGCCGTAAGGTGCGCCTTTGTTCGGTTGTACACCTGAGGTTTCGCCTTTGCGTGGGCCCATGGCTGCAACATCAGCCTGAGGCACCAGCTTGGAGGTGAACGCCATGTAGCTCGGGTTCAGGAAGGCGATTTGACGGACTGGGTCGACCGAGATGCCGCCCCAGTCAAACACGCCAAAGTTGCCCGGATAAACAATCGAACCTTGCAGCGATGGCGGGGTGTACATGCCGTCGTAACGCAGGGATTTGAAGTTGATCCGGCACAGCATTTGGTCAAACGGGGTTACGCCCCACATGTCACGCTCAGTCAGTTCTGGCGGGATCATGTTCAGGTCCGAGCGCGGCTGGGTTGGCGAGGTGTGGTCGCCTGCAACGGCGCCGCCCGGTGCCGGGATCTCGCGGATCGGGACGATATCTTCGCCATTGCGACGATCAACCACGTAGATGCTGCCTTGCTTGGTCGACGCCAGCAGGGCTGGTTTGACGCCATCCGCGGTTTTCAGGTCCATCAGGGTCGGTTGACCGCCCACGTCCATGTCCCACAGGTCATGGTGAGTGAACTGACGATACCAACGAACTTTACCAGTGTTGATGTCCAGAGCCGTCACGCCTGCGCTGTAACGCTCGGAGTCTTCGGTGCGGTCGCCGCCATATTGGTCAGGCATTTGGTTGCCCATCGGCAGGTAAAGCATGCCGAGGTTTTCATCAACGGCGAACATCGACCACATGTTGGGCGAGTTGCGCGTGTAGTGTTGGCCCTCGGCAATCGGGGTCGTGTCTTCAGGGTTGCCGCTGTCCCAGTTCCACACCAGTTTGCCGGTACGCACGTCGTACGCACGGATCACGCCGGATGGTTCGTCAGTGGACACGTTGTCTGTCACGTGACCGCCAATCACCACCAAGTCTTTGGTCACGGCAGGTGGCGATGTGGAGTAGTAGCCGCCCGGTGCAAAGCTGCCGATGTTGTGACGCAGGTCTACCGAGCCGTGGTCGCCGAAGTCTTCGCAGACTTTACCGGTGTCGGCATTCAGGGCGATCAAGCGGGTGTCAGCGGTTGGCAAGAACAAGCGACGTGGGCATGCGTTGCTGGACGTAGCAGCAGGCGCGACTGGGCTCTGTTCGGTATCCGCTTTGGCGTAGGCATTTTCGTCGTGATAGCTCACGCCGCGGCACGTCATATGCGCCCAGCCTTTGAAGTTTTCAGCGTTTTGCGTGCTGATCTTAGGGTCGTAGCGCCAGATTTCTTTGCCGCTGTCCGGGTCAAGGGCGATCACTTGGCTGTGTGGCGTGCACACGTAGAGCATGCCGTTGACTTTCAACGGGGTGTTTTCAGCGGTGGTTTCCCCCGGATCATTAGGGCCTGGCATGTCGCCGGTCCGTATGGTCCACGCTGGAACCAACTGATGGGCGTTTTGCGCGGTGATTTGTTTCAGTGGCGAGTAACGATCGCCAAAACCGCTGCGGCCATAGGACTGCCAGTCACCTTCAGGCATGTCGGGTGCCGTGTTGGCCATGCCAGGCACAGCGTCGCGACCCAGCTCGCCCTGAATATCGCCGGGGTGTGTGAACTGGCTAGCCAGCGCTGCAGCACCCGCCACCACCACGGCCACGCTCAGTGCGCCGGTCGCGATAGGGGCGGATTGAGCGCGCAACAGCGGGCGACGAAACCAAGGCAGTAGCAACACAAGGCCGATGGCGAACCACAGGGCCAAACGAGGCACTAATTGCCACCAGTCCAGACCGACTTCTACCAGTGCCCAGACGGTGCTGGCGAACAGCACCAGCGCATAGAGGGCCAGCGCAGCACGGCGCCCAGCGATCAGCAGCGCACCGGATAACCCGAAGCCGATACCGGCCAGCAGGTAATAGCTCGAACCGCCGAGTGTGACCAACTTAATACCCCCGACCAACATGGCCAGGCCCATTAACAGCAGCACGATACCGAGCAATGTCGGTAACACGCGGCTTCGACTCAAAGCACCCTCAGTGCTCATAGTGTGATTCTCCGTTGGGAATAAAAAATTAGCGGCAAGTTTTAAGTGTGTCTGTCTCAGCTTGTCGCTCAACGCTTGTCGCTCGCTCGTCAGAACGAACTTTGAATTTTCAGGCCGCCAATCAGGGCGTTATCGACGTTGTAAACGCCTCCCGGATGGCGGATGTATTGCAGGTTAGGTCGCACTGTCAGCCAGTTCGTGACATGCACGCCGTAATACAACTCGGCGCTGTACTCGGTGTGCTGAGGCGGCAGGTAGTCCGCGTCGTTGTAGTCGACAATGGCGTGAACCTGGTTGGTCGCCTCGGCGTTTTTGCGGTAGGCCGGGTTGACGTGAACCCGAGCCATGGCAAAGCCGATGTCGTCTTTAGGGCGTGCATCAAACGGCCCTTTGTACACAACGCCTGCTTGGACATAGTTGTCGATGGCGTTGGTTTTTTTGTCATGCACGGTCGCGTTGGCAAACACGTTCAGCCCGCGGGACTGATCGCTGGCGCGGGTGGTGAGCTGCTGCTGGATACCGAGCCATGCACCGTGTTTGCTGGAGCTGCTGCGATACGCTTCGCCGCTTAAGACGGCAGGCTGGCCGCTGGAGCCTTTGTATACGTCCGTGGCTTTAGCGCTGCTGTAGTAGTAGCCCGCGCGGTATTCGCCAGGCAGGCCATTGAGGGTCGGTGTCCACACCAACTCGACGGGCAACACGGTGCCTTGTGTGCCACTGCCGCTGAGCTTGAAGCCATTCCCGCGATCCAGGTTGGACGGGTTCTGCTCATAGGCACCGACCTGTGCATACAGCTGTGGCGTGAGGTGGTATTTGACCCGCAGCGCCCATTGGCTAACCGGCCAGTTGTACCAAATGCTGCCCGCCCAGTTACCCACCTGCGAGCCGCAGAACGCCAAATTTTGGAAGTCACACGGGAAGCTGTTGAAGTCTTCGCCCTGACCAAAACGTCCGGCCTTGATGTCGAGCTTCTGGTCGAAGAATGCCTGCTGATACCACATCTGAGTCAGGCGCGTGGTCTGGCCGCGGCCCCACACTTCTTGCGCCGAGGTGAAGCCACCCACCCGTGGATCGTTGATCCGGTCGTTGCTGATGTTGTTGCCACTGCGCTGGGTAATCGTCAATTGGAATTGCGCGTCGTTCCAGCCCAGAATTTTCTGCAAATCCAGATGTGTGCCCAAACCGAACTGATCGCTGTAACGTGCGGTGCGGTCGTGGTCGTAGCCACCGTGCAGGTTCGATCCAACTTCGCCCACGTAGTCGAGCGAGAAGCTATAGCCTTGCTTCTCAAGTTCGGTACGGTTACCGCCCCAATCGCCGAGCATCCATTTTGAGTCGCTGTCGAAAGCCGGAGCGGCTTGTATGGCACTGGCAAAACCCAAGGCAGAAATACCACCAATCAAGGTCAGGGCTTTTCGCCCGGCCATGGGTAATAGCGCGCGGTCTTTGCGCAAAGTCAGAAATGTGGACATAGGTCGAGATGAAGGTCTTTTTGGAAGGGCAGTGATAGGGGTAGCGCTGTCTTTGCAGGCAGGACTCACACCTTAGAAATCAAAGGGCTGGGTGAAGCGTTTCAGCTCTTAATGCGGAAATGATAAAGCGCTGAAACGTTTAGAAACAGCACTTTAATCGACATGGATCTTTTCGGAATCTGTAACAGTGCGCTGCGACGGTTCGTCTCAGGGGCCTTTTGCCACACGTTCGACGCTGTTTGAGGGTAAATGCGGGGGGGTAAAAAACTGTAGGAACTGCCGCAGGCTGCGAGCTTTTAAAGATCAAAAGATCGCAGCCTTCGTGCCTCGGCAGCTCCTACGCGGTTGTGATCTGTGCCCTAAAAGTGGACGAATGTCCAACATTTTGGGCGCAGATCATTATGCGCAGTGAGTAGGGTGTGGGTTAGAACGTGGTACGCAAGCCGACCTCAACCCCGCGACCCGGCGCTGGGGCGATATCGCGCAGGATCGAGCTGGCATAACGCACGGTTTGGTTGGTCAGGTTGTCGCCCTTAACAAAGGCCAGCCATTGGCTGCCACCCACATTAAAGGTGTAACCGGCGCTGGCGCCCAGCGTGGTGTAACCCTCAGTGCCCGACTCGTTGTCCGGCACACGCCCTTGGTTGCTGGCGTGTTCAACATCAACCCGTGCTTGCCAACGATCAAGTTCCCACAGCAAACCGCTGCTCAGGCGTAATGGCGCAATCCGTGGCAGCGCTTCGCCGGTGTCGAGGTTGGTGGCGCGGGTGTAATCGCCTGACAGCTCAAGTGCGAACTTGCCGTAAGCCCCTTCGCCGAGTTTCCAGTGATCCTTGGCTTCAAACCCAGTGAAACGTGCGCGGACGCCGGAGTAGCTGTACTCCGGGATGCCATCTGCGTCTGGCTCGCCCTCGTCATTCAAGGTGCGGCCGGTGCCGAGCAAGCCGATGTAGTTGGAGAAATGGCTGTAGAACACGCCGACGCTGCCGTTGTGGGGGCCATTGTCAAAGCGCAATGCCAAGTCGCTGGAGACGGCTTTTTCTTTGGACAGATTAGGGTTGCCCAGCTCATATGTGCCGGTGGCGACGTGCGCGCCATTGGCATACAGCTCGTAAAAGGTCGGTGCGCGTTCGGTGTAGCCCAGCGTTGCGGCCAACGACCAGATCGGCGTCAGGGTAAAGACTGCGCCAGAAGACAAACTGCCCGCAGTGAACCGCTTGGCGCTGTCGGCCACGGCGAAGCGATCATTACCCTTGGCATCTGGGTCGACCACGGTATGTTCCAAGCGCCCGCCTAGGCTGAGTGTGAGGCGGTCAGTGGCTTGCAACTCCTCAAGTACAAACAGCGCGCCGCTGGTGGTGTCGGTCTGCGGCACAAAGGCTTCTTCGCCCAAGGCCGAGAACTCATTGCGGTTCACCTGAGCGCCAATAACGCCGTTCAGCGGGCCAATCGGCACATGACGGGCTTCAACGCGTGCTTCGTAGCCTTTATTTTTGAAGATTGTGCCGACTTCGCCGTCTTCGATTTCGCGGTGTTCGTAGTCGGTGTAACCGGCGTTCAGCTTGAGGGAGCTGAACGGCCCTTGCAGGTTGCGTAGTTCTGAGGCGAAAGCGTAGTGATCCTGTTTCATGCGGATGCGTACGTCTTCTTCGGCGGGTGAGCCGTAGTTAGCGTCGTAATTACTGTAGGAGATACCCGCGTAGCCATCGTCCCAGGTATAAGAGCCGCCCACTGCGCCGCCATCTTGACGGCCATTACTGTTACGCAAGCGACCTTTCTTTTGATCGCCGTCGTCTTCGCCCTCAGGCGCATGGCGGTTGCGCGCGTAACCGGGGATTTTCAGGTCGTTGAATTCGCGGGCGTTGGCGTCTAGGTGCAAGGCGAACGTGCCGTCACCGGCTTCCAGTTTGCCTGCGCTGCTGCGCGTGGTATCCGCACCGCCATAGCGCAACTCACCTGCACCTTGAATGCCATTGATGGCTTCAGTCGGGATGCGGTTATCAAACGTATTGACCACGCCGCCGATGGCATTGCCGCCGTACAGCAGGGCTGCCGGGCCGCGTACGATTTCGACCCGCTCAACGTTGACTGGGTCCAGTGGCACCGCGTGGTCGTAAGACAGTGAAGAGGCGTCTAACGCGCCCACGCCGTTGCGCAAAATACGAATCCGGTCGCCGTCTAGGCCACGAATAATCGGGCGACTGGCGCCTGGGCCAAAGTAAGACGAGGACACACCCGGCTGCTTGTTCAGGGTTTCACCCAAGCTACCTTGTTGCTGAAAGGTCAAGTTGTCGCCTTCTAAAACGGTCGTAGGCGATGCCAACTGGCTGTTGCCTAGCGGGTTGCCGGTGATGACCTGCGGTTGCAGTTCCAGAGCGTAGACCGGTGAAGCGATAAGCAGGGCCGTGGCGAGCGGGGTCAAACGCAAGCTTCGCAGTTGGCGTGGCAGAGCAGGGGAGGACATTGCGGTTCCTTGGCAGAGGGATGAAAGCGTGGCGCTAAGCGCTCTAGATAATGACTTGGGTTGTTACAATATAACATCTCTTTTAATCGCGCCAAGCGGAACTTTTTCGATAGCCGTTTTGCCTCACCTACACAGTACCGGCTCCCTGACCGCGCGACGTGGCTTGCAATGAATTGGGGACAGCCCCTAAGGTACGCGGCTTTCCTACTTCTGCTTAAAGGCTCGGCATGACTGAACCCAACAACAACCCTTTGCACGGCGTAACGCTGGAACAGATTCTTATCGCGCTGGTGGCGCATTACGAATGGGAAGGCTTGGCCGAACGCATTGATATTCGTTGTTTCAAAAGCGATCCGAGCATCAAGTCGAGCCTCACGTTTTTGCGTAAAACACCATGGGCGCGGGAGAAAGTCGAAAAGCTTTACGTAAAATACGCCCGCACCAAGCGCGAGATTTGATCCGCCTATGAGTGCAGTGCACAAACACCGTCTGTTCGCGTTGATGGCCCTACTCGGCTGGAGCGGGCTGGTCATTCAGTTGGACATGGTGCTGATCGCCCGCTGGACATCGGGCGCGAGCCTGTTGGGCGGGTTGGTGAATTACTTCAGCTTTTTTACCGTGCTGACCAATACCTTGGCCGCCACCGTACTCACCTATGCCGCCAAAAGGCACGACTCAACAGGCAGGCGTTTTTTCCTACAGCCGTGGGTCACGAGCGGTATTACGGTGAGCATCATCGTGGTGGGGGTGGCTTACAGCCTGTTGTTGCGTAACTTGTGGCAACCACAGGGGCTGCGATGGTTGTCCAATGAACTGCTGCACGATGTCATGCCCGTGTTGTTCACGTTGTATTGGTGGTTATACGTGCCCAAAGGTACGTTGCGCCTAAGCCACGTTGGGCTATGGGCGCTTTACCCGATTGTGTATTTCGCCTACTTCTTGTTGCGTGGGCATCTACTGGGCATGTACGCCTATCCGTTTATTGACGTGAACAAGCTCGGGTACGCGCAGACGTTTGTGAATGCTTTAGGGGTTTTGGCGGGGTTTATCGCGGTGGCGCTAGTGCTGGTGGGGATTGACCGCTGGCGTGGAGCCAACCTGCGTCGCGGCTAACTTTGGCCTGCGCGGTTTAAGGGGGCGCTTAAAAGCCAGATCAAAAGCCGCGCAACCCGCTTTTTGTGGGTTGTCTGTAGGAGCTGCCGCAGGCTGCGATCTTTAACAATCAAAAGATCGCAGCCTGCGGCAGTTCCTACGCGTTTTAGGGCGTGTAGGGGCCTTACTCTTCTGCGCTGTCATCCAAGCGCCAGTAGCCCACGGCTTTAACGAACTCTTCATTCAAGCCGTGGGTGTCGAGCAAGACGCGGCGCACTTTGCGTGACAGCGCGCTTTCGGTGGCGACCCATGTATACAGCTCGCCGCTTGGGATGTTCAGCCCTTCAACGGTACTCAGCAAATTGCCTGCTGGCGCATCGCGGTGTACCCAAATGACTTCAATCGACGCTGCGCTTTTCAGCGGCTGTTGTTCCTGCTCGTTTTCAACTTCAATCACCACCAACGCGCGGCGATTGGCTGGCAGTTCTTCTAGGCGGCGGGCAATCGCTGGTAAGGCGGTTTCGTCGCCGATCAACAGATAGCTGTCAAAAATGTCCGGCACGATCATCGAGCCGCGTGGGCCGCCGATGTGCAGGTGCTGACCCGGTTGCACCTGTGCAGCCCACGTAGAGGCAGGGCCGTCGCCGTGTAATACAAAATCCAGATCCAGCTCGTGGGTGCTCAGGTCATAGCGGCGCGGGGTGTAGTCGCGCATGGGCGGCATGACTTTGTTTTTGACGCCCGCGCTCAGCTCCAGATTATTCAGCGCGGTGTGTTGCTCAGCGGTCTGCGGGAAAAACAGCTTTACGTGATCGTCGCTGCCTAGGCTGATAAAACCGGCCAACTCAGGCCCCCCAACCGTGATGCGGCGCATGCGCGGGGTCAAATCGACCACGCGCAGTACCTGCAGTTTTCGACGTTTTATTTCATGCATGACGCGATGAATGGTAAGCGGGTTAGCAGTATTCATTCAGCGTTCTCCTGCGCAGACTGGGCAGTGACAGGTCCATCGACGATGGCTTTGGCGGTGTTATTGAGCAGGTCCCGTACCCGAGCAATCTCAGTCGGGTTCCAGCGTCCGTGGTGCATTTGCAAGGCGTGGCGCAAGTTGTGCACGGCCTCGTGAATTTCGGCAGGGCGATCATGGCCGCGCAACGAGCGCTTGCTGACATCAATACGCATCCGCACGCCGTCCAGGGCGATGGCTTGATCAAGCAATGACTGGCGACCGACTTCAGTCACGTTGTAGCGTTTTTTACCGCCCGCGGCGTCGCCTTCAATCAGCTCGCTTTCTTCAAGAAAAGTCAGGGTCGGGTAGATCACGCCTGGGCTCGGGCTGTAAGCGCCATCGAACATGCCTTCAATCTGGCGGATCAGGTCATAGCCGTGGCAAGGCTGCTCGGCAATCAGGGCCAGCAGCAGTAATTTCAGATCGCCGGGGGCAAATACGCGTGGGCCGCGCCCGCCGCGTTGCCCGGCACGTTTCTCAAAGCCGTCTTGACCCACACTGTGGTCACGGGGGGGATGGTGATGCTCTCTCATTGTCTTCGTCCTCTGTGTTTGTGCGAAGTAACTTAAGATATATCTTAAGAACGCGCAAATAGAATTGACGAACGGTAATGGTTCTCATCTTCAAAGGACTGATCGTGCTACTTCATGGCTGAAGGCGGTAGCCCCAATCGTTTGTTCCAGTCCAACCATAGGGCCAGCAGCGCCATGACGCCTACGCCTGACACCGCACTGAACACTTGGACTGGCCACGCATCGTCCCCCAATGCGTTGAGCATGTCTGCCAGCGGGGCAAGAATGACACCCAAGCAAAACACCTCCAGCGAGTAACGGCCCATTCGGCACAACTGCTGGGCAACCCACTGGTTTAGCCACTGGCTGTGTGGAACGAGTTTGGCAACCACGTACACCAGGGCCAAAAAGTGCAGCAAGCGCAGCGGCGACAGGTTGGTCTTGCTGATCGGGTATATCTGCTCACCCAGCGCTTGCGGGATAAGGGCATCGTGCAGTGGCGGCCATTTCCAAGACACCGCCACTAGGCCGGTCACTAACAGATACACCACAGCACCCAAGAACAACGGTTGACGGTTTAGAGGCCGAGGGTTGATAGCCGGGTTAGCTTGGCTGTGCAGCGCCAGTGCGCCGCCGAGGATAAACAGGAACTGCCAAGCCACCGGGTTGAAAAACCAGACGCCGCCTTCTTGCGACGCCAGATTCCAGTACGGCGCCATTAAATACAGCGCCAGTGACACAGCCACCACGTAGCGCGCTTTGCGCAGCAGCATCGGCAGCACCAGCGGTAAACCCATCAGCAACACGATGTAGAGCGGCAGCGGGTCCATCAGGTTGGGTTTGAAGCGCAGCAATAACTCGTCAGTCAGTGCTTGTTGCGGGTTGCTCAAGAAGTATTGCAAACCCATGTCTTGCACCAGATCTCGGGTTTCAACGTGACTGTTGGCGTAGAACACAATGCCCATCAGCACGGCGAGCAAAAAGATATGCACGACATACAGCACCCAGGCACGGCGCCAGATTTTGATGCTGGCGATCATAAAACCATCGCGCCGGGCGATCTTGCCGTAGGCCAGCACGGCGGCATAACCGGCCAAAAATACAAAAATTTCGGCTGCATCACTGAAACCGAAATTACGCACGGTCAGTGCTGCTAGCGGGTTGTGCGGGATGTGGTCCCAGAAAATAAAGATCAACGCCAGACCTCGAAAGAAGTCGACGCGCAGATCGCGACCGTTAAGCATGACAACAAGTACTCAACACAGAGGTTTAATGAATGTTAGTGGGCGCAGTCTAAACGTGCGGGCCATCTATCGACGGCCCGCAGGGTGAGGGTATTGAGGGGCAATTGCAAAGATCGGGTAGTGCCGAATGTCTCTATTTGTTACGCCGCTTTGATCTCATTGGGTTCAAAGCTGTCGGCACGGGCCATTTGCCACATGCGCGAATAGAACTCGCCATTGACCTCACCTGTGAGCAGCTCACCGGGCTTGAGGAATACGTGCAACTGCGAGAACAGCTTGATTTCAGTCGCTGACATGCGCCGAACCAAGTGCTTGGCCGTGAGTTCTGCCGGATGTTCCAGACCTGCCGCGGCTAGCATTTCGGCCAGCGCCTTAAGCGTATTGCGATGGAATTGGAACACTCGCTGAGCTTTGTCAGGCACTACCAAAGCGCGCTGGCGCAATGGGTCTTGGGTCGCGACACCGGTCGGGCACTTGTTGGTGTGGCAGCTCTGCGACTGAATACAGCCGATGGCAAACATAAAGCCGCGGGCGGAGTTTGCCCAGTCCGCGCCGATAGCTAGCACGCTGGCAATGTCAAAAGCACTGACGATCTTGCCGCTGGCGCCGAGCTTGATTTTGTCCCGCAAATTCAGGCCCACCAAGGTGTTGTGGACAAACAACAAGCCTTCGCGCATCGGCACGCCGATGTGATCGGTGAACTCAACAGGTGCTGCGCCGGTGCCGCCTTCCTTGCCGTCAATCACGATGAAGTCGGGGAGGATGCCGGTTTCAAGCATGGCTTTGCAGATCCCCATGAACTCCCAAGGGTGGCCCAGACAGAACTTGAAGCCAACCGGTTTGCCACCGGATAACTCACGCAGCTGCGCGATGAAGTGCATCAGTTCGATGGGCGTTGAGAAGGCACTGTGGCGTGACGGTGAAACGCAGTCTTCGCCCAACGGCACGCCACGGGTTTCGGCAATTTCCGGGGTGACTTTATGCTTGGGCAAAATCCCGCCATGACCCGGCTTGGCACCTTGGCTCATTTTGATTTCGATCATTCGGACTTGTGGTGTACGCGCCTGGGCAGCAAAACGCTCTGGGTCGAAACGGCCATCGGAGGTGCGACAGCCAAAGTAGCCGCTGCCCAATTCCCACGTCAGATCGCCGCCGTTCTCGCGGTGATATGCACTGATGCTGCCTTCACCCGTGTCATGGGCAAAGTTACCGAGCTTAGCGCCCTGATTAAGGGCGCGAATCGCATTGGCGCTCAGCGATCCAAAACTCATGGCCGAGATATTAAAAATGGAGGCGGAGTACGGCTGCGTGCATTGCGGGCCGCCAATGGTGATACGAAAACTGTTGGGGGCTGTCAGCGGCGCCGGGCGCATGGAGTGGCCAATGAACTCAAAGCCAGGTTGGTACACATCAATCAGCGTGCCAAACGGTTTGTCGGCTGTTTCATTCTTGGCCCGTGAATACACCAGCGAGCGTTGCGCGCGTGAAAAGGGCAGCGCGTCACTGTCGGACTCCAACAAGTACTGGCGGATTTCCGGGCGAATGGCCTCAACCAAATAACGAATATTGCCCAGAATCGGGTAGTTACGCCGTACCGCGTGCGGGCTTTGCAGCAAGTCGAAAATACCCAGCAGGCTTAGAACTAACGTCACAGCAGTGAAGGGCCACAACCACTCGTGATGTAGAAAAGGGAGGCTGGCGAGAGTGAAAATGACGCAGATGGCAAAGAAGGCGTAACGGCTTAGTAAGGACAGGCTCATACGGTTTTCCTTGAATTTGACGCTCAGGTCGGTAGGGCATTCTGCGCTTGTCGGCAAAGCCCGGACAAGGACTAAGGGCTCTGGTGCCAACCTTGAGTTATGAGTTAGGGCTTCTCATAAGGCGTGACCAAAGACTCCAACTATCTACCCGCGCCACAGTGTTTGTGATGAGCTGCAAGTCATGTGATCCTTGCCGCCTTTGTGTCCAAGGCCAACTTATTTATGCCCAATAACATTCGTATCGCCGCTGCTTTATTACTCGGGCCAGACGGCCAAACGCTGCTCGTGCGCAAGCGCGGCACACAGGCGTTCATGCAGCCGGGCGGCAAGATTGATGCAGGCGAGCAGCCCGTCGAGGCGTTGGCCCGTGAGCTTCATGAAGAACTCGGGTTGGAGATTGAACCGTCTGACGCCGTGTACCTTGGTCACTTCTCGGCGCCTGCGGTCAACGAGCCGGGATGGGTTGTAGAAGCCGAGTTGTATCAGGTGACTGTCGACGAGCCGGTCAACCCGGCTGCCGAGATTGAAGAAGTGCGCTGGATTGATCCCGCAGGTGACGGCGATCTAGTTTTAGCGCCCTTGACACGTGATCTGATCCTGCCGTTTTATCGCCAATCGCTGGTTACCGTTTGACCTCGTCGTATGATTTGGACCCTGTAATGGCTATAGAACTGCTTGAACCTTTCCACGCTAAGGCTTATCGCCAGTTGATGCTGGAGGCGTATTCGCTGCACCCGGAAGCCTTTGTTTCCAGCATCGTTAACCGTGAGAAATTACCGCTGAGCTGGTGGGAAGGGCAGCTTGATGACGAGTTATGCACCGTGTTCGGTGCCTTTGTCGATTCGCAGTTGGCGGGGCTTATTGGGCTGGCGTTTGAACCGTGGGAGGATGCCCAGCACAAAGCCACCTTGTTTGGCCTGTACGTGTCTCAAGCCTTTCGCGGGCGAAGGTTGGGTGAGCAATTGGTTCAGGCAGTCGTGTCTTTGGCTGAGCAAGAGCCTGTTATCAAGGTGATTGAGTTGACCGTCAGTGCGAATAGCCGCGCAGCGCTGGCGTTATACAAGCGCTGCGGGTTTGAACAGTCGGGTCTTGAAGACAGCGCGATTCGGGTGGGCGAAGCGTATTTCGACCGGGTGCATATGCGGCGTTTGGTCACTTAACAGCGGCCACACAAACGTGCGCGTTATCTAACCGCGCTAACCCCGTCCAGCGTCGAGAACGACGTATCTTTTGCGGTCAGCAAGAAGTCGCGCATGTAAGGCGCGTCCAACATGTCGGTACGCACTGCGGCATACAGGGTGGCGAACAAGCCTTTCTCTCCCAGACGCTTGGCCTGCACGTATCCGCGTGAGCTGTACTCATGCAGCGCCCAATGCGGCATTCCGCACACACCTCGGCCACTGGCCACCAGTTGCATCATCATCACCGTCAACTCCGAGGTGCGCACTTGCGCGGGTTCGACGTCGGCAGGCTCTAGAAAGCGGGTGAAGATGTCGAGTCGGTCGCGTTCTACCGGGTAGGTAATCAACACTTCCGTGCTCAAGTCTTCCGGCACGATAAACGGCTTAGAGGCTAACGGATGTTGTTTGGCCACGGCCAACATGGCTTCGTAGGTAAACAGCGGTACGTAGGTCAGACCGGCAATTTCTTGCGGGTCGGAGGTTACGACTAAGTCCAGATCACCCCGCGCCAACGCAGGTAAGGGCGCGAACGCGAAGCCCGACGCTAAGTCGAGCTCAACTTCGGGCCACGCATCGCGAAACTGGTCAATGGTGGGCATCAGCCACTGGAAACAACTGTGGCATTCAATCGCCATGTGTAAGCGCCCTGCGGTGCCGCCCACCAAGCGCGCGATGTCGCGCTCGGCAGCGCGCAGTAAAGGCAGCGTCGCGTCAGCCAGTTGTAGCAGGCGCAACCCCCCGCTGGTGAAACGCACCGGCTTGGTTTTACGCACGAAGAGCGGCATGCCCATGCGCTCTTCCAACTCTTTGAACTGGTGTGACAACGCCGATTGAGTCAGGTGCAAACGCTCGGCCGCTTCGACCAAGCTGTCGGACTCGCGCAAGGCATGCAGGGTTTTGAGGTGACGAATTTCCAGCACGATGGCTCCATGAATAAAATTTGTGATCAACACGAAAACGTTGAGTTTGTCTCATGTTGTCGTGGCTGTCGATAATGTTGCCATTACTTACACGAAGGAATGTCGTTATGGCCCTGGCCCACAATCTTGGTTTCCCACGCATCGGTGCGGACCGCGAGCTAAAAAAAGCACTTGAAGCGTATTGGAAAGGCGATAGCGACCAGACCGCGTTGCACGCGACAGGTCGTGAGTTGCGGGCCAAACATTGGCAACTGCAAAAAGAGGCGGGCCTCGATTTGCTCCCCGTCGGCGACTTCGCGTGGTACGACCAAGTGTTGACTCACTCCCTGACCTTGGGTGTTGTGCCTGAGCGTTTTGCCAGCACTCTTGATGGCCAAGGCCGACCAACCCTGAACACCCTGTTCGGCATGGCCCGCGGCGCTACGACCCATTGCTGCGGGGGTGAGCACAGCCAGGCTCAGCATGCTCAAGAACTGACCAAGTGGTTCGACACCAATTACCATTATCTGGTCCCGGAATTCAGCCTTGATCAGCGTTTTGAACTGAGCTGGCACCAACTGTTCGAAGAGACCGCTGAGGCGCTGGCGCTGGGCCACAAGGTCAAGCCTGTGATTATCGGCCCGCTGACCTACTTGTGGCTGGGCAAAGCCAAAGGCCAGGCATTCGACAAGCTCGACCTGCTGGAAAACCTGCTGCCGGTTTATGCCCAAATCCTTTCACGACTGGCTGAGCAGGGTGTGGAGTGGGTGCAAATCGACGAACCGATCCTGTCGCTGGACCTGCCGCCAGCGTGGAAAAATGCATTCGAACGCGCTTATCACATTCTTCAGTACTCGCCGCTAAAGAAGCTGATCGCTACTTACTTCAGTGGCTTGGAAGACAATCTGGGGCTGGCGGTCAGCCTGCCGGTTGATGGTTTGCACGTGGACTTAGTGCGCGCTCCCGACCAACTGCAAGCAATTCTAGACCGCCTGCCGACCTACAAAGTGCTCTCTCTGGGTTTGGTAAACGGCCGTAATGTGTGGCGCTGCGATCTCGAAAATGCGCTGGCGCAACTGCAAGCGGCTCAAGAGCGCTTTGCAGACAACCTGTGGGTAGCGGGGTCTTGCTCGTTGCTGCATACCCCGGTTGATCTGGACCGTGAAACCAAATTGGATACCGAGCTGAAAAGCTGGTTGGCGTTTGCCAAGCAAAAGTGTGGCGAAATTACCGTATTACGCGATGCGCTGAACATCCCAGACGCCGCCAAGGTGCAGCAAGCATTCGCCGAAAGCCGCGAGATTCAAGCCAGTCGCGCCAACTCGCCACGTATCCACAAGGCTGCGGTTCAGGCCCGTATTGAAGCGATTAGCGAGGCTGACAGCCAGCGTCAATCACCGTTCGCAACCCGTATTGAACGCCAACGTGAGCGTTTGAACTTGCCCGCGTTCCCGACCACCACCATTGGCTCTTTCCCGCAGACCGCGTCGATCCGTCTGGCGCGTCAGTCGTACAAACAGGGCAAATTGTCGGCCAGCGACTACACCGACGCGATGCACAGCGAGATCCGTAACGCGGTAGAGGTACAGGAACGTCTGGGGCTGGACGTGCTGGTACACGGTGAAGCTGAGCGTAATGACATGGTTGAGTACTTTGCCGAGCAGTTGGACGGCTACGTCTTCACCCAATACGGCTGGGTACAGAGCTACGGTTCGCGCTGCGTCAAACCGGCGATTATCTTCGGTGACTTGAGCCGCCCAGCCGCCATGACGGTTGAGTGGATTAAATACGCGCAGGGCCTGACCGAGAAAATCATGAAGGGCATGTTGACCGGTCCGGTGACCATGCTGATGTGGTCATTCCCCCGCGAAGACGTCTCGCGCAAAGTGCAGGCGCAGCAACTGGCGCTGGCCATCCGTGATGAAGTCGTCGACTTGGAAAGCGCGGGCATCAAGATCGTACAAATTGACGAAGCGGCGTTTCGTGAGGGCTTGCCGCTGCGCCGTGCGCACTGGCAGGAATACCTGGACTGGGCGGTAGAAGCGTTCCGTCTGTGCGCTTCTGGCGTGAGGGATGAAACTCAGATCCACACCCACATGTGCTACAGCGAGTTCAATGATGTGATCAAGTCGATTGCCGAGATGGACGCTGACGTTATCACCATCGAAACCTCGCGTTCGGACATGGAACTGCTGGAGGCGTTTAAAGCGTTCGATTACCCCAATGACATTGGTCCGGGCGTGTACGACATTCACTCACCACGGGTACCGGACACCGCACAGATGGTGAAATTGCTGAATAAAGCAGCCAAACGGATCCCGGCTGAGCGTTTGTGGGTGAACCCCGATTGCGGCCTCAAAACCCGCGCTTGGGCTGAAACAGAAGCCGCGTTAATCAACATGGTGGCAGCAGCGCGTCAGTTGCGTATCAAAGCCGCTTAACCCGCCCGCGCAACCCGCAGGCCGTCACCGCCTGCAAAAACGCTGAAACCCCCGTAGGAGCTGCCGAAGGCTGCGATCTTTTGATCTTTGAAAGATCGCGAGCAAGCTTGCTCCTACGCAGGGCTTTTCGGTGTTCAATGGGTTTCGCGCAATCGAACACCGATCCTCAACGCCTACCGCTCAGCGTCACCTGACAATTTTATCGACATGAATATCGAGCTTTTTCAGGCGATACCAAAAGCTCCTTTCTGAAATACCGATCAATTGCGCTGCCGCCGCCTGCACCCCTTGCGCTTGTTGTAAGGCTGCCAAGATGTAAGCCTTTTCTACCTCGGCCAAGGCGGCTTCTAGGTCAGGCGGTACGCTTACTGACGGGGTTATCAGGTCGCTGTTCTGTAAGGGCTGAGCGCTGAACAGGTAAGGCGGTAAATCGCTGTCTTCAATCGTGCCGCTGTTGGCGACGATGGTGGCGCGCTCGACGCAGTTTTGCAGTTCACGAATATTCCCTGGCCAGGTGTACGTCATCATTGCTTGTAACGCGCTCGGGCTAAATCCGGTGATCCTTTTGCCCGCCGTGGCTCCCAAGCTGTGGGCAAAGTGCCGCGCCAGTGGCGCAATGTCTTCCACGCGCTCGCGCAAGGCAGGCAGTGGGATTGGGAAGACATTTAAGCGGTAGTACAGGTCCTCACGAAACTCTTTGTTGGCCACAGCCGCCAGCAAGTTTTTGTTGGTCGCAGCAATCACCCGCACGTCCACTTTGCGCTCACGGGAGTCGCCAACAGGTTCAATCACGCGCTCTTGCAGGGCTCGCAAAATTTTGGCCTGCAAGGCCAACGGCATATCGCCCACTTCATCGAGAAATAACGTGCCTTTATCGGCCTGCATAAAACGCCCGACCCGGTCAGCCAGTGCGCCGGTAAACGCGCCTTTGCGATGGCCAAACATCTCGCTTTCTAGTAGCCCTTCAGGAATGGCCGCACAGTTAACCGCGACAAAGGGTTTGTCAGCACGGCTACCGTGTCGATGAATGGCCCGCGCCACCATCTCTTTGCCGGTGCCGCTTTCGCCGGTCAGCAAAATGGTGGCATTGCTGTCGCGTACGGAGTCGATGGCGTGCAGCACGCGACGAAAACTCGGGCTATCGCCGACCAAACTGTCTATCTGCTGATGCTCATCAAGCTCGGCGCGCATGCGCGCGTTGTCGCGCAGGATGTCGCGAAATTGCAGGGCTTTGCTGACGGTGATATCGAGTTCGTCGATGTCGAAGGGTTTGGCTATGTAGTCGTAGGCGCCGTTGCGCATCGACTGTACGGCGTTTTTCACCGTGCTGTAGGCCGTCATCACGATCACCGGTAATTGCGGGTAGCGCAGTTTGACCTCGGCCAGTAACTGCGGGCCGTCCATCCCCGGCATACGCCAGTCGCTGATCACCAGGTCGATGTCTTCCTGCTCAAGCATGGCCAAGGCTTGCAGACCGTTGCTTGCGGTAAACACTTGAACGTCGTTCTGGGACAGCGCCGAGCTGAGCAGGTCACACAGTTTGGGTTCATCGTCGACGACCAATAGGTTATGGCTCATCACTCATTCCCTCCATGAGCCGGGATGTACAAGTTGAAGGTGGTGCCAGCACCTTTTTCGCTGATGCATTCAACACGACCGTCATGGTTTTCCATGATCGAGAATACTTTGGGCAAACCTAACCCTGTGCCCGAGGCTTTTGTGGTGACAAATGGGGTGAAAATTCGCTCGATCATGTCAGGTTCAATACCTTGGCCAGTGTCGCTAATGCTCAATACGGTATCGCCGCTGTCATCCTGAGCAATACGCACAGTCAGGTGCCCACCTTCGGGCATCGCGTCGATGGCGTTGATAATCAGGTTCAGGCACGCCTGTTTCAACTGCCCAGTGTCTGCATAAAGGGTCGCATCAGGGGCTTGATCGTCAATATGGGCCTCGACATTGTGGCTTTTCAGCTCGGGTTCGCAGAAACCTAAAATATCGTCGACCAATGGCCGTGCGGGCTGTTGTGAACGCACCGGTGCGCTGGGTTTGGCAAAGTCGAGGAACTCGGTAATCAGCTCGTTAATCCGCGTCACTTCACTGACCACGTAGTGCAGATGGCGCTTGTCGGTTTCGCCAAGGTCGGCCCTGCGATGCAGTAATTGGGTCGCAGTTTTGATAATACCCAGCGGGTTGCGGATCTCATGGGCCAAGCCCATTGCCACTTCACCTAAGGCATGCAGGCGGTCACGTCGACGCAGTTGAGCTTCGAGGTGCTGTAACTCGCCCAGTCGCGCCGTCATATGGTTGAAGGTGCTGCTTAATTCAGCCAATTCATCGTGCCCCGATACGCCGACTCGCTGTCGGTAATCGCCCGCCGTGACCGCGCGTACGCCTTCGGCCAAAGCGCGTACCGGGCGCGTCAGTCGTTTTGACACCCACCAGCCAACGGTCAGTGAGAACAGCGAACCGAGCAAAAAGATCAGCACGAACAAGTTGGTTTGGTTGACCCGCCCGACGAGGCTGGTGTGACGCAGCAAACCGCTGTAGATCACACCTTGCAACTCCCCGTTGTCATTAAAAATGGGCCAGTACAAGCCGCTGTATCGGCTGGTGAATTGCTCGCTGGGCAGCTTGGTTTCACGCAGGGTCTTTTCGATGCTGTGGGAGAGTATGGGCGTACGGTCATCAAAATGCTGACTGGAGAAAATCTCGGCAAAACCGTCAGCGTTGGACAGGTACAGCCGCAGGTCGAGTGAATGCACATCGGCCACGCTGGTCAGGAAGCTGCTGTCCATGTACGTCGCGACCAATAGCTCGTAGTCCACGCCGCCCTGCGAGGTAGTGAAGGTCGACACCACGGTGCCGGTCGGTACGCCGCCGACGTTGATGGTTTGCAAGACGGCGTTGGGGGCCAGGCTGATCTGGTCGACGATGTTGTCGCTGGCCGTGCTGAACACCACTTTATGGTCGCTATCGCGAATTAACGCCACCACATCAATGCCTATGGCGTCGGCTATATCTGCGGTGAGCGAGTCGGGGTTGGGGGTTGTATGGCTGGACGGCGGATGGGTGTACTGCAAGAACAGTTTGGCGACACGGGCGTTGTCCTGAAGGATTTCGCTGATCTCGTCTTTGACGATTTTGGTCGACTCTTGCAGCCAGACCCGAACGTTACTGTCGAAAATCTGCGACAAGGTGGTGGCGGCCAGTTCAGCGGCGATCATGGTGGGGACGACGCTGACTAGCCAAAAAGCCAAGAGTAATTTGCGCTGTACCGTCCAGCGCGACACCTTGAAGGGCTGGGGTTTGCGCGATGATTCAGGCGTGATGGGCATTATGACTCGCTTATTGCGGCAGCCAGAGCAGGGTCATGGCGATCAGGGCGAATAAACAGTTTGACCATTTTGAGCACGCCGTTGATCAACCGATTGCGATGACGAAAGAACAGTAAGTTGTTTTGAAAGGTACAGCCCAGACGTATCTTGCTGGCGTAGCCGGCCTGGCCGCATTCGTATAGCGCTATGTTGTTGCGAATACAGTAGTCGATATTCACGACCCAGCTTCTGAAATACAAGTTGTACTCTCGGCTGAGTGTAAGGTCGTGGCCAAAAAACTTGTCGATCAGACGGTGCTCGTCAATCAGGACCAGATTGAAAGCAACCAACTCATTTTCAATCCAATACAACACGCACCGTGCCCGGTTATCCAGTTGCTGGAGAATACCGGTGAAATAAGCGGGGGGTAAGCGTTCAAACTGCAAATCACTGCGCCCCAGCGTGGCTTCGTACAGGCGCATAACCTCGGGCAACACGTCGTCAATCTGGTTGCGCCATTCCACACGCGGCTCTGGCGCACGCAGCTTGCGGCGCATGTCTTTGCGAGTAGATTTACCCAGAGCCTCAAGGTAACGCTCTACCGAGCTGTAGGGCACTGGCAGCAGGGCGCTGGGCAAGCTGGGCATCGACTCAAACCCTGCGGCTTGGCAGCTTTGCGACCAGTCGTTGTCGTGGCTGGGCACATCTTTGACGGCGATCAAACCGATGCCCAGTTGGGCCGCGTCACGGTGCGCCAAAGCCAGCAATTGAGCGAGCAGCGCTGGGCGCTCTGAGGCTGGAATATGGCTGGCAGTGCCCGCGTTGCACTGTTCTGTGACCGGCGAGCCGATGGCGTAAAGCGGCAACTGCATCAGCCCAGGCAGCGCGCGGTTAAGTTGCTCGGTAAAGCGCTTACTGAGGCCTTGAACCGTGGTGTCGAGCCGATAGCGGGTGGTAAATGCAGTCGCCGCCGCAATCAGGGTTGAGCCTTCAAACAGCGTCAGGTAACGCCATTCGAAGCCCTCAATACCAGAGTTTTCCACCGCCATGATGTAATCACAATCCTCAAGAGCATCTGGAAAACAATCATTCCGGACGTCGCGCTCGATGGCCTGAATGGATGAAAAGGCTTGGGCGGTAATCATGAGGCATCCTTGGGGTCAGGCTTGTTGCAAATACTCAATCGGTGGCTGTGACGCTGGGCTGTTCTTTTTGATAAAGGCGACGCTTAAGTCGATCACCCGGCGGTATTGCAGGTCGACGGTGATCATGTGGTAGCAGTTGTCGAGGAACACTTTGGTCACCGGGCCACCGAGGTGGCGCTCAACATAGTCGGCGTTCCAGCGACTAGTGATGTCGTCTTCAAGGGAGTGCACCACCAGCGCGGGTGTGTTGATCGACGGCATGCGTTTTTTCACCACCGCGTTCATCCGATGCAGTTCGCGAACAGTCACGCCCTCCATGGTTAACAACCCGGCATTGCTGCTTTCGCCCGCTTTCATCTGCCGTTCGACAATCGCCCTCAAGCGTTCGTTTTTGATGCCGTAGGGCGGTTTTTCTTCAAAGCTGCACAAGTGCACACCGCCGGGTATCGCCATCAGTAACGGAGTCAGGAACGCCAGTTTGTTGATGCTCCAACCGTCGTAGCGCAAGGTGGTGGAGTACATCAGCAAACCGGCGACTTGGCTTGGGTGTTCGCTAGCGACGTACATCGACATCACCGCCCCCATCGACAAACCGCCGACAAACACCTGTTGGTGACGCCGGCGAATCTCGACAAAGGTTTTGCGCACCCCTTCGTACCAGTCTTGCCAGCCCGTGGCTTGCAGGTCGCTGTTGTCACCGCAGTGCCCGGCCAAGGTCGGCACGTAGACTGTGCAGGTTCCGTCTTTGGCCAAGCCCTGAGCGACCCGACGAAGTTCCGTCGGGGTGCCGGTGAGGCCGTGGATCAATAAGACCCCGACCTCGCCTGTGCCGAGAACGAAACCGGCGTCGCCTTCGCCCAAGTCGATCTCTGACGCGATCACCGTTTCATCGCCCGGTGCAGCAGTCGGTCGAGCAGGGCCAAGCCCAAGTCGATTTGCGCATAGCTTATTTCCAGCGACGGCGCCAAGGTGATGACGTTTTTGTAGTAGCCGCCCACGTCCAGAATCAGTCCCAAACGCTTGCCGTCGATTTCAATGTCACCCTTCATGCCTTCTTCAACCATGAAGTCCAGGGTGGCTTTGTCTGGCGTAAAGCCGTCAGCGGCGCAGATTTCGCAGCGCAGGGCGAGGCCCAGACCGTCGACGTCGCCAATGATCGGGTAACGCTTTTGCAGCTCTTGCAGACCGGCGAGGAAGTATCTGCCCTTTTCCATGACCATGGCGCCGTAGTCGATTTCGCTGGTCATCTTGAACATTTCCAAGCCGACCGCGGTGCCCAGCGGGTTGGAGGCGAACGTGGAGTGTGTCGAGCCCGGCGGGAACACTTTAGGGTTAATCAGTTCTTCACGGGCCCAGATGCCGCCTAGCGGGTTGAGGCCGTTGGTTAATGCCTTACCGAATACGATTACGTCAGGTTTAACGTCGAAGTGTTCAATCGACCACAGCTTACCGGTACGCCAAAAGCCCATTTGGATTTCGTCGACCACCATCAAAATGCCGTGCTGATCCAGCACTTGCTTAAGTTCGCGGTAAAAGTTCATCGGTGGAATAACGTAACCACCCGTGCCTTGGATCGGCTCGACGTAAAACGCGGCGTATTCGCTTTGGCCCACTTTGGGGTCCCACACACCGTTGTATTCGGTTTCAAATAAACGCGCGAATTGCTGCACACAGTGGCTGCCGTACTCTTCCTTGCTCATGCCTTTAGGGCCGCGGAAGTGGTAGGGAAACGGGATAAAGTTGGCGCGTTCACCAAAGTGGCCATAACGACGACGGTAGCGGTAGCTTGAGGTGATTGAGGATGCGCCCAAGGTCCGACCGTGATAGCCGCCTTCAAACGCGAACATCAGGCTCTTACCGTTACTGGCGTTACGTACCACTTTTAATGAGTCTTCTATGGACTGCGAGCCGCCGACGTTGAAGTGAACACGGCCGTCGAGGCCAAACTTATTCTTGGCGTCGACCGCAATACGCTCCGACAGCTCGATCTTGCCTTTGTGCAGGTATTGGCTGGCGATCTGCGGCAGGGTGTCGATCTGTTGAATCAACGCGTTGTTCAGGCGTGGGTTGGCGTAACCGAAATTCACCGCCGAATACCACATTTGCAAATCAAGGTAAGCCTGGCCTTCGGTGTCCCATACGTAAGAGCCTTCGCAACGGCTAAAAATGCGTGGAGGTTCGATGTAGTGAACGGTGTCACCGTACGAGCAGTATTTGGCTTCTTTATCTAGAAGAATCTGGTCTTCAGCGCTAGCGATTCGGATATCAGACATGATTGAAGAGTTCCTGCTGGTCACGAGAGTAAAGAGGGGCGTTAACGGCGTTGCTCGGCAATTTGCCAAGCAAGGCTGGGAGTTCAGCGAAAGAGTCGAAGCGCGCATACGGGATGCCGTTGCGTTCGCAATGAGTGGCCAGGCTGTCTTTGGCAAATACAAAGTCGGCGCTTGAGGCAACGCACATGTCGGAGCGGCCATCGCCAATCACCAGCACACGTTTGCCGCTAGGGGTGGACTTGCATTTGCAATTGCCCGAAGCGGCACGGCAGGCGTCGCTGGCGTACGGGAAGTCGATGCGCCAGCTGTTCTGATCGACTTGGCGCAGGCGGTTGGCGAGGATCGGCAACAGGCTCACATAGTGACGCGCCAGAATGCGCGCGATGCCCTGTTCGATGCCGTCGCTGACCACTTCAAGGGTGGCGCCGAGGCCGATGACGTGATCAACAAAGTCCGGGAAGTCGGGGTCAATCTGCACCGTGTCGAAATAAGCCAACAATTGGGCGGGTGAGGCTTTTACCAGCGACAGCTGGCGGCTCAAGCATTCACGCGAGCCTATTTCACCTTGCAGCCACTGCGCTTCGATCGTTTCCCAATGCGGGTCGGCGAAGCGTTGAAGAATGTTGTCGATGACGTCGGTACGGGTGATGGTCCCGTCGAAGTCACACACGATATGCCATTGCATCATCTGCTTTGTCCTGTTGAGGAGAAGCGCACTTGCGCATAAACAGGGGATTGCACTGACTATGCCAACTCGCCAAAGCCCTGCGGGCGTGGGCTTTGCAGACGCAAACGTGGAAACTGGTCGCATGGAGCTACAATTTTTGTAGCTTGCTACAAACAACATGAGTGCTTGCGTCGCTCGACCAAAAAAGCAATTGATGCGCGCATGAACGTGTTTGGAGTCACCAAGATGAAAACCTCCTTGTCAGCTTTTTTACTGCTCACCTTGCTGAGCGCGGGCGCGCATGCGGGCGATGGCCCGAGTGGCGAAGTGGGAGCAGGGGTGGGGTATCAGCCCTACGACCCAAGTGGCAGCCGTTACCAGACCGTGCCGCTGCCTTATTTCGATGTGGATTGGGGCGAGTTCAGTTTGGACACTGACGATGGCTTAACGTGGAGTGCGCTCAACACCCAAGGCTGGAGTGCCGGGCCGTTTATCAACTATTTGCCGGGCCGCACGGCCAATGGTTCGCTGCGAGGTTTACGCGATGTGCCCGACATGGCGCAACTCGGCGGCTTTGTGCAGTACAGCCCGGCGGACTTCTGGCGGGTATACGCGCAAGTTGGTCAAGCGGTGGGCGGTGCCGGTGGGCAGGGCGGCGTATTGGGGCAGGTGGGCGGGGAGTTAGGGTATCCGCTGGGGGGCGGGGTAATTGGCAGCAGCCAATTGTCAGCTCACTTTGCCGATGGCCGCCAAACCTCGACATTCTTTGGTGTGAACGCTGGTGAGGCTCAGGCTTCGGGCCTCTCACCCTACAACGCGAGCGGCGGTTTTCAGAACGTGACCTTGACCCAAAACGTTGAAATTCCGCTGGCGCAGCATTGGTCGCTGGTGGCCAGTGCCAGTTGGATACATTTGGTAGGTTCTGCCGCGCACAGCAGCATCGTTCAAGAACTGGGCGATGTGAATCAAGGCACCGTGCAGACGGCGGTGAGTTATAAGTTCTAACTTCTGTAGGAGCCGCCGCAGGCTGCGATCTTTTAAAAGATCAAAAGATCAAAAGATCGCTAGCAGTCGGGCGTCGACCCGCTACTCCTACACCGTCATGCCGTGGTCAATGCTCCGGCTCACCCTCAGCCAGCAATGCAATCCCGACAATAATCACGGCCACCCCTGCCCAGTGCAGCAGGCTGATATGTTCTCCCAGGCCCAGCCACGACCCCAGCAAAACACCGACAAATACCAACGAACTCAGTGGAAATGCTAGCGATAAGCTGCTGCGCCGAAGAATCAGCATCCACACAAAAAAAGCGCCGATGTAGCACGCAATCGCCACCCAAACGCCGGTGTCGCTCATTACGGCTTGCAGCCAATGCAAGCTAAAAGCCATCTCCCCCAGTTGGTCGCCGCCTAGTTTGGTGGCGATCTGCCCGCTGCTTTCAAGGGTGATCAGCAGCGCCCACAGCACCACGGTGCCTAATCGGCCGTGTAACCAGCCGTTAGAGTGTGTGTTTATCGGTTGAGTTTTTTCCATGACTAGGCTCCTTAAGCGGCGGCGAAGCAGACCAGCATCACGCCAAGGGTGATGACCAATGTTCCCATCCAGCGCCGACGGCTGACGTACTCGCCGAGTAACACCTTACCGGCGAATACCACGCCGCAATACGCCAGCGCTGCGGCAGGAAATAACAGGCTCAGCGGTGCGCGTGACAAGGCTTGCAGCCAGACAAAAAACTCGATGACGTAAGCGCCGACCCCGGCCCAGAGCATGGGCGCGTTAAACACTTGCAGCCAAAAAGCATTCAGCCGAAAACCGCCCTCAAGCTCAGGCAAGCGGTCGAGGCCGATCTTGAAACACAGTTGCCCGATCACATCGAGCACGATAGAAAACGCCACCAACACAACCACTATGAACGTCATGCAAATAACTCCTCAAAAAGCGACATCAGCGCCTCATTAGTGGTTGCGTTGCGTAAGAGGTCGGTTTCGCTCCAGCGGTCTAAGGGCGGTTGGTCAGACTTAGCCTCCCAGCGTTTGAGCACATGACTGTGCGGGGCTTTAGCAAACTCACCGCACACATCTATGCCCACGACGCGCTTGTTGGAGGCCAGGGCGCGGAGGGCGTGCAATAAATGAGTCAGACGCATGCCGCCTTGATCCCAGTTGGTCGCCGCGTCTTCACTGGCAAGCACGTCTTTGTCGATAGTGATCCACACCGCCGTGGTCGGCAGGCTCTGAATCAGTTGGTCAATAAAGGCGGGCCAGTCTTGATCGGCCAGGTTGCGCCAATGCAAAAGGTTTTCACGCTGTTGGTGGCCTGCGCCATCACCAATCCGCCCCCAGACTTTGCTGGGCGCATGCTGCCAAGGAAAAAGCTGCAACGTGCCTCGGCTCAAGGCCCTGAGGTTAGCGCCTTTAAACTGCGGGCTTTGCAGATCGTCACTGCACGGGCCAAGGGTGATGACGCGTTGGACAAAAGGCAGTTGCAGCGCACGATTGACCCACGATCCGCAATGACGACGGGGTGCAAAACGGACCCAGTCAGGGTGGTTGTCGAAGTGGATCAGCGTCACTGGCTCGCTCAGCCCAGACAGCAGCGCTGGCGTCAGGTGGTGATAATCACCAGAGCCGACAAAGAAGATTTCCGGGCTGTGTGCAGAGGGTTTTGGGCGTTGTTGCAGGTGTTTAACGAAGCGTTGGTAATTGCGCTCGGTTGACCAAAGCCGCAATTTTGGGCCTAAGGCCAGTAAGTCGAGACGCGTTGCGCGGCCATCGGCCAAGCGCTGCGCAACAGGCGCCTGCGCGGTGAGGCTGTGATCGAGATCGAGAATGTTCAACGTGGTATTTACCCCTTTCAACCGCCGCCGAGCTAGGCCGGGCGGGCTTTTAAGGGTAAATGCAAGGGCTGTGCCTGTTTGTGTTTTGAAAGATCAAAAGATCGCAGCCTGCGATCAGTGCAAGCGCACCCACACGCTGACCAGCACAGTGGCGGCTATCAACCAGGCCACCGCGGCCAAGGCCAGCGACGCTTCAAGTCGCA
Source organism: Pseudomonas endophytica (assembly GCF_001411475.1). Taxonomy (GTDB): domain Bacteria; phylum Pseudomonadota; class Gammaproteobacteria; order Pseudomonadales; family Pseudomonadaceae; genus Aquipseudomonas; species Aquipseudomonas endophytica. The sequence continues at coordinate 164,830 of NZ_LLWH01000001.1, read as the reverse complement.
GCCTGTCCACCAGCAGGTACAACGCTGCCAAGTACACGAAATACGGAATGATCGACCACATGCCGAACACAATCGTGGTCTTCAGGTCGTCTAGGGTTCGACCTTTGCCGACGATGTAATGCGCGATCAAGGCAAAGGTCGGGAACAGCGGGACAAGCCCTGCAATGTAGTAGTTTTTGGTTTTTGCCAGCATCGCCAAGATGATGACCACGCCAGCGCCTAAGGCGGCTTTTAGAATCAAGTCCATCAGTGCGCGAGCCCGTATTTTTTAACTTTGTCAAAAAGTGTGGTTTTGGCCATACCCAGTTCTTGGCTGGCTTGGGTCAAGTTGCCGCCACTGCGTTGCAAGGCGTCGCTGAGCAAGGTCCGCTCGAAGGCTTCGACCGCCTCTGAAAAGCCCAGCCCCTGTGAGGTGCTGTTGCCCGATTTTTTAAAGGCGGGCAGGCCCAAAGCAAAACGCTCGGCCACGTTACGCAGTTCGCGCACGTTGCCTGGCCAGTCGTGGCTCATGAGGCTGGACAGGGTTTGGTTGTCCAGTTCAGGTGGGGTGCGGTCGAAGCGCAGAGACGATTGCTGCAAGAAATATTCAAACAGTTGCAGGATGTCTTCGCGGCGCTCGCGCAGTGGCGGTAATTCGAGGGTGACCACGTTTAAGCGGTAATACAGGTCGCTGCGAAATTGGCCGGTTTTGCCCAGTTGATCGAGGTCCGATTTGGTCGCGGCGATCACCCGGCAATCGACGTCAATGCTCTGGTTGGAGCCCAAACGCTCCAGCGTTCGCTCTTGCAACACCCGCAGAAGCTTGATTTGCAGGTTGAGCGGCATGCTTTCGACTTCGTCGAGAAACAGCGTGCCGCCGTTGGCGTGTTCGATTTTGCCGATCCGGCGTTTTCCAGCACCGGTAAACGCATTGGCTTCGTGGCCGAAGATTTCGCTTTCAAATAGGTTTTCCGGGAGTCCTCCGCAGTTAAGGGCCACAAACTGCTGAGACTTACGGCGACTGAAATCGTGCAGGCAACGGGCAACCAACTCTTTACCGGTGCCAGTTTCGCCTTCGATTAGCACGTTGGCAGAGGTATCGGCGACGTTGGCGATCAGTTCGCGCAATTGCTGCATAGCGGGCGAGCGCCCGATGATGTGGCCTTCCAGTGAATCGCGCTCGGCCAGTTGCCGGCGCAGCGACCACACTTCACGGGCCAGGCTGCGTTGTTCCAGCGCTCTGCGTGCCACATCGACCAGTCGTTCCGGTGAGAACGGTTTCTCCATGAAATCATAGGCTCCGTCGCGCATTGCGCCGACGGCAATAGAAATATCGCCGTGCCCTGTAATCAACACAACCGGCAGGCTGCGATCACGGGCCTTGAGCCTTTTAAGTAGTTCTAGGCCGTCTATCCCCGGTAAGCGAATGTCACTGATGACGATGCCGGGAAAGTTGTCTCCGACTAGTGCCAGCGCTTGCTCGGCACTGCTGACGCCTTCGCTGTGGATGTCTTCCAGTGCGAGTGCCTGTTGGCACCCCAGCAGAACATGAGGGTCGTCTTCAACGATCAGGACGGTCAGCTCGTGGTTCATATCGGCTCGGCCTTAGCGGGTAACACCAGCGGTAAAAGGAGGACAAATGCAACACCACCGGTTTGCGGGAACTCGACGCCGAGGTTGCCGCCCGCTGCCGCCGCAAGGCTGGCAGACAGGGTCAAACCAAGGCCAAGACCCTGTTCGCCGGGCTTGGTGGTGAAAAAAGGTTCAAACAGATGCTTGCGGTTTTCAGGGGCTATGCCGGGGCCGTTATCGCGCACACAGATCCGGTATTTATCCTCACTGTGTGCACCCTCAAGCCACAGTTGTGGGGCAGTAGGCTGGTCTTGCAGGGCATCCAGAGCGTTACCGATCAAATTGAGCAGGATTTGCTCGAGTCGGGTTTGATCTATCTTGAGCGCGACATCAATGAAATCTCGGTGCAGTTCAACACCCGAGGCTTCGAGACGACTGGCAAGTAACTGCAACACGGTGTCGACGGCTTTGTTCAAATTGGCTTGGCCAAGATCTTCACCACGCCGTGCAAACGAGCGCAGATTGGCGGTAATTCGGCCCATGCGGTCGACCAAATTATTAATGGTGCTGAGGTTGTTGGTAGCGACTGTCAGGTCTCCGCGCTCCAGAAAGCGCACGGTATTGCCAGACAGTGTGCGCAGTGCTGCCAGAGGCTGGTTCAGCTCATGGGCAATGCTGGTGGACATTTGACCGATAGCAGCCAGTTTTCCGGCCTGCACCAGTTCGTCTTGGGCGCGGCGTAGGGTTTCTTCAGCTTGACGGCGTTCGCGAATTTGCCCCTTTAAACGTTCGTTGCTGGCGCGCAAGTGAGCCGTACGCTCGGTAATTTTGCGTTCCAGCTGGCTGTTGGCTTCTTGGAGCGCTTCGCGGGCCGCCAATCGGGTGGCGATGACTTTGCGCCGTTCGTTCCAAGCGATCAGCAGAAAAGCCAACAGAGCAAACGCGCCAGCTACCAACATGCCTTGGTTGGCCGCTGCACGACGTAAATCTTGCAGGGGCGTGAGTAGAGTGATGTCCCATGGCGTGTCGTTAAGCTTACGGGTCTGGGCCAGATAACTGACCTCTTTGTCGTCGGTCATGATCTCGTTGCTGGCGGTAAAGGTCACTTTCTCGACCCCTTCACCCAGCCGCTCGCGCTCAAGGGGTTGCAGTTCTACGAGTGGCCACCAGTAATACTGCAGGCTGCGCGCCAATTGTTCTTTAACGTCAGCGGTCAGCGGGCGTACTGACTTGAGCCGCCGACTCGGATCACTGGACAGAATGATGATGCCGTTTTCATCACTCACATACGCTTCGAGGCGGGCGCGCTGCCAACGTTCTTCAAGGGCTTCAAGGCGTACTTTGATCACTGCCACGCCAATAATTTTGCCTTGCTCTTCAAGACCGTGGGCTAAGTAGTAGCCTGGCTCGCCGGTGGTGCTGCCGATCCCATAAAAGCGTCCGGGCTGCCCGCGCACCGCGTCCTTAAAGTAAGCCCTAAAGGACAAGTCTTCGCCCAGATAGCTGTCGCTATCGCGCCAGTTGCTGGTGGCCACGACTCGGCCTGTTGTGTCGAGGACGTAGATCGCCCGGCTGCGGCTGCGGCGGTTAAGACCTTCGAGGTATTGATTGACGGTGACCCGATTTTGCACAGTCGGATCAGCCAATAACTGGGAAACACTGGACTCCAGCTCTAGCAAGCTGGGCAGGTAGGTGTATTTGCTGAGTTCGCTTTCGACCGTGCGTGCGTGCAGCTCAAGCTGGCGCTCACCGCTTTCGCTGAGGGTAACAACACTAAAGTGCTCACTGATGCGATAACCCGCATAACCCAGACCGATCATCAGCAAGATAATCAGCGGCGGCAACAGTAGATGTCGAAGCAGACGTGGTTTCACGGCAAGAGAGGGCGGGGCACCGCGATAAAGGTTGGGGTCGCATTTCATCACAGATGCCTTGGGTCAACCACTGCGCGATGGCAGCCGATTAACTGATATCACCTGTAGGTGCGAGCTTATCTCGCGATCTTTTAGAAGATCAAAAGATCGCGAGACACGCTCACTCCTGCAAGGAGTGGTGTTGCTTAGTGCTGCAGGATTTTTGCGAGGAAGTGCTGGGCACGCTCGGAACGGGCAGAAACGTCACCGAAGAACTCTTCTTTCTCACAATCTTCGACGATCTTGCCTTGGTCCATGAAGATCACCCGGTTGGCAACCTTGCGTGCAAACCCCATTTCGTGGGTGACGCACATCATGGTCATGCCTTCTTGGGCCAGTTGCACCATCACGTCGAGTACTTCGTTAACCATTTCCGGGTCGAGTGCCGAAGTGGGTTCGTCAAACAACATCACAATCGGGTCCATAGCCAATGCTCGGGCGATTGCTACACGTTGTTGCTGACCGCCAGACAACTGACCAGGGTGTTTATGGGCGTGGGCCGACAAACCGACGCGCTCCAGCAGTTCTAGGCCCTTTTTCGTGGCTTCTTCCTTGCTGCGACCCAGTACCTTAACCTGCGCGATCGTAAGGTTTTCGGTGATGGTCATGTGCGGAAACAGTTCGAAATGCTGGAACACCATGCCAACTCGCGAACGCAGTTTTGGCAGGTTGGTTTTCGGGTCGGCAATCGACGTACCGTCAACCACAATGTCGCCTTTCTGGAACGGCTCAAGGGCGTTAACGCACTTGATTAGGGTCGATTTACCCGAGCCCGATGGGCCGCAGACTACAACCACTTCGCCTTTTTTGACTTCAGTACTGCAATCGGTCAGTACCTGGAAGTCCCCGTACCACTTGTTGATGTTCTTGATCGAGATCATACGGCAAACCTTTTTTGCAGACGCTTGACCAGCAGCGAGGCGGAAAAGCTGATGATGAAATACACCAGACCGGCGAAAATCAGGAATTCATTGGAGCGGCCGATGATATCGCCACTGGAGCGCGAAGCATTGAGGAAGTCAACCAGGCCAACGGTGTAAACCAGTGAGGTGTCCTGGAACAAAATAATGCTTTGTTGCAGCAGCAACGGCGTCATTTTGCGAAACGCTTGGGGCAGGATGATCAAGCGCATGGCTTGGCCGTAACTCATCCCCAATGCTTTGGCAGCGCTCATCTGGCCTTTAGCAATCGACTGCACACCGGCGCGCACGATCTCGCAGAAGTAGGCTGCTTCGAACATCACGAAGGCCACCATGCAAGATTCAAAAGCACCGATGGGCATGTCTCTGCCGGTGATCCAGCGCAACACAAACGGTACGGCCAGGTAGAACCAAGTGATCACCAGCAGCAGCGGGATCGAGCGGAAGTAGTTCACGTAAGCGCCGGCCAAATTGGCCAACAACTTGCTGGACGACAAGCGCATCAAGGCCAGAACAGTGCCGAGTGCCACGCCACCGACGACCCCGAGGGCCATCAGCTTCAAGGTCATGATCATGCCGTTCCATAGGCCCGGCAGGGCAGGAACAATACCGCTGAAATCGAAGAAGTTCATTATTTGCCCCCCAGAGACATCAGGCCGGGTACGGCGACCTTCTTCTCGATCAGACGCATCAGCAACATCAGGCTCATGTTCAGAGTGAAGTAAATCAGCGTGGCCAAGGTGAACGCTTCAAACAGGTTGGCAGAGAACTCCGCCGTTTGTTTGGTTTGCGCCAACAGCTCCATCAAACCGATCAGCGACGCCACGGAGGAGTTCTTGAAGACGTTGAGGAACTCAGAGGTGAGTGGCGGAATGATGATGCGGTAAGCCTGGGGCAGCAGTACGTTCCAATAGATTTGCGACAGGCTAAAGCCCATGGCACGGGCCGCTGATTCTTGGCCGCGTGGCAATGCTTCGATACCGGTACGCACTTGCTCGCAGACTCGTGCGGCCGTAAACAGGCCAAGACACACAACAACGCTCAGGTATGCCGAGGTGGTCGGGTTGAGGTCTTGCTTGTACCAATCCTGAATGTTTTGCGGCAGCAGATCGGGTACCAGGAAGTACCACATGAACAGCTGTACCAGCAGGGGTACGTTTCGGAAAATTTCCACGTAGACCGTGGCAATGCCCGCAATAAAACGGTTCGGCAAGGTGCGCATCACGCCCAACAGCGAACCCAATAGCAGCGCGACAATCCAAGCGACAACAGCGATCGCGATGGTCCAGCCCAATCCGGTAATAAACCAGTCGAGATACGTCTCGCTGCCTACGCCGGTGGACTTGAAGAATACGCTCCAGTCCCAGTTGTAATTCATTCAGGGTCACCCCTCAGATGGGTCTATAGACAAGCACGTGCTTCAAGGAATCCGTTCACCCCAACAGTGCTGTCGGGCACACGCAAACCGCTCGATAACCAACGGTTCGAGTGTTCACTAATGTAATAAGAAGCCAGTACAACAGATCAGCAAAGCGTATGAGCGTGCGGATGCACACTCATACGGCTTGGTCGTCAGCAATCAGGCTGCTGGTTTCTCTTCAGCAGCAGGCTTGTCATTCGGGTTCTCAATCAGCGCTTTTAGCTTATCGCTCATCGGGAATTGGAGATTCAAACCTTTAGGTGGGATTGGGGACTCGAACCATTTGGTGTACGACTTATTAACGTCGCCGGACTTGTAGTAAGCAACGATGGCGTCATCCACGGCTTTTTTGAAGTCTGGATCGCCTTTGCGCATCATGCAGCCATAGATCTCGAAAGACTGTGGTGTGCCGGTCACGGCCCAAATAGCCGGTTGCTTGGCCTTGGCCATTTCCCCGGCCAGCAAGGCGTCGTCCATCATGAAGGCCACTGCGCGGCCCGACTCCAGCATATTGAACGCTTCGCCGTGGTCTTTTGCCGAGATCACGTTCATGCCCATCTGCTTGTCGGCATTCATGGACTTGAGGATGCGCTCGGAGGTTGTGCCCGCAGTGGTAACGACGTTTTTACCTTTGAGGTCATCGAAGTCTTTGAAGGCCGAGTCCTTTTTAGAGAGCAGACGCGTCCCGACTTCGAAAATGCCGACCGAGAAGTCAACTTGCTGGCCGCGTTCAGCGTTATTGGTGGTGGAACCACACTCAACGTCAACGGTGCCGTTTTGAACCAGCGGTATGCGGGTTTGGGAGGTGACCAGGTTGTACTTAACCTTGAGGTCAGGCATATCGAGTTGCTTTTTCAGCCCCTCAACGATTGCCAGTTGCACATCGTGAGAGTAGCCAACCGGCTTGCCGGAAGCATCAGCGATGTAAGAAAACGGGATGGAGGAGTCACGATGCCCAAGGGTGATGGTGCCGGATTCTTTGATTTTCTTCAGTGTGCCGGTTAGTTCTGCGGCAAAAACTGGAGTGCTAATCAGAGCTGCAGCGATAGCTGCACTCAAAAGTTGCGGAACGATGCGCATCGACTTTTCCTCGACATTGTTTTTTTTATTTGAGCCCGTTTATGAGCCCTTTATGTACTTCGAAAAGCTAAACAGCCTTAGCGTTGGTTTAGCATTCGGCCCTGAGTGTAGAGCATGAGTCATGCCAGAGATCGTAATTATTGCTAAGTATCTGATTTATTTGATTTTTAAATTTCAAAGGGCGGGGAGTAGCAAGCTGGATCCCCGGAAAACCGAATGGGTTTAGTAAGCGCGTTCGGAAAACCGAATGAGGAAGGGTGTGTATTTCGTCTCCTAAAAATCTGTAGGAGCGAACTTGCTCACGATCTTTTAGTGTTTAAAAGACCGTGAAACAGGCTCGCTTCACAAGGCACATTCAACTGTGCAGCTTAGGGTTATGCCGCTTGAACCTTGCGCGGTTTGAGATTCAGGCTGGCCATGTAGCGCACCAAATGCTCTTGTTCACTTGCGCTGGTAAATAACCCGAGCTTGGTCCGACGCCACAGGATGTCTTGCGCATCCAGCGCCCACTCTTGATTGCACAGGTAATCCACTTCGCGGCTGTAAAGGCCACTGCCAATATGCTCGCCCATATCGCTCAGGCTGTGTACGCCTTCGAGTAAGTGCCAAGAACGGCTGCCGTAGGTAATCGCCCAGCGCTTGGCAATAGCGGCTTCTAGCCAGTTATGTTTGCTGACCAAGGCAGCGCTCAGGGCTTGAGGTGTGGTCATGTCTTCACCACCCGGTAAGGTTGCTTTAGCTGTCCAACTCGGTTTGATCTGAGTGAAGTATGGCGTCAGCTGAGCCATGGCGGATTCAGCCAATTTACGGTAAGTGGTCAACTTACCGCCGAATACTGACAACAGCGGCGCTTCGCTTGGGGCGCCTGATAACGCAAGGGTGTAATCGCGGGTCACGGCAGACGGGTTGTCCGACTCGTCGTTGCACAGCGGGCGCACACCCGAGTAAGTGCGCAGAATATCGTCGCGGTTCAGCTGCTTTTTGAAGTGCGCATTGACGACATTCAACAAGTAGTCGGTTTCTTGTTCGGTGATGCTGACGTTGGCCGGGTCGCCTGTGTACTCGCGGTCAGTGGTGCCGATGATGGTGAATTGATCTAGGTAAGGAATCGTGAATACGATCCGCTGGTCTTCATTCTGCAAAATGAAGGCATTCGGCGCGTCATACAGCTTTGGCACGATCAGGTGGCTGCCTTGTATCAGGCGAATACCGTAAGGCGAGTCCAGTTTTAGGTCATCTTTTATAAACTTGGCAACCCAAGGGCCTGCTGCGTTCACAAGGGCTTTGGCGCGAATCGAAAATAGACTGCCGTCAGCACGCTCGAAGGTCAAATCCCACAGACCTTTACTGCGTTGCGCACCCACACAGCGGGTTTGGGTATGGATATGCGCCCCATTTTCCCTGGCCGCCATTGCGTTGAGTACTACAAGTCGAGCGTCATCCACCCAGCAGTCGGAGTATTCAAAGCCTTTAGTGATCTCAGGCTTCAACGGGCTCTGTGGGCCGAACTTAAGGCTGACCGAGCCGGCGAGCTTTTCGCGCTTGCCCAGGTGGTCGTACAAAAACAGGCCTGCACGAATCATCCAAGCTGGGCGTAGGTGCGGGCGATGAGGCAATACAAAACGCATGGGTTTAACGATGTGCGGGGCTTTGGCCAGCAGCACTTCACGTTCAGCTAGCGCTTCACGGACTAAGCGAAACTCGTAATGCTCAAGGTAGCGCAAGCCACCGTGAATCAGCTTGCTACTGGCAGACGAGGTATGACTGGCCAAGTCGTCTTTTTCACATAGGAATACTGAGAGGCCGCGACCTGACGCGTCAGCTGCGATCCCGACACCATTGATCCCGCCGCCAATCACGGCAACGTCATAGACCTCAGCAAGAGGCGTGGCAGGCAAGGTGGTCAAGGGCATGTTGGGGCCTCGCGTTCTTTACGAATATTTGAATTCGAACATTAATGTTCATTTTCGAAAATGTTAGCGGATAAAGACGCCCACATCCAGTGCCATTCGATTGAAAAAACTCATTGAAGACAGCCTAAAGGAAGATTTTCGAACATTTAGCGTTGCGCAGGGCGCTGTAGGAGCTGCTGAGGCACGAAAGCTGCGATCTTTTGACCTAGTCATTAAAAGATCGCAGCCTTCGACAGCTCCTACAGTGGGGGAGTGGAGCGGATTTAAACCACTTCCAGACGAATCTTGTTCAGTGCCAGCAACTGCGCCAGTTCCGGGACTGGTGGTTGGTCGGTGATCAAGCAATCAATCAAGCTGATCGGACCTAGTCGTACCATGGCGTTACGGCCGAATTTGCTTGAGTCCGCCGCCAGAATTACTTGCCGGGCATTGGCGATAATCGCCTGAGAAACCCTTACCTCTTGATAGTCGAAGTCCAGCAAGCTACCGTCTGAATCAATACCACTAATGCCGATTAGTGCGAAATCGAACTTGAACTGGTTGATAAAGTCGACGCTGGCCTGACCGACAATGCCGCCGTCGCGGCGCACATTACCGCCGGCGATTAGAACTTCAAAGTCATCTTTGGCACTGAGGATTGAGGCGACATGCAGGTTGTTAGTAATGACTTTTAGGTGATTATGATTAAGCAGCGCGCGTGCAATCGACTCGGTTGTGGTGCCGATATTGATGAAGATCGAGGCGTTGTCTGGAATCTGAGCGGCGATGGCTTCGCCAATACGGCGTTTTTCGTCGCGCATTTGGTCTGCGCGCATGGCGTAGGCCGTGTTTTCAACGCTAGAGTCGTAGGCCGCGCCCCCGTGATAGCGACGTAACAAATCGGCTTCTGCCAACTGGTTAATATCGCGACGAATGGTCTGTGGTGTTACGACGAACACTTGAGCCATTTCCTCGATGCTGACATAGCCGCGCTCGCGAACGAGTTCGAGGATCTGCTGTTGGCGTGGAGGCAGGTTCATGGGATTTCCTTTGGGCGGCGAAGCAAAATTCGCTCATCATGCCGCAGGAAGGGCCTAGCCTGCTACACGCAGGTACCATGAATACGGATGTACAACGGGCGCGAAGGGCGCCCGCTGGGTCTTTTGCAAGCAGTGTTAGCCTGAAAACTTAGTTGCTTTCTTCATGCGGTTCCCAGTCTCGCGTGCGTTCAACGGCCTTTTTCCAGCCAGCATAGAGTTTCTCTTTACTGGCCTCTTCGAGTTGAGGTTCGAATTCGCGCTCTATCACCGCTTTACTGCGCAATTCATCGAGGCTGCTCCAGAAGCCGCAGGCTAGACCAGCCAAATATGCCGCGCCCAAGGCGGTGGTTTCACGCATCTGCGGACGCTCGACCATGGTCCCCAAAATATCGGCTTGGAACTGCATGAGGAAGTTGTTGGCCACTGCGCCACCGTCAACCCGCAGTGCTTTGAGACGTTCGCCGGAGTCCTGTTGCATGGCATCCAGAACGTCGCGGGTTTGGTAGGCAATCGACTCAAGTGCGGCACGAATAATGTGATCTACACGTACGCCACGAGTCAGGCCGAACAGCGCACCACGGGCATACGGGTCCCAGTAAGGTGCGCCCAAACCGGTAAAGGCAGGCACCAAGTACACGCCATTACTGTCTTTAACTTTGTTGGCAAAGTATTCGGTATCGTGCGCGTCGTTAATGATCTTCAATTCGTCACGCAGCCATTGCACCGTGGAACCGCCGTTGAAGACAGCGCCTTCTAGGGCGTAAGCCACTTCGCCGCGTGGCCCGCAAGCGATGGTGGTCAACATGCCGTGGCTCGACTTAACCGCGTTACTGCCGGTGTTCATCAGTAGGAAACAACCGGTGCCATAGGTGTTTTTAGCTTGGCCCGGTTCTACGCACATTTGGCCAAATAGCGCGGCTTGCTGGTCACCGGCAATACCACCGATGGCGATGCCGCTTTTGGTCCGGCCATAAATTTCGGAAGAGGACTTCACCTCTGGCAGCATTTCACGCGGGATATCCAAGACCTCTAGCATCTTGGCATCCCACTCTAGGGTGTGGATGTTGAAAAGCATGGTGCGTGAGGCGTTGGTGTAGTCGGTAACGTGGGTTTTACCGCCGGTAAATTTCCAGATCAACCAGCTATCGACCGTACCGAACAGCAACTCACCTTTACGTGCGCGCTCGCGGCTGCCTTCGACGTTGTCGAGGATCCACTTGAGTTTTGTGCCAGAGAAGTACGGGTCCGTCACTAGGCCAGTGGTTTCGCTGATGTAGTGCTCATGGCCATCGCGCTTGAGCTGTTCACAGATTTCGGTGCTGCGGCGGCACTGCCAGACAATGGCGTTGTAGATCGGACGACCGCTGACTTTGTCCCATACCACTGTGGTTTCACGCTGGTTGGTGATACCGATGGCAGCGACCTGATCGTGATGCAGACCCGCTTGGGCCAGCGCCTCAACCATGACTGCGCTCTGTGTAGCGAAGATTTCCATCGGGTCGTGCTCAACCCAGCCGGCTTGCGGGTAGTGCTGTTGAAATTCACGCTGCGCGGTGCATACCACGTTGGCGTCACGGTCAAAAATGATCGCTCGCGAACTGGTGGTGCCTTGGTCCAGCGCAATGATGTAGTTCTTATTCTGAATGTCGGTCATGGGATTGCCTTGCAGAATGAAGTGATGGTGTCAGGGCGCGAGAAGGTCACGGGCAGTAGTCTCAAGCGCCCCGTTTCATAAGTCGATATCAGGACGCCTGGGTTTTAACCTCGGCGACTGCTGGAGCGTCTGTCGGCACGAACTCTTCTTTCGGCAAATGGCGGGCAATCAGCCCGCGATAAATGCCTGCGCCGAGACATGCGCCCACAATCGGAGCAAAAATAGGAATCAGGAAGTAAGGAATATCCCGGGCGCCTGTGAACGAAATTTCACCCCAGCCTGCAAAAAAAGTCATCAGCTTAGGTCCGAAATCACGAGCAGGATTCATCGCAAACCCTGTCAGCGGGCCCATCGAACTGCCGATAACCGCAATCAGTAAGCCGATCAGCAGGGGCGCGAGCGGGCCACGAGGCAAGCCATTTTTATCGTCAGTCAGGGCCATGATCACGCCCATAAGAATAGCGGTAATCACCATTTCGACGAGGAAGGCTTGCAGGGTCGAGAGCGCCGGGTGCGGATAGGTTGAGAATACCGAGGCTAATTCGAGACTGTCTTGGCTGCCGCGCACCATGTTATGGGCTTGTTCGTAATCGAAGAACAAATTGCTGTAAAGGGTGTAAACCAACGCTGCCGCACAAAAGGCGCCGGCCACTTGAGCAAGGATGTAAAACGGCAGTTTGCGCTTATCAAAATCGGTAAATAAGCACAGCGCAATGCTAACTGCCGGATTCAGATGGGCGCCGGATACGCCTGCTGTCAGGTAGATCGCCATGCTGACACCGATGCCCCAGATGATGCTGATTTCCCATAAGCCAAAGCTGGCGCCCGCGACCTTGAGAGCCGCAACACAACCGGTGCCAAAGAATATTAAGAGCGCTGTGCCGAGAAATTCGGCCAGACACTGACCTGAAAGCGTGGGGTGCTGCGTTGCAGTCGTCATTTGGAACCTCTTTTTGTTGTTTTTTGACGTTGTCAGTCAGTGGTGGCTGTGCAGTGCTTTAAAAAACTAAAACTCGTATTTCAGGGTTTTCATGGCCGGACAACATAACGCATGAATTCGTAGAAATATTCAGATTCGAAAAAATATAGACAAGAAACACGCCTGTCAAAGGTCGAAAGTGAACGAGCATCCACATTGTGACTTTCATTAGGGTTTTTGACGTTGGTTTTCTGTAAGAAAAAAATACAAATTGATAGGGTTGGGTGTAACGTTTCAGCCTTAAACAGCGCTGGGAGGCCCGTTCTAGCGCGTTTTTTATCAGCGAATAGCCTAAGATCCAGCCTCGTATTCTTTAGCTAACACACACAAAGAGGCTGTGATGACGCCCGCATTGGACCTGCTTAAAAAAGTTCGCGCCGAACATCGAGTTCATAGCTATGAACATGACTCTAAAGCCGCGTCTTATGGGTTGGAAGCAGCAGAAAAGCTCAATCTCGAACCGGCACAGGTTTTTAAGACGCTGCTGGCCAGTAATGAAAAGGGTGAGTTGCTGGTTGCTGTTGTACCGGTCGTCGGAAGTCTTGACTTAAAAGCGCTGGCCCACGCTGCCGGGGTCAAAAAAGCGGAGATGGCTGACCCGGCAGCGGCCCAGCGTGCGACCGGTTATCTGTTGGGCGGGATCAGCCCGCTGGGGCAAAAGAAACGTTTACGAACGTTCATTGATGCGAGCGCAAAGGCATTTAGCACTATCTATGTCAGCGCTGGACGTCGCGGGCTTGAAGTAGAGCTGGCGCCGTCGGTGTTGGCTGAACACACGCAGGCGCAGTTTGCAGAGATCGGACGAAAAGCATGACGGTGTAGGAACGAACTTGGCCGCGATCTTTTCAAGAGCAAAAGATAGCGGCCAAGTTCGTTCCTACAGTTTTGTATCGGACCTCAGTTGGCGGTGCTGAAACGCCGGACACCCGATTCGGAGTGTGGGATTTGGGCTGCCGTGCTGCCGCAGCCTTGAAACATGACCAAGTGTTCTGCGGCGACTCGAATGCCGACCTCTGTACCTGGCAAGTGATCGGCATGGCTTGGGAAAATTGACTCTAACTGGCTGCCGGTCGGTAGTTGCAGCCGGTATAAGGTTGAGGCACCCAAAAAAGTTTTGCCGATGATTTTGGCTTTCAAGGCGCTATCTGGGGCATAGACGATGTCATCCGGTCGCAGTAGCACATCGACAGCGCCGCCGGTAGGCCAACTGTAAGCCCGGTTGCCGCGCAATACGCCCAACTCGGTTTGCACCGAATCAGGGCTGAGCAGTTGCCCGCGAATGAAATACCCTTGGCCGATAAAACTCGCAACAAACGGCGTTAAAGGCTCGTGATAGAGGTTGTACGGCGTATCCCACTGCTCTAGGCGACCTTCTTTAAATACGCCCACGTGGTCACTCACTGCGAAAGCTTCTTCTTGGTCGTGCGTCACCAAAATCGCACTGGTGCCACGTGCTTTAAGAATGTCGCGAACTTCGTGGCTGAGTTTGCGGCGCAATTCTCCGTCTAGGTTGGAGAAGGGCTCATCCAGTAATAGCAATTGAGGCTCCGGAGCCAAGGCTCGGGCAAGTGCTACCCGTTGCTGTTGACCACCGGAAAGTTCGTGAGGGAATCGCTTGCCCAGGTCTTTGAGGTTGACCAATTCCAGCAGTTCTTCGACCACTCGCTCTTTGTTTGGATGCTTGCGTATACCAAAAGCAATGTTGTCGGCCACGCTGAGGTGTGGGAACAAGGCGTAGTCTTGAAACACCATACCGATACGACGTTTCTCCGGCGCTAAGGTAAAGCCTGCGCTGGAAATAACTTCGCCTGCGAGCTGGATTTCACCTTGGTGTACGGGCTCAAAGCCTGCAATTGCTCGTAGCGTCGTCGTTTTACCGCAGCCGGAAGAGCCAAGCAGGCAACCAATATCGCCTGCATTAAGGTGAAGGTTTAGGTGTTGAACCACGCTTTGGCCTTGATAACCACAGGCCAAATCGCGCAGGTTGAGCAATAACTGCTGACTCATACGGGTTGGTACGCCGGTTGAACCAGAAACTCGAGCAGCGCTTTTTGCGCGTGCAAGCGGTTTTCAGCTTGATCCCAAGCCACAGATCGTGGGTCGTCTAGCAGGTCTAGGCTGATCTCTTCTCCGCGGTGAGCGGGTAGGCAGTGCATGAATAGTACATCTTGCGCGGCAAGATCGAGCAGGGCGCGATCGACTTGGAACGGTGTGAAGAGTTTTAGGCGTTTGGCCGTTTCTTCTTCTTGGCCCATAGAGGTCCAGACGTCTGTGCTAATCAGGTGCGCACCGACCACGGCTTCACGTGGGTCACGCACGATAGTGACGCGATCTGCGGCGAGAGCCACGAACTCTGGGTTCGGCTCATAACCTTCAGGGCAGGCTACACGCAGTTGGAAATCGAATTGAATGGCGGCTTCTATATAGCTGTTGCACATGTTGTTGCCGTCGCCGATCCAGGCTACGGTTTTGCCTTTGATCGAACCACGATGTTCGAAGAAGGTTTGCATGTCGGCCAATAACTGGCACGGATGTAGGTCGTCAGACAGGCCGTTGATCACAGGTACGCGAGAGTTAGCTGCAAACTCGGTCAGGGTATTGTGGCCAAAGGTACGGATCATGACCGCATCAAGCATGCGTGACATGACAATCGCACAGTCGCTGATAGGTTCGCCGCGCCCCAGCTGGGTGTCGCGAGGGGACAGGAATATAGCCTGGCCGCCAAGCTGGATCATGCCCGCTTCAAATGACAGTCGAGTGCGAGTTGACGACTTTTCGAAAATCATGCCCAGAACGCGGTTTTTTAAGGGTTCGAAGAGAACGCCGCGATCACGCAGGTCTTTTAGCTCGATACCGCGACGGATGATGCTGCCTAGCTCTTCGGGCGTGCAGTCCATCAGGGAGAGAAAGTGCCTTGCGCTCATCATTAACTACCTTCTTTGCAACGACCGCAGGATTCAAAGCCGCTTTTTCAGAAAAACGGCGAAACCTGCGGCGAATGCCGCACGGGGCGACGAAATAGGGGGAAGGCGCGATCTTATAAGGAAATGTCGCGCCGTGCCAATAAGGGTCTCTAGTGTTCAGAGGTTCAGCGAGTCTTGGGCTGTATGAACTCGTGATCTAGCCACTTTTGAGTGGTTTGCCTCACCTCAGCTGCCCAGTTGTACACTGCCCTCAGGTTATTTTGCAATTTTCTGTCACCTGTGAGGGGTTGTTATCCATAGATGCAAAGGCGTATCACCAGTAGTGCGACGGCGTGCGTGCTGGACTCAGTGATGAAGTTGCGACGTTTCTCTGTCTGGGAGACCGAGCGTCATGCTCGGCTTTCCGTTACAATGCGCCACCGTGCCGACAACTGAGTCGGAAAGTTCAGCCGAGGTGCTCCATGGATATCATCGAAACTATCAAAGATCAGATTGCCAACAACACCGTTCTGCTTTACATGAAAGGCGCTCCGAATGCCCCGCAGTGTGGCTTTTCGGCTAAAGCGGCTCAGGCCGTGATGGGCTGTGGTGAGAAGTTCGCGTACGTGGACATCCTGCAGAACCCTGAAATTCGCGCCAACTTACCTAAATATGCTAACTGGCCAACCTTCCCGCAACTGTGGGTAGGCGGTGAGCTGGTTGGCGGCAGCGACATTATGGCGGAGATGGCTGCAGATGGTTCTCTTCAATCTCTGATCAAAGAGGCCGTTGAAAAGGCTGCTGCGAATAAAGCTGAAGCTTAAAAGCTTGAGTTGCTACTTGGATATTAAGTAGCCGCGCATAAAAAACCCGCCGCTGAATAATCAGGGCGGGTTTTTTGTGGGCGTTAGTTACTCACCCATCTGCGATTGCAGATAATTCTCAATACCAATTTTGTCGATCAGGCCCAGTTGAGTTTCCAGCCAGTCGATATGTTCTTCTTCTGATTCCAAAATATCTTCCAGAAGTTCACGGCTACCAAAGTCGCCAACAACTTCGCAGTGTGCGATAGCGGCTTTGAGGTCGGCGTGGCCGGTGCGCTCAATGCGCAGGTCGCACTCCAGCATTTCCTTGGTGTGCTCACCAATATGCAGCTTGCCTAAGTCTTGAACATTCGGCAGACCTTCTAAGAACAAGATGCGCTTGATCAATTTGTCAGCGTGCTTCATCTCGTCGATGGATTCGTTATATTCGTGTTTGCCTAACTTTTCCAGGCCCCAATCTTGGTACATGCGTGCATGCAAGAAGTATTGGTTGATCGCAACCAGTTCGTTACCGAGAATTTTGTTGAGGTGCTGGATGACTGAAATATCGCCTTTCATCGCAAGGGCCTGCCTTAGTTAACCGTATATAAGGCAGAGTTTGATCTGCGCACTTACAACTGTCAAACCTAAGTGTTTGAATAATAAATGAAAATTAATCGGAATAAGAATGTTTGTGTTCCGCGTTTTGGCCCTAA
Organism: Pseudomonas endophytica; assembly: GCF_001411475.1. Lineage (GTDB taxonomy): Bacteria > Pseudomonadota > Gammaproteobacteria > Pseudomonadales > Pseudomonadaceae > Aquipseudomonas > Aquipseudomonas endophytica. The sequence goes on along the minus strand of NZ_LLWH01000001.1, from coordinate 147,959 downwards.
GTACTTGAATTTTTGACATAAAAAACCGGACGTTAAGTCCGGTTCCTTAGAAATATGTTAATTACGCAGCAGAAAATTCTACTGGAAAACCTAGTGCGGGTTGGCTGGCTTGCAGCGTGGACAAGGTTTCACGAACAACTTGCTTGGCTAGGCAGGCACATTTGCCGCATTGGCTTGCGACGCCCGTCGCTTCGCGTACTTCGCGGTAGCTACAGCAACCTTCATAGATTGCATCGCGGATTTTTCCGTCAGTAACGCCAGTGCAGAGGCAAACGTACATAAATAAGAACCATCGCTGGTTGGATTCAATGAAACGGATCTTAATGTTAACGAGAATGATTGTCAAAGTAGATTGGGGCGCGGTTGGGGTTTGTTCAGGTTACGCTGACGAACGGCGTTTATGCCCTGCTAGGCAGTGGCATAAAAAGGGTTAAGGAAGGTCCTGACAGGCCGTGTATAGTGGTTGTCTTTTTACGCGGAGATCTGGCACTGATACTGCTGCTGCCTCAGGGCATGTGGGCCGGACCCGTTTTTACCTCGCACCCAGGAGATATCCAATGAGCGTACTCGTAGGCAAACAAGCGCCTGACTTCACCGTCGCAGCCGTACTCGGCAATGGCGAAATCGTTGATAGCTTCACACTGTCCACCGCGATCAAAGGCAAATACGGTCTGGTGTTCTTCTACCCACTGGACTTCACCTTCGTTTGCCCATCCGAGCTGATCGCTTTGGATCACCGCATTCCTGAGTTCCAAGCGCGTAACGTTGAAGTGGTTGCAGTCTCCATCGACTCCCATTTCACTCACAACGCTTGGCGCAACACTCCCGTCAATAATGGTGGCATCGGTCAGGTGAAATACACCATGGCTGCCGACATCAATCACGCTATCTGCAAAGCCTACGATGTTGAAACTGAAGGCGGTGTAGCGTTGCGCGGCGCATTCCTGATTGACGACAAGGGCGTAGTTCGCTCCCAGATCGTTAACGACCTGCCACTGGGTCGCAACATGGATGAACTGCTGCGTTTGGTTGATGCACTACAATTCCACGAAGAGCACGGCGAAGTTTGCCCTGCTAACTGGAAGAAAGGTGACAAGGGCATGACCGCTTCGACTGAAGGTGTTGCGGCTTACCTGACTGAGAACGCTGGCAAGCTGTAAGCTTTCTGGCAGCATAAAAACCGGACTTAGTGTCCGGTTTTTTTATGTGCTGCGGTAAGGTTAACGACGTGATCAGTCGTTGAAGTCTTTCCAGCCACCCATTTGCTTCCAATTATTGACGATGCCGCAAAACAGCTCGGCGGTCTTTTCAGTGTCATAACGCGCGGAGTGCGCTTCACGACCGTCAAAGTCAATATCAGCGGCTTGGCAAGCTTTAGCTAGCACCGTTTGACCATATGCCAGACCTGCCAGCGTAGCGGTGTCGAAGCTGGAAAAAGGATGAAACGGGTTACGTTTCATATCCAGACGTGCCACCGCAGCGTTGAGGAAACCTAAGTCGAAGCTGCTGTTATGGCCAACCAGAATGGCGCGCTTGCAGCCATTGGCTTTTAGCGCTTTACGTACACCACGGAAGATGTCTGTCAGGGCAGTTTCTTCGCTGACAGCCATGCGCAGTGGGTGGTCCAGCTTGATGCCAGTGAACTCCAGCGCTGCGGCTTCGATGTTGGCGCCCTCAAAGGGCTCCACACGATGGAAGTAGGTATGTTCTGGGAACACAAAACCTTTTTCGTCCATGCCGATGGTAACGGCGGCAATTTCCAGCAGCGCATCAGTAGCGCTGTTGAAACCACCCGTTTCTACATCGATAACGACGGGTAAGTAGCCGCGAAAGCGCTCCGCCATCGGGTGGCGTGAGCCTGTGCCATGACCGCCTTCGTGCTCGTCATCAAAATGGTCGTCGCTCACACGTGTTCCTCCAGCAGGCGCCAGCGCAGTTTTTCACCGGCGCGCAGCGGGATTACATTCAACTCGCCGAAAGGCAGGCTACTTGGGGCTGTCCACTCTTGGCGGAGTAGAGTGATATGTTCGGTGCTCGGTGGCAGGCCGTAGAAACGCGGACCGTTCAAGCTGGCAAATGCTTGGAGTTTATCCAGCGCATTGCGCTGTTCAAAGGCTTCAGCGTACAGCTCAATGGCGGCATAGGCGGTATAGCAACCGGCACAGCCACACGCGGCTTCTTTAGCATGTTGAGCATGCGGTGCCGAATCGGTGCCGAGGAAAAACTTCGGACTGCCGCTGGTGGCTGCATCCAGCAGTGCTTCTTGGTGAATGTTGCGCTTGAGGATCGGCAGGCAGTAGAAGTGCGGGCGAATACCGCCAACCAGCATATGGTTGCGGTTATACAACAGGTGATGAGCCGTTATGGTTGCCCCGACATTAGCCGAAGCCTCATTGACGAACTGCACCGCATGCGCCGTGGTGATGTGCTCGAACACAACTTTTAAGTTCGGAAAACGATCTACGACACGGCGTAAATGCTCTTCGATAAAGACTTTTTCGCGATCGAACACATCGACTTCGGCGCGGGTGACTTCGCCATGTATCAGCAAAGGCATACCGACTTCGGCCATTGTCTCCAAAACTGGAAAAATAGCATCGATGCTGGTGACACCTGAGTCAGAGTTTGTCGTAGCGCCAGCTGGATAGAGCTTGGCAGCATGCACAAAGCCGCTGGCTTTGGCAGTACGAATATCTTCTGGCTGGGTTCGGTCAGTGAGGTACAGCACCATCAGCGGCTCAAAACGGCTGCCGGCCGGGCGTGCAGCCAGAATGCGCTGACGATAGGCGTCGGCTTCGGCGGCGTTACGCACCGGAGGTACGAGGTTAGGCATGATGATGGCGCGGCCAAAAGTGCGCGCAACATCCGCCACAGTGTGAGGCAACACAGCACCATCGCGAAGATGAATGTGCCAGTCGTCGGGACGCAGCAGGGTCAGGCGGTCAGACATTTGGGATTCCAGGCGGGTCAAACTGATGCGAATGCTACCGGAAAAGACTCTGTCAGGCACTCGCTATCAAGTTTTGAGTGTATGAACCGATATAGGCAGGGTGTGTCGCAAACGCTGCACTTTGATTTGCCAGTATTCACCTGCGGAGCCCTTCGTGCGCCAGCTCTTTTTTGTTCTGCTCAGCCTATCTGCCAGCTTTCCTGCTATGGCCCTGACTTTCCAGACACGTCTGGAGAATGTGGAGTGGAACGTTGAGGGTGATCAATTCGAGTGTCGCCTTGTTCAGCCGATCACTGATTTTGGCTCAGGTGTCTTCGTTCGCCGCGCGGGCGAGCAGGCGGTTTTTCGTCTAAATGCTCATAACTCTATTCTGGGTGAAGGCCCTGCAACCTTGCTGGCAGCAGCGGCACCTTGGCAGCCAGGGCGGGGCGATATTAACTTGGGTACTGTGCGAATTGGGCGCGGTAACGTCCTGTTCAACAGTTCTCAAACGCAAGCCGGGCGTTTATTTAGGGGGCTGTTGGAGGGGCGTAGCCCTGTCATCAGGCATTACTCCGCGGTGGGTGGAGTATCCGAAGTGCGCCTGCTACCGGTCAAGTTTCGCCAGGCTTATGGCGATTACGAAGCCTGTACTGGAAAACTTTTAGCAAAAAACTTCGACCAGGTTCGCCAGAGCCAGATTGGTTTTCCCGGGGGCGGCACTGATTTAGATGCCAAGGCCCGCGCAAGTCTGCAAATCATCCTGCAATATATGAAGGCCGATCCTAAGGCCAATCACATCATGCTTGATGGCTACTCTGACAACTCCGGTAATCGCTTGACCAATCGTGAGCTCTCTCGGCGTCGTGCCTTGGCGGTAATGGATTACTTCAAGGACAACGGTCTGCAAGAGTCGCAGATCACGATTCGTTTTCATGGTGAACAATATCCAGTGGCGCCCAATAACAATGCGGTTAATCGCGCGAAAAACCGTCGTGTTAGCGTGCGTCTAGAACGAGTGTCTGAACCTGCTAAGCCGACCTCTACGGCTGCCATCACTGACCCAGCGGCGGTGTCTTGACGTTTACAGGCGTCGTATTGTTGAAACTTACTGTCGCTTTGTCGTCTTAAGCTGTCGCGCCCCTGTAAATTAATACCCGTGAGCGGTAGACTGCTCGGCTTTTAGAACAACCCGTGGAGTGATGGCATGGCGGACGTAAACAAGGTCGTTCTGGCTTATTCGGGCGGCTTGGACACTTCGGTGATCCTGAAGTGGCTGCAGGATACTTATAACTGTGAAGTCGTAACCTTTACCGCTGATTTGGGTCAAGGTGAAGAGGTTGAGCCTGCACGCGCCAAGGCGCAAGCCATGGGCGTCAAGGAAATCTACATCGACGACCTGCGCGAAGAGTTTGTCCGCGACTTCGTGTTCCCAATGTTCCGCGCCAACACTGTTTACGAAGGCGAGTACCTGCTGGGTACATCCATTGCGCGTCCGCTGATCGCCAAGCGTCTGATCGAAATCGCGAATGAAACCGGTGCTGATGCTATTTCTCATGGCGCAACCGGCAAAGGTAATGATCAGGTTCGTTTTGAACTGGGCGCTTACGCACTGAAGCCAGGCGTAAAAGTGATTGCTCCTTGGCGCGAGTGGGATTTGCTGTCGCGTGAAAAGCTGATGGATTACGCGGAAAAGCACGGTATTCCGATTGAGCGTCATGGCAAGAAAAAATCCCCGTACTCGATGGATGCCAACTTGCTGCACATCTCCTACGAGGGCGGTGTACTGGAAGATACTTGGACCGAGCACGAAGAAGACATGTGGCGTTGGACCAAGTCGCCAGAAGACGCGCCTAACACGCCGACTTATCTGGAACTGACTTTCCGCAACGGCGATATCGTTGCACTGGACGGTGTTGAGATGACGCCTGCGACTGTGCTGGCAACACTTAACCGTATCGGTGGTGAAAACGGTATTGGTCGTCTTGATATCGTTGAAAACCGGTATGTGGGTATGAAGTCTCGTGGTTGCTACGAAACCCCAGGCGGCACCATCATGTTGCGTGCTCACCGCGCTATTGAGTCGATTACTCTGGATCGGGAAGTTGCTCACCTGAAAGATGAGTTGATGCCCAAGTATGCCAGCCTGATCTACACAGGTTACTGGTGGAGCCCTGAGCGTTTGATGTTGCAACAAATGATCGACGCTTCTCAGGTTAACGTTAACGGTGTTGTGCGTCTGAAACTGTACAAAGGCAACGTGATTGTTACCGGTCGTAAGTCCGACGAATCGTTATTCGACGCCAATATTGCAACATTTGAAGAAGACGGTGGCGCCTACAACCAAGCTGACGCTGCAGGCTTTATCAAGTTGAATGCATTGCGTATGCGCATTGCAGCTAATCGGGGCCGCAAGTTGTTTTAATTGCACTTTGTAAAGAAAACCCGGCCAATGGCCGGGTTTTTTATGCTTGAGAGTTTCATAGGTCGTGAGTTTACCCAATCAGTTTAGTGTGTTGAGTTGACGGGTTTCTGTGTTGTAGGTAATGACAGTGGCCTCGCCCAGATGTGAAGCGATACGTGAGTCAAGTTCGAGTCGTTGTTGGCTGCATCCTTGAGTCTGCAACGAACTACTTGTCAGTAGGAGTAGTACATCTTTTTTGTGTAAGCACTCTTTCCTCGGATGCGCTCTTTCATAATAAGTCTGCAAAATATCCTCCAGCGTGTGGTCGCAACTCAAGCGTAGCGATGGATGGCTAAAATCTATTAAATAAAGACTGCTCGGCTCCTCATCATTTAGTGAAAGGTGGTGTTTTCCTTTTCCTAGATCAGAGGGCGGAGGGGTCGTCTTTTCTGAGCCGGAATCGTAGTGTCTATGTCCTTGAGGCAGGAATATAAAATTTTTAGGGCTGTAGGAAATGAGTCTTATACCTGGCTTAGACAGAAGTGACGTGGTCACGGGAGAGAGTACGCAGGGCTTTTTCACGTTTTTAGTCAGAGTATCTTCTGTTTCTGAACCGGTTAAGTAGGGCGTCTCGCGGTTTTTGTCCTTAGCGTAGTCCATAGGGGTGTAAAGGGTTTTGTTGTTAAAGTTAAGAGTCAAAAAAAACAAGGTAATTAAAATTGAAGGGAAAACAATTAAAAACCACATATATATTTTTTGATTCTCTCTGTCGATGTACGGTAATGAAACCGCAGCAGACGCTTCGGTTAGCATCGAAAAAATAGCAATGACAGTGAGTGGGTTATTAACGCGAATTTTATTTTTTATCATGATGTGGCCTGTCTGCGAATAAAGTGGGCTCACCGGGTCTAGTGAATATTAAGTATTTAATACTTATTTAGATGCTAAGAGTTAGTGCTTGAGGTGTAGAACTAAATAAGTATGAGCGCTTGATAGAAGTTCTATGCGGAGGGCTTACCATGAATTTAGTCGCGAGTTCATGAAATCGCAAATCGAAATTGCCTTGTATTTACTATTTGAATAAATTGTTTTTTTGTGTGAGGAATTATTTGTTTTTTATGTGGGATTGCTCTGATTTATGAGCGGATGCTTACAATATAGATAGGTGACATGTTATGCATTTTTGTAAGACTAAATGTTGAGTAATTAAGTAACATTTTAATAAGTTTGAAATTCGGTCTCATTGAGTGCTGGTGTCTCGGTTATAGCTGGTTGCGAGGTGGTTTAGCCAGTGGGATTTTAAGGGGATTCCGAATGCCTTGTAGGCTTCTTCTTTAAGTTTAAAACGGTAATATTTTTTTCTAAAAAAAGAGTAGATTTTAGCGAGGATAAGTTTTCGAGAAGGAGGCGATTTTAGAGGTGCTGTTTTTTTATATGAGTTCCAGTTAGGTCTTCTCGTGAAAAGAGGGTGGGTAAAGTTTTAACGGGGGCGGATGCTATTCCGTAATAGGAGGTGAATTAAAATGGGGTGGCCGTGAGTGGCGTGGTGGATAAAATAAAGATGTTACATGTGTTGGTTTTTTTTAACATTTGTTTGGGTTTTTTAATTGTTGTCTGTGCTAATTTCGACGTGTGCCGAGAGGTTGTCGTCCGACAGCTGCTTAAAATAATAATCAATGGCGAAGCACTTCGCGGGAGGTGGGATTTGGGCCGGGCAGATGTCTGGTGTCGAGGAGATGAGCCAGCGTATTTTTCGAAGCTCGTATAAGGATGCTGCCTTTAAGCATAAGAATTGAATTTTAAGTTTAAAGACCTGCCTGTGCATTTTTATGAGCCTCTTAGTGATGAGGTTGGTAAGAAGGTGGTCTTTATAAGTGATTTTTTTGTAGGGCTAATCTTTATTTTGCGTAGGAAATGTCTTTGGTTGTTGGTGCTTGGGGAGGGCACTATGCCCAGGGTGTTATGACTAGGCTATTGTGCTGACTCTAAAAATTCGAACAGCGAAAAAATTGGAATTACCCATGAATAAAGTGCTGATCGTGGATGATCATCCTGTCATTCGTCTTGCTGTGCGTATGCTCATGGAGCGGCATGGCTATGAAGTTATCGCAGAGACGGATAATGGCGTGGATGCTTTGCAGCTGGCGCGTGAGTACGCACCGGACATTGTAATTTTGGATATTGGAATTCCAAAACTTGATGGGCTTGAAGTTATTGCGCGACTTTCTACACCCGCGGTTCCTATTAAAGTGCTTGTGTTGACTTCGCAAGCACCCGGTCATTTTTCTATGCGTTGTATGCAGGCAGGTGCGGCGGGCTATGTCTGTAAACAGCAGGATTTGACAGAACTGTTAAGTGCAATCAAGGCGGTGCTCTCCGGTTATAGTTATTTTCCGAATCAAGCATTGCACTCTGTACGCTCAAGCTTGGGGAATGCCAGCGAGGCCGATATGGTCAATCGCCTCTCCGGTCGAGAAATGATGGTCTTGCAGCAGTTAGCACGAGGTAAAAGCAATAAAGAAATAGCAGATGGCATGTTCTTAAGTAATAAAACCGTCAGTACCTACAAAACACGTCTTCTGCTCAAGCTCAATGCTCGCTCACTGGTTGATCTTATTGAGTTAGCACAGCGAAACGGGCTGGTGTGATTCACCGGGGGAGGAGCGGTTTCTCCTGACCCCCTTAACACCAAAAGTCTCCGATCTAGGGCAATGCTGTTCACTTAAGTAAAAAGCCGACCTTGTAGGGGCATCCGGCCGATGCTCAATTGCTCGCGATGTTTGATCTTTACTAGATCGCGAGCAAGCTTGCTCTTACAACTGATGGTGCGCTGCTCTGTTAAGTGAACAACATTGCTGGCCTAGGAGGCTTTTGGTGTTAAGCGCTGAGAGTCACAAGTCGTACGGGTAGTCTTCCAGCTCTTTGCGAAGTCTCTTTTCTGCCAGCAAGGCGTCTACGCTGCGTCGTTTAGCCAGATTAGTTTTAGCGACCTCAACAGGACGGTCTGCAATTTCAGTGTCGTCCTGATCGGTCGTTGGAAAATCCTCTACATCCAATTGTTCTTTGCCAGTGCTCATTCAGTTCACTCCAGGCTAAGACATCCCATGGCGCCCCTTATAGCGATAAACGCTTTAAGGGTAAAAAAGTTTTTCTCAATCGGTCTGCTCATAAAACCTCAATCGCTCAATCGTCGGAGGTTTTTTCTTTGAAATCGCACAAGTCTTCAATCCGACAACTCCCGCAGCGTGGCTTGCGTGCTTGGCAAACGTAACGGCCATGCAAAATAAGCCAGTGATGGGCATCCAACAGGTACGGCTTTGGCACGAACTTGATCAGTTGCTTTTCAACCTCCACTACATTTTTGCCTGGCGCAATGCCGGTACGGTTGCTAACCCTAAAAATATGAGTGTCGACGGCCATGGTCAGCTGTCGGAATGCGGTATTAAGTACGACGTTTGCTGTTTTGCGACCAACCCCAGGAAGCGCTTCAAGCGCCTCCCGCGTTTGCGGAACCTCACTGGCATGCCGTTCTATCAATAGGCGGCACGTTTCGATCACATTTTTCGCTTTGCTGTTATACAGGCCGATGGTCTTGATGTACGCCGATAGCCCTTCTACACCCAAAGCGTAGATGGCTTCTGGGGTGTTAGCGACTGGGAACAATTTGGCCATCGCCTTGTTCACACTCACGTCAGTTGCTTGCGCCGATAAAATGACAGCTATCAGTAATTCGAAAGGCGATGTGTAAGCCAGTTCAGTTTTTGGTTCAGGATTGTCTTCGTGAAATCGACGAAAAATTTCAAAGCGCTTTGCGGCGTTCATGGTTAAAACTTTTCCTAGAGAGCAATCCGTTAAACGGATGGAAGCGTGTCGCTTAATAGAAAGCTAGCAGCTTTTGGGCGAGGCTAAAGCGTTGACAACACGCTCTGCCTGGACGACCGCATCATTCAAAAGCTTGAGCTGTGCGTTGCTGAGCTCCTGTGTCTGCGCTTTTTTGAGTTCCGCGCGGCGCAGGGCCAGCTGTATTTTTGCCCGTTTAAGTTCTGCCGTGTTTGTATTGGGTTCAGGCGCTGACATCACGGAGCCTTCCTCCAGCAGCGCCAAGGCTTTTTCTGCGGTTTCGAATTGCGTTTGCAGGGTCACCAGTTGGGCCTGTTGCTGGGCTGTTGGAGGATGACCAAATGCTTTGAGCGATTTGTGAAGTTGTGCGCGTGCCATTGCCAGCGTGACTTTGGCTTTTTTAACTGCAGCATCGCTGAGTTTGGCGTGCTCTGCCTGCGAGTTGCCAAGTGTTATAGCTTTAAGAGGTTCTGCCGGGGCTCGCTGAGCCCGTTCAAGCCGTTCTGCTTGGCGCTGTTGCTCATCGCGCCGCAGGCGCTCGTCTCGTCGCTCATAGCGGCCACGGGCGTGATCACGCTTATTAGCACGCGCAATGAATTGCTCCTCGACCTGTGCAAGCCCGCCGACAATAGGTACCACATTGGCTGGCAACGGTCGCATTTCTATGCAGTCGACAGGGCACGGCGCGATGCACAAATCACAGCCTGTGCATTCTTCGACAAGCACGGTGTGCATGAGCTTGGCCGCACCCAAAATGGCATCAACCGGGCATGCTTGAATACACTTGGTGCAACCAATGCACTCGGCTTCGCGAATATAAGCTACTTGCGCCGGGGCTGCGCCGCGTTCTGTGTCCAGGGTGATAACAGGAATGTTCAGCAGATTGGCCAGCGCGGCTATTGTTTCAGTCCCGCCGGGCGGGCATTTGTTGATCGCTTCGCCTTGGCTAATACCTTGCGCATAGGGTTTACAGCCAGGATGGCCGCACTTGCCACATTGGGTTTGCGGCAATAAGGCGTCGATACGTTGAATCAGGCTCATGGTGTGATCAGTCCAGCGACAGCGGGCCGCACCCGTGCGACAGTCATCCTGCGCAGTGAGTAATGAGTGCGAGGCGGTTAAACAAACGGTGCTGATTATCCGACAAGGCAGAAGGGGAGGCTACAACGAACATCCGCCAGCGACCGTAAGCCGCTGGCGAATGAGGAGGGCGTGTTACTTAATGCGTTGGCCAGGTTTGGCGCCGCTGTCTGGGCTTAACAGGTAAATTTCTTCACCGCCAGGCCCCGCGGCCATGACCATGCCTTCTGAAATCCCAAAGCGCATTTTGCGGGGTTTCAGGTTGGCAATCATCATGGTCAACCGACCCTCAAGCTCGGCCGGATTCGGGTAGGCGCTCTTGATTCCTGAGAACACGTTGCGCTGTTCGTCGCCGATATCTAGGGTCAAACGCAGCAGTTTGTCGGCACCTTCTACGGCTTCTGCTTTGAGAATCAGGGCCACACGCAGGTCGACGGCAGCAAAAGCGTCAAACTCGATCTCTGCTGCCAGAGGTTCTTTAGTCAGCTCGCCATTACCTTTAGGTGGCGCTGCGCCGGTATCGGTTTGGCTAGCGATCAAGTCTTCTTTAGATGCGTTAACCATTGCCTTTACATGTTCTGGGTCGATACGTGTCATCAGTGGTTGAAAAGCATTCAACTGATGGTTCGCCAACAAGGTGCTGTGATCATTCCAGGTTAAAGGTGGAACGTTCAGAAACGACTCAGCTTCGGCTACAAGATGTGGCAGTACGGGTTTGAGGAAGATGATCAGCTGACGGAACAAGTTGATGCCCAAGGCGCACACGGCTTGAACTTCATCTTGTTTACCTTCCTGCTTGGCCATGGCCCAAGGCGCTTTTTCGGCGATCCAGGCGTTAGCGCGATCAGCTAGCGCCATGATTTCACGCATAGCACGCGCGAAATCGCGGGCTTCATAGGCGTCCGCAATGCTTGGCGCCGCAGCCTGGAACGCCTCGGTCAGCTCAGGCGCTGCGTTGACGTCAACCATCACGCCGGCGTTGCCTTTGTGGATGAAGCCTGCGCAACGGCTGGCAATGTTGACTACTTTACCGACAAGGTCAGAGTTGACCTTTTGTACGAAGTCTTCGAGGTTCAAGTCTAGGTCATCGACGCCACGACCCAGCTTGGCGGCGTAGTAGTAGCGCAAGTATTCCGCAGACAGATGATCAAGGTAGGTACGCGCCTTGATGAAGGTGCCACGGGACTTGGACATTTTCTGGCCGTTGACCGTCAGGTAGCCGTGAACATTGATGGCGGTAGGCTTGCGATAGCCTGCGCCCTCTAGCATGGCTGGCCAAAATAGCGCGTGAAAGTTGACGATGTCTTTGCCGATGAAGTGGTACAGCTCGGCGCTCGAATCTTTGTTCCAGTAAGCGTCGAAGTCCAGCTCCGGGCGACGGGCGCACAGGTTTTTGAAGCTGGCCATGTAGCCAATCGGTGCATCCAGCCAGACATAGAAATACTTGCCAGGTTCGCCAGGTATCTCGAAACCAAAATACGGCGCATCGCGGGAAATGTCCCACTCTTGCAGGCCGGAATCCAGCCATTCAGCGATTTTGTTGGCAACGGCATCTTGCAGCGAACCGCTTCGCGTCCAGCTTTTAAGCATGGCTTCGAAGTCCGGCAGCTTAAAGAAGAAGTGCTGGGAGTCTTTGAGGACTGGCGTAGCTCCCGAAATCGCCGACTTCGGGTTTTTCAGATCTGTTGGAGCGTAAGTCGCGCCGCATTTCTCGCAATTATCGCCGTACTGATCTTCAGCGCCACATTTGGGGCAAGTGCCTTTGATGAAGCGGTCGGCCAGGAACATTTTCTTTTCCGGGTCGAAGTACTGAGTGATTGAGCGCGTGGCGATATGGCCAGCTTCGCGCAACTTGATGTAAATCGCACTCGATAACTCACGGTTTTCTTCGGCGTGGGTGGAGTGGAAATTATCGAAGTCTACCAAGAAATCAGCAAAGTCAGCGCTGTGTTCGGCTTGGACGTTGGCGATCAGTTGCTCAGGAGTGATGCCTTCTTTTTCGGCACGCAACATGATGGCCGAGCCGTGGGCGTCGTCTGCGCAGACATAAGTGCAATGGTTACCGCGATGCTTCTGGAAGCGCACCCACATATCGGTCTGGATGTACTCAAGCATATGGCCAAGGTGGATTGAACCATTGGCATAGGGCAGGGCGCTGGTGACGAGGATCTTGCGTGGCTCGGACATGGGGCTCGGCTATTTGATGAGACGGTGGTCGGCCACTATAAAGGGCCGAGCAAGATATTTCACCCCGTGGACGCCGATCTGATGGTTTCTCGTTATTTTGGCGAGTTCAAAAGCCTGCGCCAGGTGATTTATTAAAGGTACGATAGCGGGCTGTTTCACTCAGCCTTTTTCGGGAGTTGCCCATGAGCGCAGTCAATCGCGCAGCGGTGGAGGCCGTCCTTCGCCAATACACCGATCCGTATTTGAACCAAGATCCGGTCAGCGCCGGGTGTGTACGTCACATTGAAGTTCAAGGCGAGCATGTCAGTGTTCAGCTTGAGTTAGGGTATGCCGCTGGTCTATTCAAGAATGGCTGGGCGCAAATGTTGCAAATGGCCATCAATCATCTGGATGGCGTGTCTTCCGTCAAGGTGGACATTAATTGCGTGATAGCCGCGCATAAAGCGCAGGCGCAAATCCCAGGGCTGGCCAATGTGAAAAACATTGTGGCCGTGGCTTCAGGCAAAGGCGGCGTCGGTAAATCCACCACCGCAGCCAATCTTGCGTTGGCATTGGCCCGTGAAGGTGCACGCGTAGGCATTTTAGATGCAGACATCTATGGCCCTAGCCAGGGCGTGATGTTCGGTATCGCCGAAGGTACTCGGCCCAAAGTCCGCGATCAAAAATGGTTCGTGCCCATTGAGGCGCATGGTGTTGAAGTCATGTCGATGGCCTTTTTGACGGATGACAACACGCCGATGGTGTGGCGCGGGCCTATGGTTTCGGGCGCACTCTTGCAGTTGGTGACACAAACGGCCTGGAATGATCTGGATTATCTGGTAATAGACATGCCGCCAGGTACAGGTGATATCCAACTGACGCTGGCGCAGAAAGTACCGGTAGCGGGATCAGTGATTGTGACAACCCCGCAAGACTTGGCTTTGCTGGATGCGCGCAAAGGTGTCGAGATGTTCCGCAAGGTCAACATTCCGGTATTGGGCGTTGTAGAGAACATGGCAGTCCACATTTGCTCTAACTGCGGTCATGCAGAGCATTTGTTCGGTGAGGGTGGTGGTGAGAAGCTGGCGACTCAGTACGGTGTGGAAGTCTTGGCCTCCTTGCCGCTGTCGATGGATATCCGTGAACAAGCCGATAACGGCAAGCCTACTGCGGTTGCAGATCCGGATAGCCCGATAGCAATGGTGTATCAAGAGCTGGCTCGTCATGTTGGAGCGCGGATTGTTCTGAGTGAGGCTGCCACGCAGGCAATGCCGAGCATCACCACCAGCGACGACTGATTTAACGCTACACCTCTGTAATAAGATCACAAAGATTAACTGTAGGAGCTGCCGTAGGCTGCGATCTTTGTTTTAAAGATCAAAAGATCGCAGCTTGCGGCAGCTTCTACCAAAAGCATAAGCAGCGCCGGTTGTGGGCGCACCTACAGAATCGACTTCGCTCAAACGACGAGCACAAAAAAACCCCGCTTTTAAGGGCGGGGTTTTTTACTGGATCAGTACAAGTTAGATAACTTGAACTTCCTCAGCTTGCATGCCTTTCTGGCCGCGAGTAGCGATGAAAGAAACCTGTTGGCCTTCTTTCAGGCTTTTGAAGCCGTCAGATTGGATAGCTTTGAAGTGAACAAACAGGTCGTCACCGGATTGTGGAGTGATGAAGCCGAAGCCTTTTTCATCGTTGAACCACTTAACGGTACCAGTTTGGCGATTAGACATGGTGTAACTCCTTGAACAAAGATAACTGCGACGCAGGAAGAGCCCTGGCCGAGACTGAGTGCAAAGAGCAGGAAAAATTCTTGGAGATGGTTGGATCGAAATTCAACATATCGTGTAGAGATTCTCAGTGACACAAGCAGCACAGTGGCGCCACCTTAACCCTTTTTCCTGAGCGTGCAAAGGGGCTTTGCGAAGGTTTCTCGAAAAACGTGACTGATGGTTGTCCTTACAGCCTGAATTCAGAGCACCTACAGCTATTTCTAAGATTTTTTCCTCAGCCTTTGAACCCAAACCTCAGCCCCGGTAAGATGCCGAACAGAATTTTCTACCTCGCTATTCAGGACACCCCGCCATGAGCATCAAATCAGACAAGTGGATTCGCCGCATGGCGCAAGAGCACGGCATGATCGAACCTTTCGTCGAGCGTCAGGTACGCGGCGAAGGTGCTGATCGTCTGATTTCTTACGGTGTGTCGAGCTACGGTTACGATGTTCGCTGTGCCAATGAATTCAAAGTGTTCACTAACATCAATTCGGCCACCGTAGATCCAAAAAACTTCGATGAAGGCAGCTTTGTAGATGTTACCAGCGATGTCTGCATTATCCCGCCTAACTCATTTGCCTTGGCGCGCACTGTTGAATACTTCCGTATTCCGCGCAATGTACTGACCATCTGTCTGGGTAAAAGCACCTACGCGCGTTGCGGTATCATCGTCAACGTGACACCGCTTGAGCCTGAGTGGGAAGGTCATGTGACGCTGGAGTTCTCAAACACCACAACACTTCCAGCCAAAATCTACGCCAACGAAGGTGTGGCGCAGATGCTGTTTTTCGAGTCGGATGAAGAGTGTGAGGTGTCGTACAAGGATCGTGGTGGTAAATATCAAGGCCAGCGTGGCGTGACTTTGCCACGTACCTGACGAACAGCAGGAATTTCTGAGCAAAACAGTACTCTATTGTTTGTATTCCGGTTCTGCACCTCTGCGAACCGGACATCGCTCAGGAGTGACCCATGAAGATTGATCCGACCATCCTCGCAAAACTGGAAAACCTTGAGCCTAACCAGGTGGGAGTATTGGCTTGGTCATTACTCGCGTTTCCCCAGTTGCATGCAGGCGGTATCCCCGGCCAGCCTGATCCTGATAGCCCACAACCTACTGAACCTGGCGTACCAACCCTGCCGGATGAAGCTCCGCCTGCTCCTGTGGCGTAAAAAATCGTCGGTAGCTGCTGTGATCACCAGCAGCTACTGGAGTAGGCGCTATTTCAAATTGCCGCTCAAAAATTGCCTCAGTCGTTCGCTTTTAGGGTTACCCAATACCTCGCAGGGCGGACCTTGCTCCTCTATCAGCCCTTGATGGAGGAACACCACTTGGCTCGCGACTTGACGTGCAAAGTTCATTTCATGAGTCACCATGATCATCGTCCGGCCTTCCTCGGCTAAACCCTGAATAACCTTTAATACTTCGCCCACTAGTTCAGGGTCCAGCGCCGAGGTTGGTTCATCGAACAGCATCACCTCAGGTTCCATTGCCAGTGCCCGCGCAATCGCTACGCGCTGCTGTTGGCCGCCCGACAAGAAGGCTGGGTATTGATCGGCGACCCGTGCAGGCAAACCGACTTGATCCAGATAACGCCTTGCGCGCTCTTGCGCGTCCTTTTTGCTGACCCCCAGCACCCGGTGCGGTGCCAGAGTTACGTTCTCCAGCACAGTCATGTGGCTCCACAGGTTGAAGTGCTGAAACACCATGGCCAAGCGGGTGCGCAAGTGTTGTAACTCAGCTTCGTCGGCGACCCGCATGCCATTTGCATCACTGACCATACGAATCAATTTTCCATCAAGGCTGATCGCACCGTCGCTAGGGGATTCCAGAAAATTGATACAGCGCAAAAAGGT
The DNA here is from genome assembly GCF_001411475.1 of Pseudomonas endophytica. Lineage (GTDB taxonomy): Bacteria > Pseudomonadota > Gammaproteobacteria > Pseudomonadales > Pseudomonadaceae > Aquipseudomonas > Aquipseudomonas endophytica. The sequence continues at coordinate 131,911 of NZ_LLWH01000001.1, read as the reverse complement.
GCTTTTACCTGAACCACTGGCGCCAATCAGGCAAATAACATCCCCCGTTTTAGCGTTGAGCGATACACCTTTAAGCACTTCGTTGTCGCCATAACGCTTGTACAAGCCGTCTACGCTGAGTTTGTACATGCACACCTCAAGAAGAGAGAAGGTAGCCGCTGCGATAGGCTTCACGCCCCGCCACATGAGCAATCACCATGCCTGCAGTCGCCATTCGTCTCATGGATCGCGCATACAGCAAGCCCGCACGTGTGGAGTACACCGGGGTGAGACGATCACTGATAGGGTCAATAACGTCGGCCACTAACTGGCCAGCGCTCAGGTAGTCCCCGGGTTTGACGTGAAAAACTAGAACCCCACCGGCTGGAGACATGACAGGCTCGACACCGGCCAAAGGGGTAGCCGGGTAAAGCAGGTCAGGTAAAGGTCTGCATTCGCCTTGGATAGCCCCCAAAGTGATCAGGTAATCAAGCAGCGCCTCACAGTCTTGCTCCGCCAAAGCATGGCTAACATCGCCTTGCCCGCGCAATTCAACGGTCACTGAAAAACTGCCCTGTGGAATGGCAAAGCAATGCTCGAACCGTTGTTGTAGCGTCCACCATAACAAGGTGAAGCACTCATCAAACGACAGGCCGCCCGAGTCGGTTGCCAATAGGCTGGCCTGTGCCCCGAGGTAACGCGCCAGCGGTTCCACTTTCGGCCACGCATCGGGTGTGGTGTAAAGGTGGGCAACCGCTTCAAAATCGCAATGGAGGTCCAGTACCACATCGGCATCACACGCCAGTGTTTGTAAGGTCAGACGCTGAGATTGCAGTTGTGTAGAAGGGGCTTGAGCGGCCAGTGCCTTGCGCAGGTGCTGACGAATGATCAGTAGGTTGTGGTCCGGGTCCTCGTTCAACAGCCCTTCGACTTGATCGCCTATCTGTGCGCTGAGATCTAAAAAGTTTCGGTTGAAGTTTTGCCCACTTTCCAGCTCATAACGGCCTAGCGGCATGTCCATGACGACCTGCTCCAGGCCTACCGGATTGGCCACGGGCACCAGTACGATTTCGCTGATCAGGCGGCCGTCACTTTCCAATTCGGCGAGGCGTTTTTTCAGGTGCCAGGCCACCAGCATGCCAGGCAGCTCATCGGCATGCAGCGAGGCTTGAATGTAGATCTTGCCTTGCGGCGTGGTCGGGCCGTAATGGAAGCTATGAATATGCCGATCAGTCCCGGGAACAGGGGACAGGAGCGGGTGAGTTTGATGTCGCTGCATGTAAAAATCCTAGTGAGCAGGGCCGAGAAAGCTCAACCAGCGGCGTTCCGCCAGTCGAAACAAGCCAACCAAAATAAAGGTCACGCACAAATAGATGATGGCCGCGATACCAAACGACTGAAAGGTCAGGAACGTCGCTGAGTTCGCGTCCCGAGCGACTTTCAAGACATCAGGGATCGTCGCGGTAAAGGCCACAGTGGTTGAATGCAGCATCAGAATCACCTCATTGCTATAAAACGGCAACGAGCGGCGTAAGGCTGAAGGCATGATCACGTAGGCATATAGCTTCCAGCCACTCAAGCCATAAGCTTTAGCCGCTTCAATTTCACCGTGAGCCATGCTGCGGATGGCGCCGGAAAAAATCTCGGTGGTATAGGCACAGGTATTGAGGGCGAAAGCCAGAATCGTGCAATTCATGGCATCCCGGAAGAACTCATTGAGCAGCGGTTGAGCACGAACGGCGGCGATGCTGTAGATCCCGGTGTAGCAAATCAGCAACTGAATATACAGTGGCGTTCCCCGAAACAGGTACGTGTAAAACTGCACGGGCCAACGAATCCAGCGTCTGGATGAAACCCTAGCAATAGACAGGGGGATGGACAGCACAAAACCGATGACGAGTGCGGCGCTCAACAGCCATAGCGTCATGGCCAAGCCGGTGATTTGATGGCCGTCGCTGTATAGAAAGGGCTGCCAATACGCTTGCAACAGTTCGATCATCGTATGTTCTCCCGTACACCCAAGGCATAACGACGTTCCAGTCGACGCAAGATGACGTTCGATGCGCTAGTGATCGCCAGATAGATGAGTGCGGCGATCACCAGAAAGTAAAACAACTGATAGGTGCTTTTACCCGCATCCTGAGCGGCCTTGACCAAATCGGCTAAACCAATTATCGACACCAACGCGGTGGCTTTGAGCATCACCATCCAGTTATTGCCGATACCTGGAAGGGCGAAGCGCATCATTTGTGGGAACACTACAAAACGAAATCGTTGCCAGCGTTTAAGACCAAAGGCTGTCGCCGCCTCTGTCTGCCCGCGCGGTACTGAAAGGATCGCACCACGGAAGGTTTCGGTGAAATAGGCGCCGTAGATAAACCCCAGCGTAATCACACCTGCGTTGAATGGATTGATTTCGATGTAATCCCAATCCATTGCATCGGTAAACTCGGTCAGCCAAGTTTGTAGGCTATAAAAAATCAGCAGCATCAGCACCAGATCAGGTACGCCCCGAATCAGTGTGGTGTAGAGCTGGGCCGGGAGGCGTAGGAGTGCTAGGTGGGAGAGTTTGGCGCTGGCGCCGAGCAGTCCCAGCAATACGCTTAAGGCCAGCGATAGCACCGATAATTTAAGGGTCATCCAGGTCCCTTCTAGCAATAAGGGGCCAAACCCTTGCAAGCTCAACGCAGTCAATCCGAGGTTCTGAACGAGATTTTCAAGCATGACAGTCGAACCTTTGGCTTGTAAAAAGGCACCCACGTAGAGGTGGGTGCCCAAGTGTTATTTACCGCTGTAGAGGTTCAAGTCGCCAAAGTTCTTTTTCTGGATTTTTGCGTAGGTACCATCGTCGTGTAACGCTTTGATACCTTTGTTTAGGAGGTCTTTTAGCGCTTTGTTACCTTTATTGATGCCTATGGCTGTTTTAGAGGGCAGTAGCGGGTCGTCAATCGGCTCGCTGATTTCGTAGCCCGCGCCTTGCGGGGATTTCAAAAAGCCCAACTCGGCTTGCAGCATGTCTTGGATCGACGCGTCGAGACGCCCTGAAAGCAGGTCGGCATACACTTGATCCTGGTTGGCGTAGGCCTGGGTTTTAACGCCGGCCTTATCCAGCACCGCTTTGGCATAGGCTTCTTGGATCGTGCCTTGTTCATAGCCTACGGTTTTGCCTTTGAGCGAAGCGGTATCGGCGCTTAGTCCTGAACCTTGTTTGTACACCAGCGAGGTTGGGCCAGAGAACAGCTCGTTAGAGAAATCAATGACTTTTTCTCGAGCGGGTGTGACGGTCATTGACGAGATAACGCCATCGAATTTTTTGGCTTTCAGCCCTGGAATCATGCCGTCAAAGTCGGACTCGACCCACTTGCACTTCACTTTCAGCTCGGCACAGATGGCGTTGCCCAAGTCGATATCAAAGCCCACCAAGCTGCCATCTGCGGCCTTGGACTCAAACGGCGCATAGGAAGGATCCACCCCGAAACGAAGCTCCTTGTACTCTTTGGCCAAAACAGAGCCCGCAGCCATGCATAACGTCAGTGCTGAAAGGGCCAGAAATGCTTTTTTCATTATTCAATCCCTATAACCAGTGTGAGTACAGTTGCTGGAGTGCTACGACTCGATAGAAGTAGCAATAACCGAACCACATAGGGCAGAGAGAGCATATAAAGAGTGGTGAAGGGAGTGACGGGGAGCGCTAATGCTCCCCCAATGTGCGTTGAAAATTAGGTGATCTAGAACAGTGCGCGCCGCTAAAGATTAAACCGCTCGTGGGCAGATCGAGCTTATTTATGAAGGCGCCCACTCGATCATTTTGACCTAGCGAGCACCTACTTTCGCGAGCAAGCCTGGCACCGCCCAAACAATGGGTTCTATTTTTCGGGCACCAAGGTGAGGTGTGTCTTGCCGTAGACCCGATCAACGTTTTTCGGCTGCATCGGAAAGCTCATGTATTGGCCTTTTAGCCACGAATCAATACCGTCAGCGTAATGTGGGCTGGCCGGGTTGCTGGATTGTCCGGTGCTGTTTTGAGCCATCATTGGTTCGCTCTGACCAAAGTCGACGATCATGCGCATGGCCGGAATAACCGTGGTCGTAAAGTTGTTACTGCCAAGGGTGTATGCCGCCACGTTTAGGGTGGTGTGATCACCACCCGCGGCAATAGGCCCGCGCACGGTTTGGCCGTTGGTATTGCGCCATAGATAGTGATGCAGTTTGCCCCATTGCCATGCGCGGTGGTCACTGCCCATCAGGCTGTCACCCGCAGTGATTGTGGCCGCTAAGCTACGGGCCAAAATGGCAGGTTTATCTTCTTTTTGAGGGGTGCGGGTGTCGTCCCAGAACGGGCTATCCTCACGCCCCAGCAAGTGATCGCTGACCGCCGAGTACGACAGACTGTTAGTGGCGATAAAGGCTTTCCAGCTGTCGCTCGATTCAGGGCCGAGTTTGTCGAGGAAGATCTGTTTGCCGCTTTCTTGCAAGAACAACTCATACAACGCTGCATCGCTTGAAGTGGGACTGAGCTTGCCGTCAAAGGCCATCAGCCGGTCTAGAGCTTCGCGGGCCTTGGTCTGATCTGCCGCAGGTAAAGCCGCGATGGCTTGTTTAAGGGGGGGGGGCATACCGGGTGCGTTCAACATGGCCTTGAGTTTGGCGGCAAATAACGTGGTTTGGTCGTACTGCATGGCGATCATGCTGCGTGTATCTTGTTTGCCGCTGCCCGCCAATTGGGCGAGCCGCTCACTGCGCTCGGGCGATAGCCACGAATTGGACAGCTGCATGCCGTAACCGTACGCCGCTGTACGCTGGTTAGCCGTGCCCAACCAACCTTGCGCCGGGTCTTGATCGTAAGGGTGGAGCATAGCGTCGGCGTAACCGTCCCAGTCATAGCGGCCGTCCCAGCCCGGAGACGGATACAGGCCCAGACCCTCGCGGCGGTTAGGGTACTGGCCAGTGACCTGCCAGCCGATGTGGCTGGCATCGGCATACAGAAGATTCAGTGCAATAGCACGGATTTCGCGGGAGGCGTCTGACGCGTTTTCACTGTTTTGCGCGCGAGACAAATCGAAGAACGCATCCAGTGTTTTGTCGCCCTTGAAGTCGGGAGTTTGTAACGCCAAGCCCAAGCTGCTATTGAGCGCAGTGGTCGTGCCTACAGCGCTGTTGAGCAGGGGGCCGTGGCGTGTTTCGTAAATAGCTTCGCGAATCGGACGCTGGCCTTTGACGAAAAATGTTTCGTTACGCACCGTAGCGGGTAGCCATTTACCGTCGGCCAGGTAGTACAGGGAGTTGCCCTGACGTTTGAGCTTTTCCAAGAACACATCTTGGTTATCGCCCATGGCCATGCTCATGCCCCACGCCACTTTACCGTTGAAGCCTGCGAACAGGGTGGGTAAACCCGCAATTGAAGCCCCGGCCGCTTGATATTTAGGCGCCCGTATTTGCACGTAATTCCATGCCGAGGGAATGCCAATCGGCTGGTGAATATCGTTGGCTAGCAGGCTTTTGCCGTTTCGGCTGCGCTGTGGGCCAATGGCCCAATCGCTGGATGCTGTGACACCGGGTAAATTGAGTTCAGCCACGCGCTCAAGCGCGTGGGTCACGCCGCTTAAGCCTTGCAGTTGGCTGGCCAGATTTAGGCCATTGAGTTTTTCGGCTTCAGCGGTAGGCAGTTGTTCATTGGGGTACGTCGGCGTCAGCCAGGCCAGTTTGTTGGTGGCCATTGTTTGCGCCAGTACCAGAGTGTTGAGTTCTTCTTGCAAATTGACCGAGGTCGAGAAGTTCAACAGGCTGAATATCAGTGCCGAGTCTTCAGGCTTCCAGTATTGCGTTCGATAGCCCGCTTGCGCGAGATCGGTAGGCAGCTTGTCGCGGTAGCGGAACAGATATGCGTTGACGCCACGGGCATAGACTTCAAAGAATTTTTTGAGACGCGGCGAGGCGCTCTTATACAGCTCGTCAGCATTCTTTTTTAAATTGATGCTGCGCATCAAACGGTCTGTGTCTAGTGCGTCAGCGCCGTCTAGCTCGGCCAAGCGACCTTGAGCCAATAACCGCATGCGCACCATTTGGCTGATACGGTCACCTGCATGCACATAACCTAATGTGAACAATGCATCGTGGAAACTACTGCTTTCGATTAGCGGGACGCCTTGACTGTTACGTCGAACCGAGACGTTTTGAGCCAGACCTTTTAGCGGCTCCACACCGGAAGTGGGCACCAGGCTGTCGTTAGACAGGGAGTTTAACTGGCAACCGGACAAGCCCAGCAGGCTGACCATTGCCGCGGCAGCGCCGAACCTAGGTAAAAAATGAGTGAGGGCTGGCGAGGCCATGGCAAAGCTCCTGCGGGGGAATGTCATCGAAAGGCGCTACGTTAGTGAGGCCGATGACACTGCGCAAGCGCTATCAACAGCAAGCGCTTTAAGCGCTGCCGGATGCTGCGAAAGAGGAAGAAGCCTCGTGCTTTTAGTCGCCGCACAGGCTCAAGGCAGGTGCGGCACGTGCGGGGCTGTCTGAAGAATCAGGCGCCGTGGCACTTCTTAAATTTTTTGCTGCTGCCACATGGGCAAGCGTCGTTACGGCCTACGTCTTTCAAGGCATTACGTACCGGCTCTTGAGGGGCGTGGCCGCAGTTAGGGCCGTGTACGTGGCCATGATCGTGGGCATGGTCGTGATGATGCTCGTGATCGTGGTTACAGTCGGGGCCATGAACGTGGGGTTGTTGGGTCATTACTCAATCACTCTGAAATAAAATCGCCGGGCATTATCTCGCCTTTACGCACCACGTGCACGTCGTAACCGAAGAACAGACCGGTCTGTAACGTACCGTCGAGCCGATAGGGTATAGCTTGGTCGGGGGATTCGAGCAATTTGATCAGCGGGCGCATGTGCTGCCACAAGTTGGTACGAATCGGCACCACCAGATCAGCATGGCTATTGGGGTCGACGCTAAACCAGTGGCTGTACTCACCTTCGGTCAGTTTTACCGGCCCCAGATAAACGCTGTAGATCAACCCGCGCACGGTGAGGGTGGAGTCATTGGGGTTGTCGATTCTGAAATGCAGCTTGAAGCGTTGTTCCAGCAGCTTAGCCCGAATCAGTTCGACTTGTTCCAGATGCACCTGCGGATCTTTGTCATCTGAGTCAAACCATGAGGCGCAACCTGACAGCGCCAAGAACATGACCAGCGCGAGGGTTTTGGTTAAGCGAGCTCTAGAGTCCATTCTTTACTCCCGGCTTATTGGCCGAAGAAACCCGCACAGCATTTTTTGAACTTAAACCCGCTGGTACAAGGGCAGGAGTCATTACGCCCGATCTTGAGTGACACTGTGGGGTCGATGAAGTACCAACGGTCAGCATTTTGCACAAATGACGAGCGTTCGCGATGGCTGTGTTCACCGCCAGCATCATGCCAACGTGCGGTAAAGGTTACAAAAGCGTGCTCAGGCTGGCCTCCGAACACTTCATTGCTTTCAACTTCCAGACCTAGCCATGTGCTTTGAGCGCTCCATTGTGCAATGGACTGACGGTCGAGCCCTGCTTGCTGTACAGGTAGCGTAGTGCTGACAAGATAGTCAATTAGGCCCAACACATAGGCGCTGTAGCGCGAACGCATCAGGGTTTCGGCGCTGGGTGCCGGGTGGCCGGCGTGATATTGCCCACAGCAGGCACTCAGCACGTTGCCGCTGCCGCACGGGCAAATGGATGTACTCATCGGCTTACCACCAATACTTACCAAAATTTTCCGGGTTGGCCCAAAACCTGGCATTTAGCCAGTCAGGTACTTGTTTGTATTCACGTAAGTCGTAAGTAAAGAGCGTCAATATCTGTTCGTCACGCTGAAAACGCTCATTGCTTTGTAGGGCTAAAGCGTAAAAGTCCGTTTCTTTCCAGTTGCAGGCTGTGAGATCCGCCAGCACGGCCATGCGGCTGGCATTTAGGTTGCGAATCCCTCCCAACAATTCCAGCCCTGTCCGCTTGGGTAGATGCTCCAAGCAGTCGACCACTAATGCGAGATCGAAACGCTGCGCTGCCACGTCAGCGGGTAATGCACCTGGCGTCGCATGGGCTACAACCACAGCCGGGTGTGCGCTTATAAAAGCCTCCAGCGCCGGAAAGTGACTGGCGCCAACAACCAACACACGCTCAGGCGCGTAACTATCAAGCAACGCAGCCAACGCTTGCTGAGGCGTTCGGCTGGAAAAAGCGGGGAGCGTCATCTCAAGTCCTCAATCAGAGCGCTCAAGACTAGCGTGCTCAGAGCGTGCGGCCTAGGGTTGTTGATGTTTCAGTGCGAGCTGGAGCGCTAAAAGAGATAACGGGATACCGCCTTTAACGGCTAATGGCGTGCGCAAATACCTGAAAGGTCTTATGACCACTCAGCTATTAAAGGGATTTACATGTCCACGTTAACGGTTCTCAACCCACTCTCTCAAACGCCAACTTCACCCATTCAGCAGGCGGTTTATACGCGTTTTGCAACCCGGCCGCGCATTGATGAACTCATTCAAACCACACTGATGGCTGCGCTTCTTGAACGCTATCCCACGCTAACGATTGACTTGTCCAGCACTCGACTGGCAATCCCGCACGAAGGCGGAGGGTGGAGCTTGCCTCTGTTTATTGATCGTGTGTTGGCGTATCTGGTCGAGGAGGCTCCGTTTGAGATCAGCCATCTCAGCCCTCACAATTATCATTTTTTGGCTGATCACGAGGGTAATCGACTCAAGCTTGCCGAGGGGTATGAAGTCGATATGCGCTTCATAGAAGCCCTTGTGAAAGAGTTGCCTTGGCGCCTGCCGATAGAGTTCAAAAGTGCGCTGAGTCAATTTTGGAATGAGAGCATTGAGGATGGCCTCAGCCGCTGGAAATGGCTTGCCAACGTTCTGAAAGACTCGCTAACAATGACAATCGTGCAGTCGAGCACATTGAGTGATCCTGTGCTCGAATCAGTACGCCAAGTACTTGATTATCCGCAAAGTGAAGAAAGGTATGAGCTATACGGGGATCACGCGACCCGTACCTATTACATCGAGTCCACGCTGACGACCGCGGGGGTTACTGAGAGGCTGATCAAGCCCCATCTTTTGTTAGTCCGTTACCCACAAGGCCAGATGCATCTGCCTCTGGTGATGCTGTGTCTGCCAGAGGGGACGATCCAAACATTTAGTTCAATAGAGGCTGCTACACAGTCTAGGGCCAGAAGTGCGGATTCAGTTTACGCAGTCGATACGATTACGACCCAGTGCTACGAGATAGAAGGGGATGTATTCGAAGCAGAAGCGGGGCTAATACTGAGTTTGCACATGAGCAATATTTCTAAGCTTAAGCTGCCCTGCGCTGTCGGGCTAGAAACGCTCAAGGCCACCTGTTCAAAGATTACCGATTCTTCAGCGTTGTTTCTCAAAGCACCCTTCGCCTCGTCTGACACGCTGAGTCGGCTGCAATTGAAGCTCCCTGACTGGATGACAAAAGCATCCCGTGCGGATCAGGCGCAGTACCGCTCTTGGAGTCTGGCGTTAGCCCGTGCGAAAAAGGTCTCCCAAGGGCTGACTTACCTCAGTGGCATTGCTGACATTCACAGCTTTACCGTGACTTCGCTAAAACAACAGATCCAACGTGATCAGCAACGTTATGAGCAGCCAGTACCAAGTGCTGCTGCATCTGCAACCTTTGAGCCTGACGATATAGAGCTGACGTTCTTGCTGGTAGCGGGCACATTTCTACCGGGCAGTACCGATGCTACGGGGGTGGTCGAGCTGGTGAAAATGACCCTGACCGAATTAGCGCTTAAAAACCTCTGCGGTAAACCTCGGGGAGAGCTTATAAAGGTGGAGCATCGCCAAGGGCAATCGTTACCAACGTGGTTTTCAGGGCGTTACATCACTCAAAGCAACGGGTTGATCGAGTCTGTCGATATCGGCAAAACCTACCCTGAAAAATTGAAGGCTTATCTGTTGGATGACTTGCCTTCACGAACAGTTCGCGAAAAGCGTTTTTCTGAACAACTCAAGTGGCAATTGCCTCTGCAAGCGCTGGAGTTGAGCCTTAAAGGCGAGTCCGGCATGTCACCCGTGGGCGTACGTTATGTGGCAGCGCTTCTGCAGACCGATCACCAAGAGCGCTTTACGGACGGGCAGCAAATAGTCATACGTGCATTGGCGTTGCTCAGCAATAGCGAGGCCAAGTCTGACGTCGTGAGCAATATGTTCATCATCGAACCACTGAATACCGATGCTGGACCGCATGTTTTATACCGGCCTTTGTATGCCAATTCCTTGATCGAATTTGCCTCCCGACAAGATTTGATAAATACCATCGCGCAACCTGGTGAGCTGCAAACCAGTGTGTTGACTTGGTTAACCGACGCAGCAAGAACTATTTACGACAATGGAGGTTTCAAAGAGCCGCACTACATACGTTTCATCGGTGAAGATAGTTTTCCGGTGACTGCATTTGAAAAGATCGAACCTGTAAAGCTTGCCGTCAATGGGGCGAGTGATGACTTGATTCAGCATCTGCGCAACGGTCAACTCTTGCCTTACCTGTATCAAGTCAACGCGCTGACGCTCATACATCAGGCAGATCACAACACTGTCTCCAATCGTGAAAGTCGGTGGAGCATTTTCCTTGAGGGGGCCAACCTTTTTTTTAATATTTTTGTGCTGCCCCATCTTCGAGGGCCAGTGATGCTGACAGCCTGGTTTGTGTTGCTGGTCGAAGCACTAGTCCGGGATATACCGGCGTTGGGCAGTGATGTCGCGGTGGTTCGCGAGTTGGCAGTGGTTGATTTACTGCAAAATCTGGCGATGGTGCTATTTCAGTTGAATTCGAGCCCTCCCCCTTTACAGCCTACTCGGCCCGCAAAAGGGGCGTCACAACTGCGTAGAAACACAATGGCCATGCGAATATCAAAGGAGTGGCCTGCGCACCCGCCCGCCGTCGTTAAAGAAGGGGTGATGGTTATGGCTGGGGAGTGGCAAAAAAAAGTCAGTCAAGATCTGGACTTCAGTTTTGCCAATGCCAGCAATCGGCTTACGCCGAGTTTGCGTCAAAAGCTTTCACAGCTTGCAGTACCCAAGCCGACTCCTTTGCCGTTACCGGAGTCGTCGGGTGCTCGCGCCGGCCTCTATAGGGTAAATGAGTCTTGGTATGCCTTGCTTGACGATGCGCTTTACCCTGTACTTATTGAAGCCGGTGAAGTGAGCATTGAAGGCGGGCCTCATTTGCAGTTAGATGGTCATAACCACTGGTCGTTAGACCTGAGGTTGAGGTTGAGTGGTGGTGCCCCTGGCAAACAGATACAAGCATTGCGTGAACGTAAGGCACGGCGAGTGGCCGAGTTACGCGATGAATTAATGAAGTCAGTGCTAGAACATGGCGACGTTATAAAAAAAATTAAACTTGAAGAGACAATAGTCAAAGTATTTGAAAGTGATCCGCGTAGAACAGAGGGTGAGGTACTGAATCAGCGCCAAAAATTCTTGAAGGAAGTAATGTCCGATATTGAAAGGCTGGAGTCATTAATTGCCAGTAATAAGGAGCGGCAAGCGTTAGGCGTTGGGCTGTCGAATACAGTGCTGATAGGGTACATGGACACAATCGTTATTTATCTCGATTTGTGCATGAGGCAGTTTGATAAAATGCGGCCGGTCGTAAATGCCAAATGGATGAACATGGACTTCACCCAGGGTGCGTCCTCTGTGACTGAACGGGATGTGTACTCGGCAAAAGTAGTGCAATACAGAGCGTTTATGAAGGCCACCATTGAGCTGAATTCACAGAGCATACAGTGGCTTGAAAAGATCAACAGATACATCGACGAACTGGCCGGGCTGGGGTCAGAAGGCAGTGAAAAATCCGAGCGCTTACGCCAAGAACATCTGGGTGGCCAGCTCACCCCCTTAAATATCAAGCAACTTCAAGTGTTAGCGTTGGAAAGCGTCAGCCTTAACGTTTTTAATGAGGCGCTGGAAGTGGCATTGAGTGAGTTAGTTATGCCACTTCGTGAGCAAATACAAACTCACGATCAACTCAATAAACTGGATTTTACGACCTCTGAGCGTCTAGATGTTCTGAACAGTTTGGTAGAACAATATGGTCACGTGCTAGATGGGCTTCTAAGTTTTCGCGTTGTGAATGCGGAAGAAGTCGACGCTCAGGCCTTCCAAGCCCTGATTGACTTGTTGGAGGGTGTTTATAAAGAGGCTGAACAACAACTGGCAAATGAGCTTGAGCCTCTTAAGGCGTCGAGTAAAAAAATCAAAAGGAAACGGCAGCCATTATCCACTCTCCCACACAAACGCATTTTCAAGACGCGCACTAAGGGGCGATTGATTGGGGACTTGAAACCAGTGCAGGAGGGCGCAACGCAACAAACGGTAGAAGTACGTAACGATCAAAACAATGAAGTACTGTCCACCTATATTAAAGAGGGTGAAAACTGGAATGCAGTGTCTGTTGCGCGTCCTGTGGTGCCAACGCCTCCAAAGCGTGTGCTTGCTGAGATTAAAAAAGAGGCTTTGAAGCTTTACGGGATGGCAGATGTTCATCTAAAGCGTTCAGAGGGCCTTATCAATAGCGCTAGGTTTCCTCAGGAGGCTGAGGAAGTTTTATTGCATGTGGCTGATCGTTTGGGTCAGAGCGCCTCTGACCTCGAAGAGGCCAGTAAGACTGATGCCGAAGCTTGGCGGCAAAGGGAGGATTTGGAGTTAGTAGGTGGCATGCGAGCCAGAGCCTTAGAGATGAGGTCAAGCGCTCAAGCTTTGCGGGTTCGTCTTAGCCTGAAATTGCCACCTACTCATGGCACGCTTCAATATCTGCTAGAAAAGCAACTCGTGAGCATCACGTTGAATCGCACACGCCAGAAGCTTAAAAGAGATTTCATTGATGAATATGCCATCAGGGATGGGGGCGGAAATTTAATCTGGTGCGCTCACTTCCACTACAAAGAAGCCAATACGCCTAAAGCGGATTACGACGTGGCGCATCTCAAACTCTGGAGCCAACGCACGGCTGATTATTGGTCGCTCAAGGACAAGGCGAAAAGCCAGCATGAAGTGGTAGAGGTCTATCGCAGCCAAATCGGCAAGAATATTGCTGAGCAGTGGTTCTTACCATTAACCACGTAATGACCTTGCGGGCGGGTTGTGACCTCGCGGGCATGAAATGTGTTTTGAGATATTTTTTGCAGAGGGCTCTGGCGTATCTATCGCGCTAGCCGTTAAGGTTCGCTTAAAGAAAAATAGAGAAAGGGCTGTTGCATGAAGGTGCTTTGGGGGTTGGGGAAGGGGCTGGCGTTGTTGTTTTGGGTTGTCGTTGCCATCAATATTGTTAAACCCATGATCAATCCATTTGATCTGCTGATTAGTTTGGCAGGTAGTTTGTTATTTTTGACGCATTTGCTTGAGTTGCTGTTGTTTAATCGCAGTCTGCAAGGGCGTCCATCTCCATGGCGTGACCGTCTGTACATCCTTCTACTCGGCATCCTGCACATTCAAACTCTCCCTAAATCTCCCGGACAGGACAACAGTCATGCGTAAGTTATGGATAGCGGCTGCTCTGTGCAGCCCTTTCGCACAGGCCGATGTAGTGCAGGTCGAAGCCAATTCGATGATGCGATTACCCGCCAATGTGGCCGTTTTAAAACTCGAACGCCTTAATGTCGCGGATTACGGCACGCTACTGATCCCTGCGAGCGTAAGCCAAGTCGACATTGACCAACTGCACCTAGGGCGTGAGTCACGCATTGTGATAGTGCCCGCTGAGCGAAGCATTGAGCTGCGGGTGGCGAATGCCGAGCTGGAGGACGGCAGCCAAATCAGTACCCGTGGCGCGCCGGGGAGCTTTGAAAGACCAGCCAGCCCCGGGCGTGATCTGAACCTGAGAATCGAGTCGCTACGCGCCGCACAATTGTCCATCGACGCCCGTGGCGGCACAGGGGCGCCGGGTTATGCCGGCTTGGATGGCGGTAATGGTGCTGAGCCAGGTTGTACGTGGGGGGCGGCCGGAGCGGGCGCTAATGGAAGCGATGGTGGCAATGGCCATCAGGGAGCTGCTGGCGCACAGGTTCGGGTCGAACTGCCGGGGGACTTCGCAGATGAGCAGATAAAAGTGTTAGTTGATGGCGGTGCAGGGGGCAAAGCAGGTGCGGCTGGACGGGCAGGTGCAGGGGGCAAGTCCAAAGGCTGCGTTGTTTATCGTACCGATGGCGGTAAATCGGGTCGCCCAGGGCTAAGCGGGCAACCGGGCGAAGCGGGGCCAGCGGGCGCGGTGTCGGTTCAGCGTTTGTAATCACTAGCAGGTCGTCAACGTAACCTCGTAGCCGTTGCCGAGTTGCGCAAGGTTACGTCCGATTGCTGGGTGCCCTTCTACAGACAAGGCATAAAGCCAGTTGTGGAATGTTTGATCTAAAAGATCCTCTAAAGCATCGGCCGTGCCCCGGCAATTGCGACCACTGCTAGCCCGATCAGCAAGTTGCACCCGACCAACCGTCGAACTCGCCCCATCACCGCTGCACCTTCAGTCCATTGCTGCGCTTCAACGGCCCTGCGCAACTCAGGCAATTGCAGCGACTGCACGCGCATAAACAGCGCCACCATTACGATGTACAACCCCATCATGATCTGCACATAACGCGGCGCCGTTTCAAAGCCAGTGAAGCGTATTTGCAGCAAACCGACACCGCTGATCGGCAAAATAACCACCGCGACCCACACCCAGCCAAAAAAACGTTGAAAGACTTCTACCCATAGTTTTAACCGGGCAGGCCCGTCAAGAGCCGCCATTGCGGCGGGGCGTAGGATCATCCAGGCGAAAAACATTCCACCCACCCAGATCAGGGCTGCCAGCAAATGCAGGCTGTAAGCAACAGCAAAAGGGGTCATTAGGGTACTCCGTTCGGCGCAGGATCAATTAGCGGGGTATGATAGCGGCCATTCGAACCACTGAAAATTTATCCAGCGTTTCTTGCGCCCGAAGAACCATGATTAGTACCGAACTCAAATCCCAAATCCAGGGCGCTTATTCGCGTTTTCTCGAAGCCAAAAGCCTTAAGCCACGCTATGGCCAGCGTTTGATGATCGCTGAAGTCGCTAAGGTGCTGGGCGATATCGACACCGACGAGGAAAACCACCGCACAGGCGATCCCGCAGTGGTTGCCGTTGAGGCGGGAACGGGTACGGGTAAAACCGTGGCCTACAGCATGGCGGCCATCCCAACTGCTAAGGCGGCTGGCAAGCGTTTGGTTATCGCGACGGCAACCGTCGCGTTGCAAGAGCAGATTGTCTACAAAGACCTCCCGGACTTAATGCGCAACAGTGGGCTGAACTTCAGCTTTGCACTGGCCAAGGGTCGTGGTCGCTACATGTGCCTGTCCAAACTCGACATGCTGCTGCAAGAGGGCCACGCGCAAACTGCGACGGCGCAGCTGTTTGAGGAGGAGGGTTTCAAGATCGAAGTCGACGAAGCCAGTCAAAAACTGTTCACCAGCATGATCGAAAAGCTGGCCGGCAATAAATGGGACGGCGACCGCGACAGCTGGCCCCAAGCGCTGGAGGACCAGGACTGGGCCCGACTGACCACCGATCACAGCCAGTGCACCAGCCGTCATTGCCCAAACTTCGGGCAGTGCGCCTTTTATAAGGCTCGCGAAGGGATGGGCAAGGTTGATGTGATTGTCACCAACCATGACATGGTGCTGGCCGACTTGGCATTAGGCGGTGGTGCCGTTTTGCCAGACCCGAAGGACACGCTGTATGTGTTCGATGAAGGCCATCACCTGCCAGACAAGGCCATCGGCCACTTTGCCCATTACACCCGTTTGCGCTCGACGGCTGATTGGCTGGAGCAAACCGGCAAAAACCTAACCAAGCTGCTCGCTCAGCACCCTTTGCCGGGCGACTTGGGACGCTTACTGGAGCAAGTGCCGGAACTAACAAAAGAGATCAAGGCCCAGCAGCAATTTATGTTCAGCGCCTGTGAGCAAATTGCCGACTTCAAGGTCGGCGAAGAGCCTGAAGGCCGTGAGCGCCCGCGTCATCGCTTTGTCGGCGGGCTGATCCCTGACCACCTACGTGAGATGGGTGTTGAACTGAAGAAGGGCTTTTCGCGCCTGACGGATCTTTTCACCCGCCTGACCGATCTGCTCAAGGACGGTATGGAGGGTGAGGTCAATATTGGTATCTCCAGCCAGCAGGCCGAGGAGTGGTATCCACTGTTTGGCAGCCTGCTTTCGCGTGCCCAAGGCAACTGGGAGCTGTGGACGGCATTTACCATTGAAGACCCGGAAGACAACCCGCCCATGGCGCGCTGGCTGACGTTGGCTGAAAGTGGTTCGTTGTTCGATATTGAGGTCAATGCCAGCCCGATTCTGGCGGCCGAGATGTTGCGCCGTAACTTATGGAACGTCGCGTATGGGGCATTGGTAACGTCGGCCACGTTGACCGCACTGGGCACCTTTGATCGTTTTCGCATGCGTGCCGGTCTGCCGAAAACGGCGGTTACGGCAGTTGTCCCGAGCCCGTTCCATCATGCTGATGCTGGCGTCTTGCGGGTGCCCGACCTGAAGGCTGATCCGCGAGATGCAACGGCCCATACCGCGGCGATCATTCGTGACTTGCCGGGGTTGGTTGACGGCTCACGAGGCACGTTGGTGCTGTTTTCATCGCGCAAGCAAATGCAGGATGTATTCGACGGTCTGGAGCGCGATTGGCGCAAACAGGTGTTTATCCAAGGCAACTTGTCCAAACAAGAAACCCTTAATAAGCACAAAGCGCGAGTTGATGGCGGCGATTCCAGTGTGCTGTTCGGTCTTGCCAGTTTTGCTGAAGGGGTGGATTTGCCCGGTGCTTACTGTGAACACGTGGTCATCGCTAAAATCCCGTTCTCAGTGCCTGATGACCCTGTCGAAGCCGCGTTGGCAGAGTGGATCGAAGCTCGCGGTGGCAATCCCTTCATGGAGATTTCAGTACCCGACGCTTCGCTCAAGCTGGTGCAGGCGTGCGGGCGCTTACTGCGAACCGAACAGGATCGCGGCACCATCACCTTGCTTGATCGGCGGCTGGTGACCCAGCGCTATGGCAAAGCGATCCTTAATGCGTTGCCACCTTTCCGTCGCGAAATTTCATAAGTGCAGGCCGGTACAGTTGCCGGCTTTGCTGTCGTCTATGCTGTGATTTTTAGAGCCTCACAGGCCTTTCTTGGCCGTTAGGGAGAACCAGATTCATATGATTCGCCGTTCGCTGTCTGCTGCTTTTGCATTGCTGTTTACACCTGCGCTGTTAGCCGCGCCTGCAGGTCAACAAACCCTGTTCAATTTCGTTCGCCCGGCCGACGTAGTGCAAGTGGCGACTGTTGATGCGAACTTGCCGCAATACAATGCCGAGCAAACGGCGGACGGCGAAGTGCTGCGCCGTGTGACATTTAACCCTGCCACCGCCCCCAGTTTGAGCCTGACCCCGCAAACCGGTGTGTGGGATTGGTCGCAATCGGGAATGATGACTCTGCGTATTCAAAATGCCATGAACTGGGCGCTCACGCTCGACGTCACGGTGCAGAGTAAAGACGGGAAAACCCTCTCCAGCCGTGTTGATCTGCCCACAGGCCCTGCGCAAACTCTGCTGCTACCGCTGCAGGCGAATACTCCCCGCAGTCAAGGCATGCGCGCAGGCCCGCCGATGCCAATGACTATTGATGGACAGCGCAGTTTGCTGGCCAGCAGCCATGGGGAAATTGATCGCAGCCAAGTGGTCTCGGTGACGTTGTCGATCCCACAACCTAATGCGGCGCAAAGCATTTTGCTAGAGCGCTTTGGTGTGCAAGACGGCACGGGCGTCATCCAGACTGTTTATGGCTCTATTGTCGACGGATACGGGCAGTCCACCCGAGCCAAGTGGCCGGAGCGCGTGTCTAGCGACGAGCAACTCAAAGCCGCCGCGGCCAAAGAGCAGCAACAGCTCAAAGGTTGGCTGGCAGCACGTACCGGGCTAGATCAGTACGGTGGGGTGCTCAAAGGCGCAGCGTTTGACGCTTCGGGCTTTTTCCGCACAGAGAAACGAAAGGGGCGCTGGTATCTGGTGACACCCGAAGGGCATCCGTTTTACTCGCTGGGCCTTAATGCCGTGACCGCTGATGACAGTCAAACCTATGTCACGGGACGAGAGTGGATGTTCGCTGATCTGCCTAAGCCGCAAGCCCCATTGGCCAGCTATTACGGGACCTCGGAGCACGACAACGATAACGGCGCTTCCCAAGGACGTGGCTATAACACGGGCCGCTGGTACAACTTCTATACCGCCAACTTACAACGCCTCTACGGTGAACCGTGTTTAACCGGGAAAACCGAGCCCGGTGCCGAGCCTGTGATGCCTTGTGCGCCTGAGGTATTTGATGCCAAACGCTGGCAAACCCATGCGCTAGACCGGCTGCAAGCGTGGGGTTTTAACACCATTGGCAACTGGAGCGATCCGGTGCTGGGTCTTAACGACCGTGTGCCTTATACCTTGCCGTTGTCGATTGTGGGGGATTACAACAGCATCAGCACGGGAGCTGATTGGTGGGGCGGTATGCCTGACCCGTTTGATCCGCGCTTTGCTATGGCCACAGAGCGTGCTGTAGCGATAGCAGCCCGCGATCATCGCGATGATCCATGGCTCATTGGCTATTTTGCCGATAACGAACTGGCTTGGGCCGGACCAGGCGATGACCCGCAGTCACGCTATGCACTCGCTTTGGGCACCTTGCTCATGACCACAGATGCCCCTGCCAAGCGGGCTTTTCTTAAACAATTGCGCGATAAGTACCGGAATCAGCAGGGACTGTCTAAGGCGTGGGGTGTTGATATTCCTGCTTGGGAGCTGATGGAAGATCCGGGCTTTGAGGGGCCGCTACCGGATGCAGAGCACCCGGAAATTGAAGCGGACTACACGTATTTTCAAAAAGTATTCGCGGATACCTACTTCAAGACCCTCTCTGACTCTCTGAAATGGCATGCGCCAAATCATTTGCTGTTAGGTGGACGCTTTGCTGTTAGCACCCCAGAAGCTGTGGCCTCGTGCGCGCAGTATTGCGACGTGCTGAGTTTCAACTTCTACACCCTGCAACCACAGGACGGCTATGACTTCGCCAAACTGCGGGAGTTGGACAAGCCGGTAATGATCACCGAATTCAACTTTGGCTCTCGCGACCGCGGCCCGTTCTGGGGAGGCGTCACCGAGGTGGCCAACGAAGAGGCGCGCGGCCCGGCTTATGCCAAGTTTATTAAGCAGGCGCTGGCGGAGCCTTCAATTGTTGGGGTTCACTGGTTCCAGTATTTAGACCAGCCAGTGACCGGGCGTTTGCTTGACGGTGAAAACGGTCATTTCGGCATGGTCGGCATTACCGACCTGCCGTTTACCGGTTTTGTTGACAGCGTACGCAAGACCAATCTGCAAGCCATGGATCAACTGGGGCAAGAGGCGGCGAAGGCACAAGTGGATGCCGAACAATCGCTCAAAGCGCCCGTACACACACCTCAGGACGGAAATGCCGGACGCGCTGGCGCGGGCCATCCCGGTGGTCACTCGGGTAAAGGGCATTAAAGCCTGATACGCCGCTCTGTCGCGAAGCAGTTGCCGCAGGAAGTGTGTTGGCTACATAGCTAGTGCTGCGGTTAGGCTTGCTTTCGGCCCCACGCAGCGCTGCTTTTGCTTACGTAGGAGCTGCCGCAGGCTGCGATCTTTTGCATTTAATGGATCAATAGATCGCAGCCTTCGGCAGCTCCTACAGGAAGTGTGTTGACCTGCCGCGGCTTGGCGAAGCGGATCATCCGCTACGTTTTCACAAAAAATCCATTTCAACATTGATACCTTGCACCGCCACTCGAAAATGCCCAAAAAATATGCATTCTGAGTGGCTCGCTCTGTTTCAAATTCTTACTGGGGCTGGAACAATGCACGCCTTGAAGAGCCATGCTTAATCCAGGAGGTAGGGGTGCAGATTCAAGGCTTTCATGACCTTAAATTCGAGGCAGTGCGTGAGGCGTTTGCTGATCTATTTAATGATCCGCAAGAGCGCGGCGCAGCATTGTGCATTCAGATTGCTGGCGAAACAGTGGTGGATGTCTGGGCGGGTTCAGCCGACAAAGACCGTGAACATGCTTGGCATACAGACACCCTTGTTAATCTGTTTTCCTGCACCAAAACCTTCACTGCAGTCACGGCGTTGCAACTGGTCGAGGAAGGCAAGCTCGCCTTGGATGTGCCCGTCGCGCGTTATTGGCCTGAGTTTGCTGCGGCCGGTAAAGAGTCGATTACCCTTCGCCAATTGCTGAGCCATCGAGCTGGATTGCCGGCGCTGCGTGAACCTATGCCAGCTGCTGCGTTGTATGAGTGGCAAACCATGGTGGATGCATTGGCTGCACAAGCTCCGTGGTGGACACCGGGCGAGGGCCATGGTTATGCGGCAATTACTTATGGCTGGTTGCTGGGCGAGTTAATTCGCCGGGCTGATGGCCGTAGTGCTGGCCAGTCAATCGTGGCACGTACCGCAAACCCTTTAGGCCTGGACTTTCATATTGGGTTAGCCGATGAAGAGTTCTATCGGGTCGCGCATGTAGCACGAAGTAAAGGCAACATGGGCGATGCCGCTGTACAGCGGGTTATGAAAGTCATGATGAGTGAACCAGACTCAATGACCACCCGGGCTTTTAACAATCCTGCGTCTATCATGACTAGCACTAATAAGCCGGAATGGCGTCGTATGGAACAGCCCGCGGCGAATGGACATGGTAATGCTCGAAGTTTGGCGGGTTTTTACAGCGGTTTGTTAGATGGCAGCTTGCTTGAAGCCGAAATGCTTGAACAGCTAACCCGTGAGCACAGCCTGGGAGAAGATAAAACCTTACTCACGCGCACACGCCTTGGGCTGGGCTGCATGCTGGATCAACCCGAGGTGTCCAACGCTACATTTGGGCTGGGTCCCAAGGCTTTTGGTCATCCCGGAGCAGGGGGCTCAGTGGGTTTTGCAGATCCGGAGCGCGATGTTGCTTTTGGATTTGTGACTAATACACTAGGGCCTTACGTATTGATGGATCCACGTGCGCAAAAGTTGGCGAAAGTAGTAGCGCAGTGTTTATAGCCCGGTATTTGTAAACCGTAGGTCGGAACGCGATAGCTTTTATTTCTTTAATACGTTTTTTATAGAGGCCTAGTGCCTTTTTACTTTTAATTCATTGTGTGGATATTCAATGTCATCTAATAAGACCCTCGCTCTGGCGCTTTGCCTAGCTATTACTGGTTGTGCACAAACTCCACAGAATGACGCCGAAGGCGGTCACAAATGGTGGCAGTTCGGGTCGTCTGATCAAACTGCTTCGGTTGGAGACAAAACGGTCAGTGCCGCCTCCAAGCCCAAAGACGTCGCGAAGTCGGCTCCGGTAGATAAAACCGCCGCCGCGCCAACGGCTAACACCACAGAAAGCAGCTTTAGTTGGTGGCCTTTTGGTTCTGACTCGGCCAAGAAAGAGGCCCCGGCAAAAAAAGAACCCATTATTGCTAGGGCTGACCCGGAGCCTGGTGCAAGCACCTCAAGTAAGTGGTGGTGGCCATTTGGTGGTTCCAAAGCGGCTCAACCTGCGCCTATTGGCGTCATTGCGATGCCAGACCCGAAAATCACCCAAGCTTGGCTAGACGAATACGAGCCGCGCCTACGGGTTGCAATCAAAGGTTCTAATCTGCAGTTGGAGCGCCGCGAGAACTTGATCGTGATCGTGGCCTCAGCAGACAGTGCTTTTAAACCTACGCGCCCGGATTTGCTGATGCCCGCCATGCTCGGGCCATTTTCCCGTGTGGCTAAAGTGGTAGAGGGTGACCCTAAAACCGCGGTGTTGGTGCTAGGGCATGCTGATTCGACTGGCGCTATGGCAGCCAATACTCGTTTGAGCCTGGACCGTGCTAAATCAGTAGCGGCGATTTTTCGCATGAGCGGTTTGCAAGGCAACCGTCTGACGTTGCGCGGCATGGGCTCTGTCATGCCGCGTGCGGCTAACGACAGTAATGAAGGCCGTGCATTAAACCGCCGTGTAGAAATCATGATGACTCCGCAAGCGACCATGTTGGCGCTGGTCAGCAAATACAGCCAGCCGGTACTGAGCCCAGAAGAGCTCGTTGCTGCACAACCGGCTGTCGCGCCTTCGACACTCGCAAAAACGGGCTCTGCGTCTACGAGCAAAAAGGCCGCCAACGCCAAGAAAGTCGCGCCGGCTAAAAAGGCGGCTAAGCCTGCAGCCGCAAAAAAACCGGTAGCGGCCAAAGCCGCTGCCGACAAAAAAGTGGCTGCTAACGATCAGAAGAAGAACTGATTGGTTCCGGGAAGGATAGCCCCATGACCCAAGCGCTGGCCGATATGCGCCGCGATTACACCCGTGATGGGCTAGCCGAGGCGCAAGCCCCGGACGAGCCCTTCGCCCTGTTTCATCAGTGGTTCAATGATGCGGTCAAGACCGAGCAACCGCCGGTTGAGGCCAATGCCATGACCCTCGCGACGGTGGATGCCCAAGGGCGTCCACATTGCCGGGTGCTGCTTCTCAAAGGGCTGGATGAGCAAGGTTTTACCTTTTTCACCAATTACACCAGCGCCAAGGGTCAGCAATTGGCAGAGCGTCCTTTTGCCGCCATGACTTTTTTTTGGCCAACCCTAGAGCGACAGGTACGTATCGAAGGCCAAGTGGTTAAAGTGACCTCTGCAGAGTCTGACGCTTACTATCAGATTCGTCCTTTGGGCAGTCGGATTGGGGCATGGGCTTCGCCGCAGAGCCAGGTGATTGCCGACCGAGAAGAGCTGACAGCATTGCTTCAGGCCACTGAGGCGCGTTTCAGCGACACTCAGCCGCACTGCCCAGAGCATTGGGGCGGTTATCGTTTGCTGCCACAGCGCATTGAGTTTTGGCAGGGGCGACCGAGTCGCTTACATGATCGACTCAATTATCGCCGTGAAGGCGCTGAGTGGATCCGTGAGCGCCTAGCCCCCTGAGCATCGTAATAAACAGCGGTGGCGTGCGAGGCAAATCGGCTATTACGCGCTACTCTTGTTTCAAGTTTTTTAAGAGGACTGTCGTCACAACATGTCTGTACAGGCGCTGAATAAAGATCACTTTATCTGCACTGTGCGGTGACAGCTCCGCGGTTGCAGCGTTTAATGAATCCCTGATCTTTTGGAGTAGAACCTATGAGTAAGAGCGTACTGTTAGTTGCAGCTTTTTCGAGCATGACAATTTTGCTGAGCGGCTGCGCCTCAAGCTTGACCGGTGACAGCTACTCGCGGGATGAGGCACGTCAAGTTCAAACCGTACGTACCGGCACTATCGTTGCTTTGCGCCCTGTACAAATTGAAGGCACCAAGACCCCAATCGGCGCCGCTACAGGTGCTGTGGTCGGCGGTGTCGGCGGCAGCGCCATCGGCGGCGGTCGTGGCAGCATCGTCACGGCAGTTATCGGCGCAGTTGCCGGTGGCCTGTTGGGTTCGGCTGCTGAGTCTGGTTTGACCAAGACTCAAGGTGTAGAAATCACAGTTCGTGAAGACGATGGCAGCACCCGTGCTTATGTGCAGCAGGTTGAGCCAAACCAAGTGTTCCGTACCGGCGAGCGCGTACGCATCATGACGGTAAATGGCACGAGCCGTGTGACCCAATAAACGTAGGTCAGTGCTCAAACAAAACCCCGATCAGTGTTAACTGATCGGGGTTTTTTTATGGGCTGGGCACGAGCAGAATTATGAAGAGCGCTTGAAGGCTTGTTCTGCACCTGACAGCGATATTGCAATGCGATCCAGGAGTCTTTCAGCCGAGTATTTAGGGCTTAAACTGCACACCAGCACCGCAGCCAATCCCATCACCAGTGCCGGGCGGGGTATTTTGCCAACGTTGTAATGGCTCAGCATCATCAAGAACACCCAAGCAGCGACAGTCCCGACCAGAGCGCCCGCAATGGCCTCTGGCAGCGGGTGAATGGTGAGGCCGATGTAGTCGATGCTTAACCACCAAGTGAGTAACACCCCGACTCCAAACGCTGGCCAACGCAAGCGCGGATGAATCTGTTGGCACAACAGGCTCAGCATTACGGTGAATACCAAACTGGCATTGGTTGCGTGACCGCTGAACACCGCTATGTCCAAGCCGTGCAAGCCAATCCCCCACCCTTTGAACAGGATTTTGGTTACGCCCACGATGAAGTAAGCGGACAACAGAATACCTAACCACAATAAGGCGATTTTTTTAGATGCAGCAGCCCATAGCCATGCAGCGATAACCAACGCTGCCGGAAACATCACGCTAATGCCCGCGTATTGGACAATCTGAAGTTTCACGTCCACATATCCCTCTTGGTCGACTAAGCTGAGAAAGGGGCAACCTCGGTGTCCCGAGTTGCCCCTATCAACATCCGGGTTTGAGTTGAGTTACGCGACGCCCTGTTTACGACTGAAGAAGGCTGTAACGGCATAGCCAATCAGGGCTGCCAAGATTGAACCGGTCAAGATCCCCATGCGGTCCATACCCACGTAATCACTGCTGCCAGGTACAAACGCCAAGGAGCCGACGAACAGGCTCATGGTGAAGCCGATACCGCAGAGAATAGCTACACCAAATACCTGGCCCCAGTTTGCGCCTGCAGGCAATGCTGCTAGCCCCGTTTTGATAGCGATCCAGGTTAGACCAAACACGCCCACGGTTTTGCCTATCAGCAAACCTGCAGCAATACCCATCGGTACGTGATGGGTAAAGCTGTGCAGGTTGACACCTGTGAGCGAAACGCCCGCGTTGGCAAAGGCAAACAGCGGCAGAATCCCATAGGCGACCCAAGGGTGCAGAGCATGTTCAATGGTCAGCAACGGCGAAGGCTCGGAGTTTTTGGTCCGCAGCGGGATACAAAACGCTAACGTCACGCCGGCCAATGTCGCATGCACACCGCTTTTAAGTACACAGACCCAGAGGATCAGGCCGATGATCATATAAGGTGCAATCTTGATCACGCCCATTCGGTTCATCACGATCAACGCGATCAAGCACGCCGCTGCTAGCAGCAACGAAACACCCGACAACTCACTGGAGTAGAACACCGCAATAACGATAATGGCGCCCAAATCGTCGATGATCGCCAACGTCATTAGGAACAGTTTGAGCGAAACCGGTACACGCTTACCGAGCAAAGCCAGCACGCCGAGTGCAAAGGCAATGTCGGTGGCCATCGGGATTGCCCAGCCATCGAGCGCGTCGGGGTAGTCTTTGTTGAGAAACCAATAGATGAGCGCTGGAACCACCATCCCGCCGATAGCTGCCGCACCCGGTAGAACAACTTGTGAGGGTTTAGAGAGGTGGCCATCAAGCAATTCGCGTTTAACTTCCAGCCCAATCAGCAGAAAGAACAAGGCCATTAGGCCGTCGTTGATCCACAGTAGTGAAGGTTTAGCGATTTGCAGGGCGCCGATCTGCACAGCTACCGGCACATCCAGAAATGCCGTGTAGTAGTGAGAAAGCGGTGAGTTGTTGATGATCAACGCCAGAGCTGCAGCTGCAATTAAAAGCAGACCGCTGGCAGCTTCCATCTGAAAGAAACGAGTGAAAGTGCTACGCAGAAGCAAGGTGGCTCTCCAACGAGTAGGGATTAGGTGAGACACCCTAACCTGTGCGGATAGTTGTTAAAACAAAAACTATATTCTTTTTCGTTATAAGTAATGGCTCGATCCCACGGCGTCTTCGAGGCTGTCAGCTCTGTAACTAATTAAGTCTGAAATTAGCTACATAAGACGTAGGAAAGGTCGTGTTTGAGTGAGGTTGCCTCGCGATCTTCAACAGAAGGCGAGGCACTTTATTAGCGTTTAGAGGCGGGTTACGCCTCGATACCGAGGATGTCACGTGCCACAGCTTCGGCGATGCGGATGCCGTCAACACCGGCGGACATGATACCTCCGGCATAGCCAGCGCCTTCACCTGCCGGGAACAGGCCTTTGACATTAAGGCTTTGCATGGACGCGTCACGGGTGATGCGCAGCGGTGACGAGGTGCGGGTTTCGATCCCGGTCAGTACTGCGTCGTGCATCGAGAAACCGCGAATCTGTTTTTCGAACGCTGGCAATGCTTCGCGGATGGCTTCAATGGCATAGGCGGGCAGGGCAAGCGCCAAATCACCCAGAGAAATCCCCGGCTTGTAGGACGGCTCGACGCTGCCTAGTGTTGTTGACGGCTTACCTGCAATGAAATCACCTACTAACTGCGCGGGCGCTTCATAGTTACTGCCACCTAGCACATAGGCGTGAGCTTCGAGGCGTTCTTGCAACTCGATACCGGCCAAAGGTCCGCCCGGGTAGTCTTCTGGAGTGATGCCGACCACAATCCCGGAGTTGGCATTACGTTCGTTACGCGAGTATTGGCTCATACCGTTGGTGACTACGCGGCCAGGCTCGCTGGTTGCGGCCACAACAGTACCGCCAGGGCACATGCAGAAGCTGTACACCGAGCGACCGTTTTTAGCGTGGTGCACCAGCTTGTAGTCGGCAGCGCCCAGTTTCGGGTGACCGGCGTATTTGCCCAAGCGCGCGCTGTCGATCAACGACTGTGGATGCTCGATGCGAAAGCCGACCGAGAATGGCTTAGCTTCCATGTACACGCCGCGCTCATGCAGCATGCGGAAGGTGTCGCGGGCGCTGTGGCCCAGCGCCATGATCACGTGGCGGGCCTTCAGTTGCTCGCCATCAGCCAGCACGACGCCGGTCAATTGCCCGTCTTCAATCACCACGTCAGTGACGCGCTGTTGAAAGCGCACTTCGCCACCCAGCGCAATAATTTGCTGGCGCATGTTTTCAACGACGCCGGTCAAGCGGAACGTACCGATATGCGGCTTGCTAACGTATAGGATCTCTTCGGGAGCGCCGGCTTTGACAAACTCATGCAGCACTTTGCGGCCGTGGTGCTTCGGATCTTTGATTTGGCTGTAAAGCTTACCGTCGGAGAACGTGCCTGCGCCGCCCTCGCCAAACTGTACGTTGGACTCAGGGTTCAGGACATTTTTACGCCATAGGCCCCAAGTATCTTTGGTGCGCTGACGCACCTCAGTGCCGCGCTCCAGGATGATCGGCTTGAAGCCCATTTGTGCCAGCAGCAGACCGGCGAAAATCCCGCAGGGGCCAAAGCCTACTACAATCGGGCGCTCACTCAACTCTTGTGGGGCTTGCCCAACCACCTTGTAACTGACATCCGGAGCCGGATTGACGTTACGGTCCTCGACGAATTTATGCAGCAGCGCGGCTTCATCTCGCACCTCTAAGTCGATGGTGTAGATAAAGCACAATTCAGAGGTTTTTTTGCGCGCATCGTAGCTGCGCTTAAACAAGGTGAAATCGAGCAGATCATCAGTGGCGATGCCCAAACGCTGCACGATGGCAGTGCGCAGGTCTTCTTCGGGATGGTCGATTGGCAACTTGAGTTCGGTGATTCGTAACATGACTGAGTCCAGTTTCGGGGCCAGGTAAACCCCGGCAGCCTTATGCGAACCGGGGATTATAAGCGGCTTCCTTCACTGGGGGCAGGCTAAAACGGCAAACTCTCGTGACAGTTGTCGATTAGTCGTTGCGTGCGCCACCGAAATAGCCACAACCGCGTTGAACTTGACCGTTAACCCGAAGCTCAGCCACCAGATGTTGCACGCTGCCATTGGCGCTGTCGGTGCAACGTTGCGGCGCGACCCATAGTTCAATGCGTTGATTATTGGCTTCAGTGGACAGAGAGAAGCGCCCATCACCCGCTTGTTCTTCAACGTAAGGCAACGCCAGATTCGGCTGGCCTTCACGCTCTAAGATTAAGCCTTTGCCCCCGGCCTGTACTTCCCACGCAGGGCCATTGCCGCTGGCGTGAACGGTTTGAAGTTTGAAGTTTGGATCTTTACAGGCAGTACTGTTGCGTTCGAGGCGATACAGTTGCTGCACAGTGACTTCGCCCTCTGCATCGGCGCTTTTGGCGCTGACGAAGCGACCGCGAATATCGGCGAACAGCTTGCCTGGCGTGTTCGGCATGTCCGTTGCGTCTTGCACGAGTGTGGTAGTGGCGCTGTCGCTGATGACGTAGCGCTGTTGCCCGACGCACGGTTGAAAAATCAGCTTACCGCTGTCTGAAACCAACTCACCTTGTAAGCGTGTTAGACCGGCGGTTGAATCAACAGGTTTGCTGCTTAACAGTTGGCAGCCTGCAAATACGGGTAACAGAGTGACTAAAACTAATGAACGGGCAGCACGCATTCTTCGGACTCCTGACTAATGCCGCCACGTTACTTAGGCTCAGCGCGCATCACAAGGGGGAGGGGTTTCACGGCTAAGTGCAGGCGCTGACTCAGGCTGCGATCTTCAGGTCGCCTCAAAGGCATCTAACTTCAGCCATGCCCGTTTGCTGCGCTATAGCGCAGCATCTGGACAACGTTACCCCACCTGATAGGTTTGCCCGGTTTGTAAGCCTTCGACGCTTTTGGCGAAAGCCAGCGCGACATCCGCAGCTGCCACAGGTTTGAACCCGCGAAAATACGGCGCGTACTTGTCCATGGCTTCCTTTAGCACGGTCGGGCTGACGGAGTTCACCCGCAACCCGCGTGGCAGTTCAATAGCCGCCGCTCGGACAAAGCCGTCAATTGCCGCATTGACCAGTGCTGCCGAGCTACCGGTGCGAATCGGCTCGCGGTTGATGATCCCGCTGGTGAACGTAAATGATGCGCCGTCGTTGGCGTACTCGCGTCCGATCAGCAATAAGTTGACCTGACCCATCAGCTTGTCCTGTAAACCCAAGGCGAAGTCGCTTTCGTTCATCTCATTCAGCGGCACGAACTTGACGTTGCCTGCTGCGCAAATCAGTGCGTCGAAGCGTCCGGTTTGTTCAAACAGCGAACGAATTGATGCACTGTCGCTGATGTCGACGTGCAAGTCGCCGCTGTTTCGTCCAATACGCACGACCTCGTGGCGCGCTGATAGCTCGCGATCAATAGCAGAACCAACAGTGCCGTTAGCGCCAATCAATAGAATCTTCATCAGAAAGCCCTTTCGTTAAGAGGTGTGGGCTCAGTCTAGTATTGGTTTTTGGATGCGATAAGCGCACTAATAGGCAACCTTTGGTTTTCATATGGAAACAATCCATGAGTGAGATGGATGACCTGGCGGCGTTTGCGGTGTTGATTAACGCGGGTAGCTTTACCTTGGCCGCCCAGCAGTTGGGTTGTAGCAAAGGGCAGTTGTCCAAGCGTATCAGTCAGTTGGAGGCCAGGTTTTCAGTGATCCTGCTGCATCGCACCACTCGACGATTGAGCCTGACGGCTGCGGGGGCGGCGTTACTGCCGCAAGCACAGGCGTTGGTTGTACAAGTGGAACGGGCGCGTCAGGCATTGGCACGGCTTAAAGACGACATGGCTGGGCCGGTACGGCTGACAGTGCCTGTGTCGTTAGGAGAAACCTTTTTCGACGCGTTGCTGCTGGAGTTTTCTCACGACTACCCCTTGATACAAATCGAGCTGGAGCTCAATAACAGCTACCGAGATTTGGCTCGAGAGGGGTTTGATTTGGCCATTCGCTCGCAGGTCAGCAGTGATGAGCGGTTAGTGGCCAAGTCGGTGCTGAACTGGCATGAAGTGACCTGCGCCAGCCCCGCGTACCTAGAGCAGTTCGGCGAGCCGACAAGCCCTGTGCAACTGGCAGAGCATCGCTGCCTACTCAACAGCCACTACAGTGGCCGTGAAGAATGGCAGTATCACCAGCAACATGAATTGCATCGGGTACGGGTTTCCGGGCCTTTTGCCAGTAATCATTACAGCCTGCTGAAAAAAGCAGCAGTGATCGGCGCGGGGATCGCACGCTTACCGTCTTACATGCTCCATGCTGAATTGGCGGACGGGCATTTGCGCCAGATACTCGGTGCATATCAGACGCGCAGCCACCCGATGTACTTGGTACACCCTTATGAAGGCGGCTTGCCCAAGCGCACCCAAGTGCTGGCGGACTATCTTGTGCAGTGGTTTCAACGCAGTGGCGCCGTTTGACCTGCGCCCACAAAAAACGGCCCCGAAGGGCCGTTTAGGTCATAGGCAGAATTAACCGCCCAGATACGCGTCACGCACTTTTGGATCGCTGAGCAACTGCTCACCAGTGCCCTGCATCACCACGCGGCCGTTTTCTAACACGTAGGCGCGGTCAGCAATTTTCAGCGCTTGGTTGGCGTTTTGCTCCACCAGAAACACCGTCACGCCCTCATCACGCAGCTGTTCGATGATGTCGAAAATCTGCTGAATGATGATGGGTGCCAACCCCAAGGAAGGCTCATCGAGCAACAACAACTTGGGTTTGCTCATCAGCGCTCGACCAATGGCAAGCATCTGCTGTTCGCCACCCGACATGGTGCCGCCGCGTTGGCTGAATCGCTCTTTCAGGCGCGGAAACAGGTGTAACACCTTGTCCATTTGCTCCTGATAATCGTGCTTTTCAGTGAAGAAACCGCCCATGGCGAGGTTCTCTTCCACGGTTAGACGAGCAAATACTCGACGTCCTTCAGGCACAACCGCGATGCTTTTGCGCATGATTTGCGCTGAGCTCAACCCCACCAGCTCTTCGCCCATGTAGCGGATACTGCCGCTTTGCGCTTGTGGTGCACCACATAGGGTCATCATCAGCGTCGATTTGCCTGCACCGTTGGCGCCGATCAACGTCACAATTTCGCCCTGGCGTACTTCGACGTTAACGCCGTGCAGCGCTTGGATCTTGCCGTAGAAGGTCGAAACGTTTTCAAATTGCAGCATTTACGCTTCCCCCAGATAGGCTTTGATCACGTCAGGGTTATCGCGGATTTGCTCCGGCGTCCCATCGGCCAAAGGTGTGCCCTGATTGATCACCACGATATGGTCGGAAATGCTCATGACCAATTTCATGTCGTGTTCAATCAGCAACACCGTGACGTTGTGCTCGTTGCGCAAAACGCTGATCAGCATTTTGAGGTCTTCGGTTTCTTTAGGGTTGAGGCCCGCCGCAGGCTCGTCAAGCATGAGAAGACGCGGGCGCGTCATCATGCAGCGAGCGATTTCCAAACGTCGTTGCTGCCCATAGGCCAGCGTACCCGCAGGGCGGTTGGCAAACTCGGTCAGATTGACCTTGTCCAGCCAGTACGCGGCAAAGTCCATGGCCTCTTGTTCGCTTTTACGGAACGCCGGGGTCTTAAACAAACCCGCAAGGAAGTTGGTGTTGAGATGGCGATGCTGAGCGATTAACAGGTTCTCAACGGCCGTCATGTCCTTGAACAGGCGAACGTTCTGGAACGTACGCACCACGCCTTTACGGGCGATTTCATGACCTGTTAGCCCTTGAATCGGCTCGCCGTCCAGCAGAATGGTGCCCGCAGACGGTTTGTAGAACCCTGTGAGGCAGTTGAACACGGTGGTTTTACCGGCGCCGTTAGGCCCGATCATGGATACAACTTGTTTTTCCTGCACGGTCAGGGCTACGCCGTTCACCGCCAACAAGCCGCCAAAGCGCATGCTCAGGCCGCTAACGTTCAGTATCTCGCGGCTCATTTTCGCAGCTCCAAGTGAGGACGTTGCATAGGCAGCAGACCCTGTGGTCGCCAGATCATCATCAGCACCATCAGGGCGCCGAACAGCAGCATCCGGTACTCACTGAAATCGCGCATCATTTCTGGCAGCAAGATCATCACCACTGCCGCCAGGATCACACCCAGTTGCGAGCCCATACCGCCCAGTACCACGATGGCCAGGATGATTGCTGACTCCAGGAAGGTAAACGATTCCGGGGTGACCAGACCTTGTCGAGCGGCAAAAAAGCTACCCGCGAAACCGGCAAAGGTCGCGCCCAAGGTGAACGCAGACAGTTTGATCACGGTCGGATTCAAGCCCAGTGCCCGGCAGGCAATTTCGTCTTCGCGCAGTGCTTCCCATGCGCGGCCAATCGGCATGCGCAGCAAGCGGTTGATCACGAACAATACGATCAGTACCAAGACCAAGGCGATCAGGTACAGGAAGATAACCTTGTTGATCGAGTTGTAGGCGATGCCGAAGTATTCGTGGAAGGTCTGCATGCCCTCTGCGGCGGTTCTGTCAAAGCTCAGACCAAAGAGGGTAGGTTTTGGGATGTTACTGATGCCGTTTGGCCCACCAGTGATGTCCGTCAGGTTACGCAGGAACAGACGGATGATTTCACCAAAGCCCAGCGTCACGATGGCCAAGTAGTCGCCGCGTAAGCGCAGTACCGGGAACCCCAGTAGAAAACCAAACGTTGCGGCCATCAACCCTGCCAGTGGCAGACACACCCAGAAGCTCAGGCCGAAGTAATGGGCGAGCAGTGCGTAGGTATATGCACCGACAGCGTAGAACCCCACATAACCGAGATCCAGAAGGCCAGCCAGACCGACTACGATGTTTAGCCCAAGGCCGAGCATCACGTAGATCAGGATCAGTGTGGCGATGTCCACCGCCCCCCGGGAGCCATAGAATGGCCAGATCAGTGCAACAACGACCAGCCCCAAAATGATCCAGCGTTGGGTACGCGGTAGCGTTAGGAAGTTACTGGCCTTGGCCGGCACTTTCGGCAGGTTTGGCGAAGCTTTCCAGGCTGCGCTGAGTTGATGATGGAACAGCACGCGAATAAACATCAGCAATGAGCAGATCGCAATCACGCTCAGGGTGAAGGTGCTGGTGTTATGTACTTCAATGTTGATCCCAACGATAGTCAGTTTTAAGCCAAGTACCGGGTAGGCGACGGCCCAGACCAACAGAGCGCTGAAGAGCGCCGATTTAAGATTCCTAGTCATACTTTTTCAATCTCCGGACGTCCCAGAATACCGGTCGGACGGAACAGCAGTACCAACACAAGTAGACTAAATGCCACTACGTCTTTGTACTGGTCGCCGAAAATATCAGCACCAAAGGCTTCAGCCACACCGAGTACTAGGCCGCCTAGCATCGCACCTGGGATGCTGCCAATCCCGCCCAATACTGCGGCAGTAAACGCTTTAAGCCCTACAAGAAATCCGGAGCCGGGGTTGATAACACCGTATTGCACGCTGATCAAAACGGCCGCAACGGCTGCCAATGCGGCACCGATAACGAAGGTTAGAGCAATGACGTTGTTGGTGTTGATGCCAAGCAAGTTGGCCATTTTCATATCTTCAGCACAGGCGCGGCAGGCGCGGCCTAGGCGTGAGCGGGAGATGAACAGGGTCAGACCGAGCATGGCCACGAGCGTTACAACGAAGACCACGATTTGCATGTAGGAGATGACAACTTCACTCGCACCGCCTGGGCCGAATGTGAAGCCGCCGGGGATCAGGTTAGGAATGGATTTGTCTTTTGAGTCTTGAGACAGCAGCACCATGTTTTGCAGGAAAATCGACATACCAATGGCAGAGATCAACGGGATTAAACGATTGCTGCCACGCAGAGGACGGTAAGCCACCCGTTCAATGCTGTAGCCGTAAGAACTGGTCACTACGATGCTGGCGATGAATGCCCCGGTCAGCAATAACGGCACGCTGTCCAAGCCCATCATGGTGAGACCGGCAATCGCGATAAACGCGATGTAGGAACCAATCATGTACACCTCGCCGTGGGCGAAGTTGATCATTCCAATAATGCCGTAAACCATCGTGTAGCCGATGGCGATCAGGGCATAGGTGCTGCCAACGTTGAGACCGTTAACCAGCATTTGGAAGAAGTGATAGATGTCAGGCATTACAAGCTCCTAAAAACCTGAGACGCATTTCACTGGTGGAGTCATTTTCCGGCCTGTATCGCACGGTTTTACAGCCGCTTGAAAACAGGTCTTCTGCCAGCGAACCGCTGGTGACGGTTTTAAAGATTTTCAGGTGGGGAGACTTTCGGATCACGAAAGCGCGGCCCAATTTCTGTGGGCCAACGGCCCGTAATACAAAGCCCACCGTTCGCGCAGTGGGCTTTGTTGTCAGATCAAGAACCGACCCTTATTGAGGGCTTACTTCTGTTTTAGGTTTGCCGAAGTGCCATTCGTACACCACGAACTTAAAGTTTTTAAGGTCGCCTTTATCATCAAAGGTCAGGTCGCCCATTGGGGTTTTGAAAGTCCCGTCATGGATAGCCTTGGCCACTTTAGTGGTGTCTTCGCTTTTGGCTTGCTCGATGCCCTGGGCGATCACTTCAACGGCGGAGTAAGCCGGGAATACAAACGGGCCTGTTGGGTCTTTCTTGTCTGCGACGAACTTCGCTACCAGCGCCTTGTTCTCAGGCTGTTGGTCGAAGGCTTGTGGCAGGGTTACCAGCAGACCTTCGGAAGCATCCTGAGCGATTTGCGAGATGGAATCGTTACCTACGCCTTCCGGACCCATGAACTTGGCGTTCAGGCCTTTTTCTTTAGATTGGCGCAAGATCAGACCCAGTTCAGGGTGATAGCCGCCGTAGTAAACGAAATCAACGTTATCTTTTTTGAGCTTGGCGATGATGGCCGCAAAGTCTTTGTCACCCGCGTTTACGCCTTCAAAGACCGCAACTTTGATGCCTTTCTTTTCCAGGGTTTCTTTAACAGCAGTGGCGATGCCTTCACCGTATTGCTGTTTATCGTGCAGTACAGCGACCACTTTAGGCTTCACGTGATCGGCAATGTAGTTCCCCGCTGCTGGACCTTGAGCGCTGTCTAGGCCGATGGTGCGGAAGACATTTTTGTAGCCTCGGGCAGTGATTTCCGGCGCGGTGGCGGCCGGGGTGATCATGATGATGCCTTCGTCTTCGTAGATGTCTGAAGGAGGCTGAGTGGAGCTGGAGCACAGGTGACCGACAACATACTTGACGCCGTCATTGACGACTTTGTTGGCGACGGCGACCGCTTGTTTTGGATCACAAGCATCGTCGTACTCTTTCGCTTCAAGCTGGTACTTTTTGCCGTCTATATCAACACCGCCTTTAGCGTTGATGTCTGCAATCGCTTGTTTTGCGCCAGTAAACTGCATGTCGCCGTACTGGGTGACGGGGCCGGTTTTAGGGCCTGCAATACCGATCTTGATGGTGTCTGCAGCAAATGAATGGCTGGCAACCCCGGCCAAAACCATCGCGGCAAACAGTTTAGTAATCTGCTTCTTAGCCATCTTTATTGGTGCTCCACTCTTCTGTTGTAATTTTTATAGTCCTGGAAGCCAAGGCAGCCGGACCGGGTTTTTCGTGACGAAACTCCCGACCAATCCCCCCCGCAACTGTACCGGTACAGTGTAGAGCGCCGGTTTAGCGCTTGAATAGCGGGCTACAGGGAGAAAAAGCAGGAAATGTCGCCTAAACGAAAGAAAGAGACAGAATAGCGGCGAATTATGTTGTTGATCTTTATCAGAATGTTGCTAGCTCAACAGGTTCATCCTTGGCTCTTCACTCTTTCTTCGTTTCCTTACCTCTCTTTGGGTTTTTCTACCGAGTAGGCGACGCTATCATTGTGCCGATTTTCTTACTTGGTGACTCCCATGACTCAAGAACCTAGCACCCTCTATGCCAAGCTGCTTGGCGAGACTGCAACAATTGAATGGAAGGTGTTGCAAACGTTCTTCGCCAAAGGCGATGTGTTGTGGGTTGACCCCGCACTGGACTTGATCGAAGCCGCTATGGCTGTGACTCAGGATGATGCAGAGAAAATCAAGGCTTGGTTGGCTTCTGGGGTATTTGGAAAGATGACTGAAGCGCACGCGCTAGACGTTGTTGAACGTAACCCTGAGCTATGGGCAGTAGTGGTTTCGCCGTGGGTGATGATCCAAGACAGGGCAAAAAAATAATTGCTAGCACCAATCTAGTGCGTTAATTGCGATGTTTTTTTAGCGAGCGGTGGGTAGGCCAGTAACTGTTTCTGGATGATGGCCACTTGCCGTAGAGAAATGCCACAGTTATTGCTGTGGCATTTTTAGTCTAAAGAAGGTGATTAGGAGCGATTGCTCTCTTCGTGTTGGAGGGCTGAGTGGTTCGACCCAAAACGGTGAGTGTGATGGAGTTGTTCGAGTAGCTCGGGCAATGCATCAAAGGCTACGGGGTGGCTGATGAGGTAGCCCTGAACAAGGTCGCAACCACAGTGACTTAACAGTTCGAGTTGTTGCAAGGTTTCTACGCCTTCTGTCACGACAACTAACTGTAGGGTGTGAGCCATGACAATGATCGCTTGCACGATCTCCAAATCTTGGCTGGAGGTCTGGATATCTTGAATAAAAGAGCGATCAATTTTTAGGGTGTTGAGCGGCAGACGCCTTAAATAGGCCAGTGATGAATACCCGGTGCCAAAATCGTCGATCGACAAAGACACCCCTTGTGCCCGAATCTGCCTTAATAACTGTGAGGTTTTGCTGATATTGCCCATTAGAGCGTTTTCAGTGACCTCCAATTCAAGCCGGTGCGGAGCAATCCCGGATGACAACAGCGCGCTTTTGATTTCGTCTGCCAATGCCTCGCGAACCAAGTTGAGTGCTGAGCAATTTACAGCAATCCCAAGTTGCTCCCAACCTAGGCGCGAAAGTGCTGCCAAATCGTTACAGGCTTTGCGCAACACCCAACGATCAAGCTCAGTGATAAGTCCATTGGCTTCGGCAATGTTGATAAAGCGGTCTGGGCCCAGAAGGCCGTGTTCTGGATGCTCCCAGCGCACCAAGGCTTCGAGTTTGACGACGCGTCCATGTTTAAGGTCGATGATGGGCTGGTAATGCAGCAGCAATCCGATGTCTTCATCCAGTGCTTGGCGCAGTTCTTCCTCAATTTGCAGTTCGAGTGAGGCTTTGACGGTGAGGTTCGAGTTGAAAAAATTCAGACTATTTCGACCGTTACCCTTGGATTGATACAGCGCTAGATCGGCGTGCTTAAGCAGTTCGCTGCTGGTTGTGCCGTCGTCTGGGAATACGCTAATGCCAATACTGGTGGTCATGACCATGCGCCTACCCGCCAGCTCAATGGGGTCTTTGAGGCTGTACATGATGCGCTTGGCCATACTTTGTGCTTCGTCGCGGTCGTTAATGTCGATCAATATGCAGAACTCATCCCCACCAAAGCGTGCGACCACATCTGCATGAGTGCGGGCTGCACCACTGATCTGGCTAGCGATGGTCTTAAGCAACTCATCTCCCGCGTCATGGCCCAAGCTGTCATTGATGCGTTTGAAGTGATCTATATCAAGAAACAGGACGGCTAGTTTGCGATGCTGTGCCGAGCTTTCTGCGAGCTTTTCGGCAAATATCTGGTTAAAGCCGCGGCGATTAATCAGGTTGGTCAACGGATCGTAATGCGCCACCTGCTGCAAAGACATTCGAGCCTCGTCAAGTTGGCTGAGCAGCGCGTTGACTCGCGCAAGATCGTGTTCTTTTTGTTGCAGCTTCTTGTCGACCAAGGCCGCGCTGATGCTGCTGCCAATCAGCAGCAGGGTGATGATGGCCACCATGAGCGCGAGTTGCCAGTGATTGGTCTCAATGTGCCCTTGAGCGGTGTCGCCGGTCGGCGAATACGTGTGCAAGGCCCACATACCAATAAAGTGAACACCCAGAATGGCGGTGCCAGTGGCGAAGCTGATGGCGTATTTAAAAAATTGATGGGTCAAGCCGTAGGTCGACCGCAGCGCTATGGTCATGAGCAAGGCCCAATAGCTTGCGCCTACCGCGAGTAGCAATGAGAGGATGACCCCGATGGGATCATAGTGTTGGAGGCTATTGGTATGCATGGCAGACATGCCGCTGTAATGCATGCTGGCGATGCCAATACCAAAAATCAGTGCTGCCATCATTAATCGGGCACGAGACAAGCCGGGCTGTTTGAGTAGGTACATTGCTACAAGAGCGCTGACCCAGATGATGAGCAGCGAGCCGATGGTGATGCCCAGGTTGTAACGAATCTCGTGTGAGGATTCAAAGGCCAACATGCTGATGAAGTGCATGGCCCAGATGCCGCCTGCTAGACAGCTTGCTCCCAGCCATCGCCAGATCGTTTTAGCCGCCGGTTTTTCAGCGTTAGAGGCGCGTTCAACCATGTGCAGCACCGCTAAACACGCTGCACAGGCGACCAGCCAGGCAAGAAACACGAGGTAAAGGTTATGGCTGCTGTTTAGCGTTTGTTGGCCGTGTTCAACATGCGAACCGAAAAACTGCCATTTGAACCATTCCATTCCAGGCACCGACACTGAGTCCTTGTCTGCTAGCGACAGGCGCTAGTGTGGTTTCAGTGTAGAGGCTGGGGTGGAGGTAAGAGAGGGTAATGGCTATTTGATGCCAATTACTTTGTAATTGATAATGATCTTTTTATAGCTTTTTTGCAGAGACGCTAGGTCGTTCGCATAGGAGCAAGCGCGCTATAGCCCATCTTTGTGATCTTTTTTGTGTCACCTACGTTGCTGCGGCCACAACTGGCGCTGCTTCTGCTTTTGGTAGATACCGAAGGCTGCGATCTTTTGATTGTTAAAAACAAAGATCGCAGCCTGCGACAGCTCTGGCCGTGCTTAATAAGGCTGTTAACCTGCGACTAACACGCGAATCGCTTCAAGGCGCAATGCGGCCTTTTCAAGCATGGCCAAGCCTTGTTCACGTTGTTTGCGCAAGGCAATCAACTCACTGTCACGTACGGTCGGGTTAACCGCTTGCAGCGCCGTCAGGCGTGCCAATTCCTCTTCGGTATCGGCTGCCAAACGGCGCTGGGCCTCGGCCACGCGTTCAGCGTGACGCGGAGCTACTTTGGCTTCACCGGCATTGATTTTGGGTGTCAGGTTGTCGCGCTGAGCTTGGATGAACTTGTTGGCACTGGCGCGTGGCACGCTTTCTAGCTGCTCATTCAGAGTTTCAAAGGCGACGCGCGCTGACAGATCGTTGCCATTGCCATCAAGCAAGCAACGCAGCGCAGCAGGCGGCAAGTAACGACCCAGTTGCAAGGCGCGCGGGGCGACCACTTCACTGACGTAAATCAGTTCGAGCAGAACGGTCCCAGGCTTAAGGGCCTTGTTTTTGATCAGTGCCACGGCAGTGTTGCCCATTGAACCGGAGAGCACTAGATCCATGCCGCCTTGCACCATGGGGTGTTCCCACGTGATGAACTGCATGTCTTCGCGTGAGAGTGCTTGGTTACGGTCGTAGGTAATGGTCACGCCTTCGTCGTCGCCCAAAGGGAAACTCGCGTCGAGCATCTTCTCGCTCGGCTTCAGAATCAGAGCGTTTTCGGAGTGGTCTTCACTGTCGATGCCGAAAGCGTTGAACAGGGTTTCCATGTAGATCGGCAGGGTGAATTGATCGTCCTGCTCGAGAATGGCTTCAACCAGTGCTTCCCCTTCGCCCGCGCCACCGGAGTTAAGTTCCAGCAAGCGATCACGGCCGGTATGCAGTTCTTGCTCCAGACGTTCGCGCTCGGTTCGCGCTTCGTTAATCAGCGTTTGCCACACGTCATCGTCGGTTTCTTCGAGCAGTGGCAGCAGGCGAGAGCCGAACGTATGCTGCAAGGCGTTACCGGTTGGGCACGTGTTGAGGAACGCGTTCAGTGCTTCGTGGTACCACTGGAACAGGCGCTCTTGCGGGCTGGTTTCCAAGTACGGCACATGCAGTTCAATCACGTGCTTTTGGCCGATACGATCCAGACGACCGATACGTTGCTCCAGTAGGTCTGGATGCGAAGGCAGATCGAACAGCACCAAGTGATGAGCGAACTGGAAGTTGCGACCCTCACTGCCAATCTCTGAGCAGATGAGAACTTGCGCGCCGAACTCTTCATCTGCGAAGTAGGCAGCTGCGCGGTCGCGCTCAAGAATGTTCATGCCTTCATGGAAGACTGTCGCGGGAATACCGGAGCGCACGCGTAAGGCGTCTTCCAGATCCATAGCGGTTTCGGCGTGAGCGCAAATCACCAGTACCTTGGTGCGCTTAAGCATTTTTAGGGTGTCGGTGAGCCACTCAACACGCGGGTCAAAGCGCCACCAGCGCTCCTCGTCAGTGGCGTCCGGCTGAGCTTGGAAGCTGACTTCGGGGTACAGTTCTGCGTGTTCGCCGATGGGCAACTCGAGGTATTCATCTGGGCACGGCAGTGGGTACGCGTGAAGTTTGCGCTCAGGGAAACCTTGAATAGCAGCGCGGGTGTTACGGAACAAAACGCGACCCGTGCCATGACGGTCGAGCAGTTCACGAACCAGGCGTGCGCTGGCCTCAGCATCGCCTCCATTGACGGCGGCGAGCAGGGAGTCACCCTCGGCCCCAAGGAAACCGTGAATGGTCTTATTGGCCTCTGGAGACAGGCGGCCTTTATCTAGCAGCTCTTGAACGGCCTGAGCGACAGGCCGGTAGTTTTCGCTCTCGGCGCGGAAGGCAGCCAAGTCGTGGAAGCGGTTTGGATCGAGCAGGCGCAAACGTGCGAAGTGGCTGTCCTGACCCAGTTGTTCTGGGGTGGCAGTGAGCAGCAAAACGCCTGGGATCACGCCCGCTAATTGTTCAACCAGATCATATTCAGGGCTGACTTGATCTTCATGCCACACCAAGTGGTGAGCTTCGTCGACCACCAGCAGGTCCCAGCCGGCAGCAAACAATGCATCTTGGGCTTTAGGGTCGTCGACCAGCCATTCCAGAGCCACCAACGCCAATTGGCAGTCTTCAAACGGGTTGCTGGCGTCGCTTTCGATGAAGCGCTCTTCGTCAAACAACGCCACCTCAAGGTTGAAGCGCCGACGCATCTCTACCAGCCATTGGTGTTGCAGGTTTTCTGGGACAACGATCAGCACGCGGCTGGCGCGGCCACTGAGCAACTGGCGATGAATCACCAAGCCCGCTTCAATGGTTTTACCCAAGCCTACTTCGTCAGCCAGTAAGACGCGTGGCGCGATCCGGTCGGCGACTTCGCGGGCAATGTGCAACTGGTGCGCGATAGGTTGTGCACGCACGCCACCCAAGCCCCACAGCGAGGATTGCAACTGGCGGCTAGTATGTTCAAGGGTGTGGTAGCGCAAAGAGAACCATGAAAGCGGGTCAATTTGCCCGGCAAACAGACGATCACTGGCCAGACGGAACTGGATGAAGTTCGACAGTTGGGTTTCAGGCAGGGTAACGAGTTCATTTTGCTCGTTGAAACCGTGATAGACCATTAAACCGTCGGCATCGTCGACTTCGCGAACAGTCATCTTCCAGCCTTCGAAGTGGATGATGGTGTCGCCTGGCGAGAAACGCACGCGCGTAAGAGGGGCGTTGCGCAGCGAATATTGGCGAGTTTCGCCAGTGGCCGGATAGAGCACAGTCAGCAAGCGACCGTCCTGTGCCAGAACGGTGCCTAAGCCTAGCTCAGCTTCGCTGTCACTAATCCAGCGTTGCCCCGGTTGATACTGCTGCGCCATGCTGCCTGACTCCCGCTTTGAAAAAGCCGAGTATATTAACGCAGCAGCGTCCTTAGGCCAAAGGACTCTCATAAAAAGCTGCTAGGCCGAAAAGAGCCGATGGCGCTTTTAGACGAATGGTTTTAAACCGAAACAGAACTGGAGCACTTCATCATGCTGTCGCCGATTCTTCCGTTGAGTGTTGTGCCCGTGACTTCGCAACAAGATCCGGTGCGTCCGCGTCCAGAAATTCCGGCGGTGGTGCCCACACAAGCCAGTTCGGGTGACAGTACGATCAATTTGAAACACCATGACGCTGACCAGGCTGCCTTATTGCTGCGTGAAGAACAGCAGCGCCAACAGCAGCGCGAGCAGCAGGCCCATCCGCCGGAACAAGATGAGGTTCAGGCAGATCAGCCAGTCAGCGATGGCGTGGTCGATGGCGCTCCCCGTCAGGGTTTATGGATTGATATCGAGGTGTGACTGGTTTTTTCTGGCCAGTTGTTCGGCCTCAACGCATTATTGGGTTAACCCTAAGCCCTTCTAGCCTTTAACAGTGACCTGATTTTTATGAGCCAAGACAGCAAGCTGGTTGACCTAGGTGCAGAGCGCGACAAGCGCGTGCATGACCTTAAAGAAAAACGTCTGAACGAAGTGCGACAGGCTTTTGAGCAAGCGATGCCATTGGCAGCAGCCAAAAAAAAGTCAAAAAAGAAGCCTAAAAAGCGCTGAGTGATAGCTTTTTAGCTGTTCTGGATCAACTTAACCTTCCACGCCCCATCTGACCGCGATCTTTATTGATCCCGGTCAACTCGTTCGTCTGCCTATCTGGTTAATCTCGCCTCAACGAAACAACAGACACCAGCAGGAGGCTGACATGTTTCTCGATAATGTGGTTGTCGCAGGCGTGGTTACGGTGGGTCTGATGCTGGTGTTTTTCGTAGGTTTAGGTTTTTTTATCTGGAAGGATTCGCGCAAGCGCAATAAGTAGCGCTGGATTCTTCTGGAACTCGAGCACGCAAGGCATTTTGGGCGACCTAGGTCGCCTATTTTTTTGCCTGTGTTTTTTGTATTGGCTGGTTTTTGACGATGGACGCTCTGGACAGTCGCTATCCAGGCTGAAAAAGGAGGGGCAAGGCCAGTGTCTGGCCCCGATGCAGGTGTGAACCTGTTTCAGGGCCAGACAGCGCTCTATCAGTTGAGGATGATAGAGGCCAGCCAGAACAGAGCAGCGGACAGTCCTACGGTAGCAGGCAATGTCAGCACCCAAGCCATCAGGATGGTTTTGATGGTGTTGCCTTGCAGGCCGCTTTTGTTGGCAACCATGGTGCCCGCCACGCCCGAAGACAAGATGTGAGTCGTCGATACCGGTAGGGCGAAGAGGTTGGCCAGCCCAATGGCAATGGTGGTGGTGATCTGAGCCGCCATACCTTGGGCATAAGTCATGCCCTGCTTGCCAATCTTCTCGCCAATGGTTTTAACCACGCGTCTCCAGCCGACCATAGTGCCCAAGCCCAAAGCCAGTGCAACAGCCAGGATCACCCAGAATGGGGCGTATTCAGTGGTGGCTGTCAGGTCTTTGCGCAGTTTTTCGAGGTCAGCTTTTTCACTGGCATCTAGCGCTGGCAGTTTGCTGACTTTCTTCGCCGTGTCATCCAAGCAAAGCAGGTAGCGACGAATCTCGATACGTTGCTCAGAGGTCATGGAGTGGTAGTCGGTGACGCCTTTGAGCGAGTCGAGCAGGGCTGAAATAGTCGGCTCGGTTTGTTGCGGGTTGCAACTGAACTTGCTTGGCAGATCGCCTTTAACACCTTTGCCCAGCGCCAAAAATTCATTAAGGCTCTGGTGATTGCGCTGATAGAACTGGCTCAGGTGCAGCGTCGCATCGCGAGTTCTTTCAATTTGGTAAGTGGTGCTGTTCAAGTCCAGAACGAAGGCGCTGGGCACGATACCGATCAGCACCAACATGATCAGACCAATACCTTTCTGGC
Organism: Pseudomonas endophytica; assembly: GCF_001411475.1. GTDB lineage: Bacteria > Pseudomonadota > Gammaproteobacteria > Pseudomonadales > Pseudomonadaceae > Aquipseudomonas > Aquipseudomonas endophytica. The sequence continues at coordinate 88,637 of NZ_LLWH01000001.1, read as the reverse complement.
CGTCATTGGAGCCGTGAACGAAGCTTACCGTCATGGCTGAGATCACCAGAACCAGACGGTTCCAGAAGGGCGGATGCTTTTTGTCATCGAGCTTGCGGCGCTCTTCTGGTGTTTTGTGCATCTTGGAGTTCGGACGCCACCATTTAAGACCGACCAGCATAAGACCGGCAATCAGAAAGCCCGCGAGGGGAGAGAACACCAGCGAGGCACCAATCTCGATAGCCTTATGCCAGTTAACTCCATCACTGACCGGGATACCATTGATCAAGGCGTTGGCTAGGCCCACACCTAAAATCGAACCGATCAGCGTGTGCGAGCTTGACGCTGGAATCCCGAAGTACCAGGTGCCTAGGTTCCAAGTGATAGCCGCTGCCAGCAACGAGAACACCATGGCCAAGCCATGTCCGGTGTTCACATTTACCAGAAGCTCTACCGGGAGCAAGTGGACGATGGCGTATGCCACCCCAACCCCGCCCAGCAGTACGCCAAGAAAGTTAAACACACCTGAAAAGAACACCGCCAAGTGAGGCGGCATGGCTTTGGTGTAGATGACAGTCGCTACCGCATTTGCGGTGTCATGAAAGCCGTTAATGAACTCGAAGGCGAGAACAAAGGCTAGGGCGAAGAAGAGGCTGATAAGAACCCAGGCATCCAATCCGCTTAGTAGTTCGATCATGAAGGTTTTCTGACACGGTCATAAAGGGGGCCGGATTATGCCAGAAAACCTCAGAAACCGATGCACTAGGTGCTCGCCGGTAACATCTATAAACGAAAAAAATGGCGAGATGCCTTTTTTTCGGGTCGTCTTAAATCTGCTCTAACCCTCTGATATACAAGGCTATAAGCGTTTAATTGGGCAAAGCATTCGTCAGGTGAGCAGTCTGATTTGAGCGTGTGAAATTTCTGTAATCAGACGAGGTGATGCAGTTGCCCATGCCTTTTGTTGAGCAAGCAGCAGCTCGAGCACTCATCGGAATGAGGTTCTGGAGCAGCCTTTACACAAATTAGTGTCAGAAAATCATGACTCTTCGGCTTTGAGTTCTTTCTCGATTTTTTGAATTTCTTGAGAAAAAGCCTGATCGAGCAAGCTGGCACGTTTGCGCCACGGCTTACGTTCCGGCTCTGACTGAGCGGCATAGGTGGTGACTTCGCCGCCATAAACATCTTTGTAACGTTGTTCCTGACGCTCAAGTTCTGCGCGCAGTTCGTCTTTCGTCACAGTGCTACCTAATTAAGTAGAGATTAAATTGGGTGAACCACTTGGCAACAGAGGGTGATCCATTTGACGGATGAGTCAGCTTCAGACAGATGCCTGTAAGCAACGTCAAGGTAAACAAACCATTCTCTGCACGCAGCAACGTCATTAATTAACAGATGGCGTGTCTGCACTTAAGTGTTCACCACCCGTGGGTGGACAATACAGTTTGCACTAGGAAATTAAGCCTCGCGGCCTGTTGAGTTCAACGAGTGGGTTGGATCCAAAAGGCGGGAATGCTCGACTTCGTGCATTCAGTTACTTGCGGGCCATAAAGGCTTGAGTAAGGCGTCTACTATCGCCGAAGCGCTTCGGGCACGTCAACTTCGAAGTGCACTGTTTGTTGCAAATTCAGCGAATTAACAGGTTGAGTCATTTTTTAGATCTATTACTACTGGCATCAGATAAGTACATGGCCAAGTTAATGAGTGCTGACGTCGGCTTAATTCACTGCACATATAAGACAGGTGCATTTCTATCAATGATAGGTGGATGTTTGCGGGTGCACGTGAGGTAAAAGGCCTAATGAAAATCATACGCAGGTGTTGTACGCAGTTGCTAAGTACGACAGCCGAACAATATTTAACCTACAGGAACGTACGGCAGGCTGATGCGCCGTTCATACCTTGGGTTGACACAGGAGATTGCGATAATCGGCCGTCGGTTCGATAATCGGCCAGTAAAGTGCGCGCCCTGCCTGTGTTGTTACTGGGGCGATCTGCAAGAACAATAAAAACTACATCACGGGGATGGGCAATGAGTGAGCAATTGCGCAATGCAGTAACGGGCCTCGCGCCACCGATTGTGGCATCGCCTGCCAAACGTATTCAGGCCTTCACCGGTGACCCTGACTTCATGGCTTCACTGGCGCGAGGGCTGGCGGTAGTGCAAGCGTTTCAAGAGCGTAAACGGCACTTGACCATTGCCCAGATCAGCCATCGAACTGAAATCCCTCGCGCTGCTGTGCGTCGCTGTTTGTACACGTTGATCAAATTGGGCTATGCCACCACCGATGGCCGCACCTATTCGCTGCTGCCCAAAGTACTGACACTTGGGCATGCCTATTTATCGTCGACGCCGTTGGCGGTGTCGGCCCAGCCTTATCTGGACCGCATGAGCGAGCAATTGCACGAAGCGTGCAATATGGCGACCCTAGAAGGCGATGACATTCTTTATATCGCCCGTTCGGCCACCACTCAGCGTCTGATTTCGGTAGACCTGTCGGTTGGCGGTCGCTTGCCTGCGTATTGCACGTCTATGGGGCGCATTTTGTTAGCGGCGCTAGACGATGTCAGCCTGCATGAGTACTTGGCCCATGCTGAGTTTCAGGCCAAAACCAGTCGCACACTTAGAACTCAAGAGGCTTTGCTTGAATGCTTACAGAAAGTCCGTGAGCAGGGCTGGTGCGTTGTCGATCAAGAGCTGGAGCAAGGTCTGCGTTCGATCGCGGTGCCGGTGTACGACGCTTCCGGCCAAGTGTTGGCTGCTTTGAATGTGAGCACCCATGCGGGGCGAGTGACTCGCACAGAGCTTGAGCAACGTTTCCTACCGATTATGCTCAGTTCTAGCCGCGAGCTGAGCGCACAACTGTTCACCTGAAAGAACCTTCTAGCGCCTGCGATTGCGGTAGGCGCGTGATTATTTCGCGATCTTTAAGCGCTGACGAAATAATACCTAGCAGCCTAACTAAGTGTTCGATTACCGAACACATCGTCGATTATCGGATTGTTTGAGTGCAGGGCGGCGGCTTAACCTGCTGACAGTCCGGTGCGGCCTTGGCCCATCGTTTTTTATTCAGTGGCATACAAGAAACGGGAGCTACCCCTCATGGCAGAAATCATTTCGTTACACGAGGCCGTGAAGCAGTACGTGAATGACGGCGATACGGTCGCCCTCGAAGGTTTCACGCACTTGATTCCGACCGCAGCAGGTCATGAAATCATTCGTCAGGGTAAGAAAGAGCTGACCTTAGTTCGCATGACGCCTGACTTGATTTATGACCAGTTGATTGGCGCCGGGTGTGCACGAAAGTTGATCTTCTCTTGGGGCGGTAACCCGGGTGTTGGGTCGCTGCATCGTTTGCGTGATGCCGTGGAAAAGCAGTGGCCGCAGCCGCTGGAAATCGAAGAGCACAGTCACGCTGACTTGGCTAATGCTTATGTAGCGGGAGCCTCGGGCCTACCGTTCGCGGTATTGCGTGCTTACGCAGGCTCCGACCTGCCTAAGGTCAACCCATTGATCAAAACCGTCACCTGCCCATTTACAGGCGAAGTGTTGGCGGCTGTGCCGTCGGTGCGTCCCGATGTGACTGTCATCCATGCGCAAAAGGCTGACCGCAAAGGGAATGTGCTGTTGTGGGGGATTTTGGGCGTGCAAAAAGAGGCTGCTTTGGCCGCCAAGCGTTGCATCGTCACGGTTGAAGAAATTGTTGATGACCTGCAAGCCCCCATGAATGCCTGCGTTCTGCCAACTTGGGCGTTGAGTGCGGTGTGTCACGTGCCGGGAGGGGCGCATCCCTCCTATGCCCATGGTTATACCGAGCGTGATAACCGTTTCTATCAGGCATGGGACCCCATTGCCCGCGACCGCGAAACTTTCACGGCCTGGATCAATGACTACATCCACGGCACCGCAAATTTTAGCGAGTTCCAGGCCAAGCTGGCCCGCGCTTCGGAGGCAAAATAATGGCTTACTCCACCAACGAAATGATGACAGTCGCAGCCGCCCGTCGTCTTAAAAACGGTTCGGTCTGTTTTGTAGGCATTGGTCTGCCGTCGAAAGCCGCGAACTTGGCGCGCCTGACATCGTCACCTGATGTCGTGCTGATTTACGAATCTGGGCCGATTGGCGCCAAACCTCACGTGCTACCGCTGTCGATTGGTGATGGTGAACTGGCCGAAACGGCTGATACGGTCGTGGCTACCAGTGAAATTTTCCGTTACTGGCTGCAAGGTGGGCGTGTCGACGTTGGCTTCTTAGGGGCTGCGCAGGTGGACCGCTTCGGCAATATCAACACCACTGTGGTCGGTGACTATCATCACCCCAAGGTTCGTCTGCCGGGTGCCGGTGGAGCACCTGAAATTGCAGGCTCCGCCAAAAGCGTGTTGATTATCCTCAAGCAATCAGCTCGCTCGTTTGTCGACAAACTGGACTTCATCACCTCGGTGGGCCATGGCGAAGGTGGCGACTCGCGCAAGCGTTTGGGGCTGCCGGGCGCTGGGCCGGTGGGCATCATCACTGATCTGTGCATCATGGAGCCTGAAGCGCAGACCAACGAATTTGTCGTCACCGCTCTGCATCCGGGTGTGACACGTGAACAAGTGGTTGCCGCGACTGGCTGGGCCATTCGTTTTGCCGACGAGGTCGAGCAAACGGCCGAGCCAACCGACCTTGAATTGAGCGCCTTACGCGATCTGGAAGCGCGCACGGCCTTGGCGCACGGCCAAGCGCCAGGAGAAGCGTGATGCGTGAAGTCTTTATTTGTGACGCAATTCGTACCCCCATTGGCCGTTTTGGCGGTGGTCTAGCGGCCGTTCGTGCTGATGATCTGGCGGCCACGCCGATCAAGGCGCTGATGGAGCGCAACCCTAATGTTAAGTGGGACGAGGTCGACGAAGTATTCTTGGGCTGCGCCAATCAGGCGGGTGAAGACAACCGCAATGTGGCCCGTATGGCGGCGTTGCTGGCCGGGTTGCCGGACACCATTCCCGGTGTGACGCTCAATCGCTTGTGTGCTTCGGGCATGGACGCGATTGGTACTGCGTTCCGGGCCATTGCCAGTGGCGAAATGGAACTGGCGATTGCCGGTGGCGTTGAATCTATGTCGCGGGCGCCGTTTGTGATGGGTAAAGCTGATGCGGCGTTCTCGCGCAACATGAAGCTGGAAGACACCACCATTGGCTGGCGCTTTATCAACCCATTGATGAAGGCTCAATACGGGGTCGACGCGATGCCGCAAACGGCTGACAACGTGGCCGATGATTATCAGGTTTCTCGTGCTGACCAAGATGCCTTTGCTTTGCGCAGCCAGCAGCGCACGGCGGCGGCTCAGGCGGCGGGCTATTTTGCCGAGGAGATTGTGCCGGTGCGTATCGTCCATAAAAAAGGCGAAACGCTCGTTGAGCACGATGAACATCCACGTGCCGACACCAACCTTCAAACCCTGAGCAAGCTAAAACCGGTCAATGGGCCGGATAAAACCGTCACCGCCGGTAATGCTTCTGGGGTGAACGACGGTGCTGCGGCACTGATCTTGGCGTCTGCTGAAGCGGTAAAACGCCACGGTTTGACGGCTCGGGCTCGCGTTTTGGGCATGGCCAGTGCCGCAGTAGCGCCCCGAGTGATGGGGATCGGTCCGGTGCCTGCGGTGCGCAAACTGGTTGAGCGTCTGGGGGTGTCCGTTAGCGACTTTGATGTGATCGAGTTGAACGAAGCCTTTGCCAGCCAAGGTTTGGCGGTGCTACGAGAGCTTGGTCTGGCGGACGACGCTCCCCAAGTCAACCCCAATGGTGGCGCCATTGCCCTGGGCCATCCGCTGGGCATGAGTGGAGCGCGACTGGTGATGACGGCGCTGCATCAATTGGAAAAAACCGGTGGCAAAAAAGGCTTGGCGACCATGTGTGTCGGGGTTGGTCAAGGTTTGGCACTGGCAATCGAAAGGGTCTAAAGACCTGTTGTAGACGGCTTGCTGAACGATTGATTAGTCAATCGTTCAGCTCTTTGTGGTTGCAGTGTTACTTGTTGCAAGGTATGTCTAAAAAGTAACTAACCCTGATGAGTCCAAAAAAATGACAGCTGAAACCCACTACACAGGAGAAGAGCGTAGAAAAAGGATCTTTGCGATTGTCGGTGCGTCCTCCGGCAACTTGGTCGAATGGTTCGATTTTTACGTTTACGCGTTCTGCGCGATTTACTTTGCGCCTGCCTTCTTTCCGTCCGATGACCCTACGGTTCAGTTGTTGAACACTGCCGGGGTGTTTGCGGCGGGCTTCTTGATGCGTCCTATTGGTGGCTGGCTGTTTGGCCGGGTTGCCGATAAACACGGGCGAAAGAACTCAATGATGATCTCGGTGATGATGATGTGCGCCGGCTCATTGGTTATCGCCTTTCTTCCCACGTACGACTCGATTGGCGCTTGGGCGCCTGCCTTGCTGTTAATGGCGCGGTTGTTCCAAGGTCTGTCGGTGGGGGGAGAATATGGCACCACGGCTACCTACATGAGTGAGGTTGCCCTCAAAGGGCAGCGTGGTTTCTTTGCTTCATTCCAATATGTAACCCTGATCGGTGGGCAACTGCTGGCCGTTCTGGTTGTGGTGATTCTTCAACAGATCTTGTCAGAAGAAGAATTACGCGCGTGGGGCTGGCGTATTCCGTTCGTGATTGGTGCCGTTGCGGCGGTAATTTCACTCCTGCTGCGTCGCTCCCTGAAAGAAACCAGCAACGCTCAAACCCGTGATGATAAAGACGCAGGTAGCATCGCCGCGCTGTTTCGTGACCACAAAGGTGCTTTTATTACCGTGCTCGGCTACACCGCGGGCGGCTCGTTAATTTTCTACACGTTTACCACCTACATGCAGAAATACCTGGTGAACACTGCCGGGATGCACGCCAAAACCGCCAGTTACATCATGACCGGGGCGCTCTTCCTTTATATGTGCATGCAGCCGTTGTTCGGCATGCTCGCCGACAAAATTGGGCGTCGAAACTCAATGCTGTGGTTCGGTGGCTTGGGCACGTTGTGCACGGTGCCAATTTTGCTGAGTTTGAAAACCGTCACCAGCCCATTTTTGGCTTTTGTGTTGATCACTTTGGCACTGGCGATTGTGAGTTTTTACACCTCCATCAGCGGGCTGGTTAAGGCCGAAATGTTCCCGCCTCAGGTCCGGGCATTGGGTGTTGGCTTGGCCTACGCTGTGGCCAACGCTGTATTTGGTGGCTCGGCGGAGTATGTGGCGCTGGGCCTCAAGTCCATGGGGATGGAAAACTCGTTCTACTGGTACGTGACGGTCATGATGGCCATTGCCTTCCTGTTCAGCTTCCGTTTGCCGAAGCAGCCAAAATACCTACATCACGATCTGTAATGTGTTCGCGCGCGCCCCTCTGGGGCGCGCGTCTGCAAAGGATGGTTTATGAGTAATCAGCTGTTTGATGCCTACTTCACGGGCAAGGCCATGGGCGAGGTGTTTTGTGACCATGGACGGATCCAAGCCATGCTCGACTTTGAAGCTGCTTTGGCTCGGGCTCAAGCCAAAGTAGGGCTGATTCCGTCGTCAGCTGTGGCGCCGATTACCGCCTCCTGTCGCGCAGAACTCTACGATTTTGAAGCCTTAGGGCTGGCGATTGCGAGCGCTGGCAATTCGGCCATCCCGTTGGTCAAAGCACTCGGCAAGCAGATTGCCGGTGTGAACCCCGAGGCAGAGCGTTATGTGCATTTGGGTGCGACCAGTCAGGATGTGATGGACAGCGGGTTGGTGTTGCAACTGCGCGCTGCTTTAGCCCTGATTGAGCGTGATTTGCAGCAACTGGGTGAAGTGCTCGCACAACAAGCCCAACGTTATGCCACAACTCCGTTGGCCGGCCGCACGTGGTTACAGCAAGCCACGCCCGTCACCTTAGGTATGAAAATCGCTGGTTGGCTCGGTGCGGTCACGCGCAGTCGTCAGCGGCTTGAGGCATTAAAACCGCGTTTGCTAAGCCTGCAATTTGGGGGCGCATCTGGCACGTTGGCGGCGCTGAGTGAGCAGGCGTTACCGGTGGCGAATGCGTTGGCCGATGAGTTGGGTTTAAGCCTGCCTGACCAGCCGTGGCACACCCATCGTGATCGTTTGGTGGAGTTTGGCGCCGTGCTGGGGTTGGTGGGGGGCAGCTTGGGCAAGATGGGCCGCGACATCAGCCTGTTGATGCAAACGGAGGCGGCAGAAGTCTTTGAACCATCCGCTCCGGGCAAGGGCGGCTCTTCAACCATGCCCCATAAGCGAAACCCAGTAGGTTCGGCGGTGTTGATCAGCGCGGCCACGCGGGTGCCTGGGCTGTTGAGCACGCTGTTCAGTGCCATGCCTCAAGAACACGAGCGCAGCTTAGGCTTGTGGCATGCCGAATGGGAAACCCTGCCAGACATTTGCTGTTTGGTGTCTGGGGCACTGGGACACGCCATTAATATCGCGCAGGGTTTAGAAGTCGATACCCAGCGCATGGCGCGCAACCTCGATTTGACTCACGGCCTGGTTCTGGCTGAAGCAGTGAGCATTGTGCTAGCGCAGCGAGTAGGGCGCGAAACCGCGCATCATCTCTTGGAGCAGTGCTGCAAACGGGCAGTGGCCGAGCATCGGCATCTGCGCGCAGTGTTGGGCGATGAGCCTCAAATAGCCGCTCAGTTATCGGCGGGCGAACTGGATCATTTGCTAGATCCTGCTCATTACTTGGGGCAGGCGACGACTTGGGTCGAGCGAGCTCGGGCTGAGCATTTTGCGTTGGCATTATAAAAAGGAGACGGCCGTGGGACGTGTACAACTGGCGGAAGGTGAACTCAACTACCAACTCGATGGCCCGCACGGTGCGCCGGTCTTGGTGTTGTCCAACTCATTGGGGACTGATCTAGGAATGTGGGAATCGCAGATTCCAGCGTTCACTGAGCATTTTCAGGTGTTGCGCTACGACACCCGTGGTCATGGCCAGTCGTTAGTCACTGATGGCCCATACAGCATTGAGCAGTTGGGCGGCGACGTCCTAGCGTTGCTGGACGCATTGGGTATTGAGCGCGCACATTTTTGCGGGTTGTCGATGGGCGGCCTGATTGGTCAGTGGCTCGGCATCCATGCTGGCTCACGTTTGCACAGCTTGGTGGTCTGCAACACCGCGGCCAAGATTGGCGAGGCGTCGATGTGGAACCCGCGGATTGAGATGGTGCTGCGCGACGGCGCTGCGGCGATGGCGGGTTTACGTGATGCCTCGATTGCGCGCTGGTTTACCTCAGATTACGCGCAAGCCCATCCAGACCAAGCCAAACGTATCACTGACATGCTGGCAGCCACTTCACCTAACGGCTATGCGGCGAACTGTGCAGCGGTGCGCGATGCCGATTTCCGTGAGCAACTGGGCGCAATTGCCGTGCCGACACTGGTGATTGCAGGCTCTGAGGACGCTGTGACGCCACCTTCTGGTAGCCACTACATTCAAGCGCACGTTGCAGGCGCCGAGTACGCAGAGTTTTATGCTGCGCACTTGTCCAACGTGCAGGCGGGTGATGCATTCAGTCAGCGTGTGCTGGAATTCTTACTAGCCAAACCATCGGTTTAAGGAGCGTTTTGTGGACGAGAAACAACGTTACGACGAAGGCATGGGCGTACGCCGGGCGGTGTTGGGCGACGCACACGTTGATCGCAGCCTGAACGCTTTGACCGAGTTCAACAGTGAGTTTCAGGAAATGATCACCCGGCACGCGTGGGGTGATATCTGGACACGTCCGGGTTTACCGCGCCATACCCGCAGCCTGATTACCATTGCGATGCTGATCGGAATGAACCGTAGTGAAGAACTAAAACTGCACTTGCGTGCTGCGGCCAGTAACGGCGTCACCCGGGCAGAAATCAAAGAAGTGCTGATGCAGAGCGCGATTTACTGCGGCATTCCAGCGGCCAACGCGACCTTCCACTTGGCGGAGTCGGTGTGGGATGAGCTGGGGGTTGAGTCGCGGGTTTGACATCAGGGCAGGGCTGCTTTTTAGTCAGCAGCCCGAACGCTCTTGTCAGACGTCGCCGCTAAAACGACCTATTTATGTAACGCATGTCATCTTTTTATTCTTGGATAATTCTCCCGCGCCTGAGCTCCATATCGTGGGGTTGATCAGGTTGAGCGTTTTTTCAAGGATGACCCATGATTCAGGATGCTGCGGTTTTACATTTATTACCCGAATACTTTCGAAGTGCTGATGAAGCTGCAATGGCAGTGGCGCGCTCAATAGATTTGGACTCAGCGACACCGTTAAGTGGCTTTATTGTGTTTGACGCTGGATTGAATAATTACCGTATCTCTCGTCCTGTGAGCGATGCACAGGCTCAGGCGATTAAATTCAATCAAAAAGGGCAGTTGAACGTAGATCCCTCACTTAAGTTTCGTGGGTCTTACTGTACCTCGGACAAAGAGGGCGCCAGCAAGATGGTCTTTGAGACCGGAGAGCGAGCCTTGTACAGTAATTTTTTTGCGCCCACCTATCTGGCCCGAATGATTAGTCAGGACTTGATTGTCAGGGGGAGTGCAGGGTATTGGTTAGCCCCTAATAAAGCGGTACTCAAGTTTCGTTCCCACGCGGATGACGAAGCAGACCAACTTGTGTCGCAAGCCCCCAATATTCTGAATGAGCTAATTGATGGGACGGGATCGCTGGTTGCTTATATACAGCGAGTTGCGCAGGCAGGTGATTTGCAGGTCATTCAGCAAAGTGAATTCCCCGGTATCTGGACTACGTTAGGTCTAGTGCCCATTGATTGGCTACCGCCAGTACAACCTAATTAACTCGATTCTGGCTAAGTCCAACCGTTAACAACAAACCCGCCAATTGGCGGGTTTGTTGTTAACGGAGCGCTATCAAGCCTTCGGTGGCTTGTCCGAAATAGGCCGGTTCTGTCCGGTCTGCTCGTACCAGCCTCCACCCAGCGCCTTGTACAGCGTGACTTCACTGGTCAGCTGCGATAGGCGATCGGTAATCAACGCTTGCTGGGCGCTGAACAACGAGCGCTGCGCATCGAGGAAGGTTAAGTTGCTGTCGACGCCAATCCGATAGCGACGCTCAGCCAGGCGGTAGTAGTCCTGGTTGGCGTTGACGAAGTCGGCTTGCGCTTGCAACTGTTGGTTGTAGGTTTCACGTGCAGCCAAGCCGTCAGAGACTTCTTGGAATGCAGTTTGGATCGCCTTCTCATATTGAGAGACTGTGATCTCTTTCTGAATTTTCGAGTAGTCCAAGCTTGCACGCAGAGAGCCTGCGTTAAAGATCGGCAGGTTAATCTGCGGCGAGAACAACCAAGTGCCCGAACCGCCCTTGAACAGACCGGAAAGGTCTGGGCTCAAGGTTCCGGCATTGGCGGTGAGGCTGATGCTGGGGAAGAACGCGGCGCGTGCGGCACCGATGTTGGCGTTAGCCGCCAACAACTGATGCTCGGCTTGGAGAATATCTGGACGACGCTGAAGCAAGTCGGAAGGCAAGCCAGCCGGTACCTTGGTCAGCAAGTCTGCCGACAGCGGTTGAGCTTTTGGCAGATTGTCCGGGATGGTAGTGCCCAGCAGCAGGGCTAGGTTGTTTTCATCCTGAGCCACCTGGCGGGTGTACCTGGCCAATTGAACCCTGGCGTTTTCTACCGACGTGCGCGACTGGCTGAGGTCAAGGGCGGAGGCCACACCGACTTCATTGCTACGCAAGGTCAGCTTGTAACTCTCGTCGAACGCTTTGAGGGTGTCTTCTGTCAGCTTGAGCAGCTCTTTGTCCGCTTGCCAGGTCAAGTAGGCCGTCGCAACGTTGGCCACTAGGCTGATCTGGGTAGAGCGGCGCGCTTCTTCGGTTGCGAAGTAGTTCTCAAGAGCCTGATCGCTCAGGCTGCGCACACGTCCGAACAGATCCAGCTCATAAGCGCTGACCCCAAGGGTCGCGGAGTATTGGCTGGTGATACCCGACTGACCGGTTTGCGACATACGTGCCGGTGTGCGTTGACGGCTGCCACTGGCGTCCGCCGACACAGCCGGGAACAGATCCGCACGCTGAATGCGGTACTGCGCGGCGTAAGCGTCAATATTTAAGGCCGCAACCCGAAGGTCGCGGTTGTTGACCAGAGCTGTCTGAATCAGCTGTTGCAGGGCTGGGTCATGGAAAAACTGACGCCAGCCTTGCTCCGCAGCGGCCTGATTCGGCGCCTGATTAGGCGAGTAGGCCGGGCCCTGCGGGTATTGCGCGGCTACCGGCGCTTCAGGGCGCTGGTAGTCCGGTATCAGCGAGCAGCCACTCAGCGTAAACGCTGCTACCGCTGCTGCGAGAAGCGACTTGCTCATTGGCCAGCCTCTTTGTTTGGAGTTTTAGTCAGATCTTTTTTTTGCTCGGCGTCTTTTTTATTGCCAATCGAGGACACGGCAACAAAGAACAGCGGCACCCAGAAAATAGCTAGGATGGTTGCACTTAACATCCCGCCGATTACACCTGTACCAATGGCGTGCTGGCTGCCCGAACCTGCGCCCGAAGAGATCGCCAATGGAACCACACCGAGGATAAACGCCAGCGAGGTCATGATGATCGGGCGCAGACGCATCCGACAGGCTTCAATCGCGGCATCGTACAAGCTACGTCCTTGCTCATGCAGTTCTTTGGCGAACTCGACGATCAGAATGGCGTTCTTCGCTGCCAGGCCGATTGTCGTTAATAGCCCTACTTGGAAGTACACGTCGTTGGACAGCCCCCGCAAGCTGGTAGCCAATAGCGCACCAATAATACCCAGCGGTACAACCAGCATGACCGCGATCGGAATAGACCAGCTTTCATATAGCGCCGCGAGACACAGGAATACCATCAGCAAGGAGATCGCGTACAAAGCAGGCGCTTGCGAACCTGACAAACGTTCCTCGTAAGACAGACCTGTCCAAGAAATACCAACACCTGCCGGGAGTTTCTTGGCCAGTGCTTCTACTTCCGCCATGGCCTCACCGCTACTGTAACCAGGGGCTGGCGAACCCAGAATTTCCATGGCTTCTACGCCGTTGTAACGCGACAGTTTAGGCGCACCGTAGGTCCACTCGCCTTTGGCAAAGGCTGAGAACGGCACCATGGTTCCTTGATCGTTACGTACGTACCATTTTTTCAGGTCTTCGGGGTTCATGCGCGAGGTAGCGTCACCTTGCAAGAACACCTTTTTAACCCGGCCACGGTCAATGAAGTCGTTGACGTAGCTGGCGCCCAAACCAATGGACAGTGTGTTGTTGATATCTGACTGGCTGACGCCCAGTGCGCGTGCAGCTTCATCGTCGATCAACAGTTTGTACTGAGGTTCGTCGTTCAAACCGTTGGGGCGCACACCTGCCAAGACTTTGCTTTGAGAAGCCATCCCCAAGAACTGGTTGCGAGCCTCCATCAGCTTGTCGTGACCGATACCGGCACGGTCTTGCAGGAACACGTCGAAGCCTGTTGCGTTACCTAACTCCATCACCGCAGGTGGAGCAAACGCGAACACCATGGCATCACGGAAGGTGGAGAAGTGCGCTTGGGCTCGTTGAGCCAACGCGAACACGGTGTTGTCGGCATCACGCTCGCCCCAAGGCTTGAGCATGATGAACGCCAAACCGGAGCTTTGACCACGACCTGCGAAGTTAAAACCGTTAACCGTGAACACCGAGGATACAGCTGATGTTTCATCTGTGAGCAGGTACTCTCGCATCCGGTCAATCACCTCCTGAGTCCGCTCTGCGGTGGTACCCGGCGGGGTTTGAACCTGAGCAAAGAGCACGCCCTGGTCTTCTTCCGGAAGGAAAGAGGTCGGGATGCGGGTAAACAGGAAGATCATACCGACCACGATCAGTACATAGGCCAGCAAGTACGGTGCCTTGTGACGCAGAATGCTGCCAACACTGTTTTCATAGTGTTTGACGCCACTGTCAAAGGTGCGGTTGAACCAACCAAAGAACCCGCGCTTGTTCTGACCGTGATCACCTTTGGTAATCGGTTTGAGCATGGTGGCGCACAGGGCAGGGGTAAACACCAAGGCGACCACAACCGACAGCGCCATTGCCGACACGATAGTGATCGAGAACTGACGGTAGATCACACCCGTTGAACCACCAAAGAACGCCATTGGCAGCAATACAGCCGATAGCACGAGGGCAATACCGACCAGTGCACCCTGAATCTGACCCATCGACTTTTTAGTCGCTTCTTTAGGCGGTAATCCTTCTTCCGCCATCACCCGCTCGACGTTTTCAACCACGACGATGGCATCGTCCACCAACAATCCGATGGCCAGTACCAGACCAAACATGGTCAGGGTGTTAATGCTGAACCCTGCAGCGGCAAGGATCCCGAAAGTACCCAGCAACACGACGGGCACGGTCATCGTCGTGATGATCGTGGCGCGGAAGTTTTGCAGGAACAGGAACATCACCAAGAACACCAGCACAACAGCTTCTACCAGTGTTTCAACAACCCCTTCGATGGACGCTGAAATAACCGGTGTCGTGTCGTACGGGAAAACCACTTCCATGCCAGGCGGGAAGAAGGGTTCCAGGTCTTTAATGGTCTGGCGAACGGCTTTAGCGGTGTCCAGAGCGTTGGCATTAGAGGCCAGTTTGATTGCAATACCCGAAGACGGTTTGCCGTTGTACTGCGCACTAATGCTGTAGTTCTCACCCCCAAGTCCCACTTCAGCTACATCGCTGAGGCGAACCTGAGAACCGTCGGTGTTGACCTTGAGCAGGATCTTTTTGAACTCTTCTGCGGTTTGCAGTCGAGTTTTACCGATGATCGTGGCGTTCAGCTCCTGGCCTTCTACCGCTGGCAGACCACCCAGTTGCCCCGAAGACACCTGTACGTTCTGGGCTGAGATGGCAGATTTCACATCCACCGGAGTCAGGTTGTACTTATTCAGCTTGTTCGGGTCGAGCCAGATACGCATGGCGTACTGGGCACCGAACACCTGGAAGTCACCTACACCCGCGGTCCGTGACAGCGGATCTTGCATGTTGGAGACGATGTAGTTCGACAAGTCGTCCTTGTTCATGCTGCCGTCAGTGGACACCACGCCGACGACCATCAGGAAGTTTTTCACTGCCTTGGTCACCCGGATACCTTGCTGCTGCACTTCTTGAGGCAGCAGAGGAGTGGCCAGGTTGAGCTTGTTCTGCACCTGAACCTGAGCGGTGTCAGGGTTAGTGCCCTGGTCGAACGTAACGGTGATGGTCATGCTGCCGTCAGAGTTACTTTCCGACGACACATAACGCAGGTTATCAATACCGTTAAGCTGCTGCTCGATGACCTGAACCACGGTGTCTTGCACGGTCTGTGCAGAAGCACCTGGGTAGCTCACAGAAATCGAGATGGCAGGCGGTGCAATGCTTGGGTATTGGTTGATGGGGAGCTTGAGGATAGATAAAGCTCCGACCAACATGATCACCAGGGCAATTACCCAAGCGAAAATTGGACGGTCGATAAAAAATTTCGACATTGTTTATTCCCCTTTACTGCCCGAGGCTTGTTCTGTGGCCGGGGTTGCGTCAGAACCTTTATCGGTAGAAGCCTTATCGGTCACTTTGACTTCAACGCCCGGTTTAACGTATTGCAGACCGTCAGTGATGACACGATCACCCGCGTTCAAGCCTTTTTCAACCAGCCAGCTATTGCCCACAGTGCGTGATGCTTGAAGTACGCGCAGCTCGACCTTGTTGTCCTTGCCCACTATCAGGGCAGTCGGTTCGCCTTTGGCGTTGTGCGTTACACCGATTTGCGGGACCAAAATAGCGTCGCTATTGATGCCGGCTTCTAGTTGCGCGTGAACAAACATGCCTGGCAGCAGCACGTGATCAGGGTTTGGGAACACCGCGCGCAGCGTCACGGAGCCAGTGGCTTCGTCTACCGACACTTCAGTGAACTCAAGACGACCTTCAGCTGGGTATTCGCTGCCGTCTGGCAGGGTTAGCTTAACTTTGGCCGCGTTATCACCTGCTTTTTTCAGGCGCCCGTCGGCGAGGTCACGGCGCAACTCAAGCATTTCAACCGAAGATTGCGTCACATCGACGTAAATCGGGTCCAGTTGCGTGATTACTGCCAGCGCGTTGGCTTGACCGCTGGTCACCAATGCGCCTTCAGTAAACAGCGAGCGACCAATACGTCCAGATAGCGGGGCCAGCACCTTGGTGTAGCGCAGGTTAACTTGCGCGGTTCTCAGGGCCGCTTCGGCTTCCAGTCGCGAAGCTTCGGCGTTGTCGTATTCCTGACGGCTTACCGCTTGTTCAGCGACCAATTGCTTGTAGCGATCAGCCAGTGATTTAGCCGATTGCAAGGTCGCCTTGGCGCTCAACACGTTGCTTTCGTAGATCGAAGGATCGATTTGATACAGCTGCTGACCTTCTTTAACGTCGCTGCCTTCTTTGAAGTAGCGCTTGAGAATAATGCCGTTCACTTGAGGACGAACTTCCGCCGAACGGTACGAAGTCGTACGACCCGGCAGATCAGAGGTCATGGTGAATGGCTGGGTTTTCAGCGTCACGACGCCGACCTGAGGGGTTTGTGGAGCAGGTGCTTGCTCTTCCTTCTTACATCCGCTGAGCAGCGAAGCTAGGGTAATGGCAGCAACCAGAGCGGTAACAGCTGGCTTAAATTGCATGAAAATCCTCGGGTCAGGCACGCGAAAGCGCACAAGAATAGTGGAAGGGTATAGAAAGCTGTTCCGGGTGGATAAGTAGCTTGCTAAGGAATATACTTACATTCATGTCTGTTTGTAAACAGTGGGTGTCTGCCGCGAGAGGCGTTTCAGAGCCCGTTTTTGAATCTGAAGTAAACCGGGATAAGGCAGAACAAACGCCACCCGATGCCGGTTTGGATGCTGAGTTGAAACGCTCCAAACCCTCCTGATTGAGGTTTTTATTGCCATGGTGCGTCGTACTAAAGAAGAAGCTCAGGAAACCCGGAGCGCAATCCTCGAAGCCGCCGAGCAGGCCTTTTATGAACGGGGGGTTGCTCGCACTACTCTGGCTGACATCGCTGCACTCGCGGGAGTCACCCGAGGTGCGATTTACTGGCATTTCAGTAATAAGGCTGATTTGGTTCAGGCCATGCTGGACAGCTTGCATGAGCCGTTGAATGAGCTGGCTAAGGCCAGTGAAAGCCAAGACGAGCTTGACCCATTGGGCTGCATGCGCAGCTTGCTGGTTCATTTGTTTCATCAAGTTGCAATTGACCCGAAAACTCGGCGTATCAATGAAATTTTGTTTCATAAATGCGAATTCACTGACGAAATGTGCGATTTGCGCCGTCAACGCCAAGTGGCGAGTGTCGACTGTAATAGTCGTATCGAGCTAACACTGAATAATGCAGTTTACCGCGAGCAGCTGCCTGCGAACCTGAACGCTCGCCGTGCAGCAATCGCTTTGCACGCTTACATAGACGGTATTCTCAGGCAATGGTTGCTGGTTCCCGACTGTTTTGAGCTTCATAAAGAAGCAGAAACCTGGGTCGACATCTGCATTGACATGCTGCGTCTGTGCCCAAGCCTACGCTCCACCAGCCCGGACGAGCATCAGTCTAGTTGCCTAAAGGTATAAGGCTAGTCAACTTTGCATTCGTAACATGAATTGATACCAGATCGCCTTTATATAGGTCTAGCCTGCGGGTTTAAAGATAGTCACCTAAGTATTTTGTAGTTCAATTGTTACCGCAGCAGCCGTCGCCCGTCTAAAACGCAAAAAGCCCCGGCTCGTAGGAGACCGGGGCTTTTTGCGACAGCGTAAATCAGCGTTCTAGATCTTTGATCTTGCCTTTCACGCCATCAAACTCTTCCGCGTCCGGTAGAGCGTCTTTCTTTTCAGTGATGTTTGGCCAAATTTCAGCCAGCTCGACATTCAACTGAATGAACTCTTGCATGTCTTGAGGTACTTCATCTTCCGAGAAGATGGCTTGTGCAGGGCATTCAGGCTCACAAAGCGCGCAGTCAATGCACTCATCCGGGTGAATTACCAGGAAGTTCGGGCCTTCGTAGAAGCAGTCCACCGGACAGACTTCTACGCAGTCGGTGTACTTGCACTTGATGCAGTTGTCGGTGACGACGAAGGTCATTTCTAATTTTCTCCTCAGGCGGCGGCAGCGAAGCCCTTCCAGTTCGGGTTCGCAGGGCTCGGGAGTGATATCTACTGATCAGGCTAATAGGCCAGTAGCATCCCGAACCGCGCGCGATTCTAGCAGCTTTTAAAGGCGTGTCTTTAATGTGTAGAGCAAATCAAGCGCATTACGTGGTGTCATGTTGTCCAAGTCGAGCTTGGACAGGTCGTCCAATACCGGATGCGGCAGGCTGGCAAACAGGTCGCTTTGATGCGGTGCTGCTTTTTTACCAGGTGCGGTGCGTGGCGCGTCATGAGGCAGGCTGGTGGTTTCAAGTCGGCTCAAATGTTCGCGTGCTCGAGTGATGACATTGGCTGGAACCCCGGCCAATTGTGCAACGGCCAAACCATAGCTTTGACTGGCCGGGCCTGGCAAGACGTGGTGCAAAAACACAATTCGCTCATTGTGCTCGGTGGCGCTCAAGTGCACGTTTGCAACCAATGGCTCGTTTTCGGGCAGAACGGTCAGCTCAAAATAGTGCGTGGCAAATAAGGTATACGCGCGTAAGTGGGCGAGACGTTCGGCCGCAGCCCAAGCCAGGGACAAGCCGTCGAACGTGCTGGTGCCACGGCCTACCTCATCCATCAGCACCAAGCTGCGATCTGTCGCGTTATGCAGAATATTGGCGGTTTCGCTCATTTCCACCATAAAAGTAGAACGCCCGCCCGCCAGATCATCACTGGAGCCGATCCGGGTGAAGATCCGGTCTACCAACGACAACTCGCAACTGGCGGCGGGGACAAAGCTACCTATATGGGCCAGTAATACGATCAATGCGGTCTGACGCATGTAGGTAGATTTACCGCCCATGTTAGGACCGGTAATCACCAGCATGCGGGTCTTATCATCCAGCGCCAGATCGTTAGCCACAAATGGGCTGGTCAGTACTTGCTCGACCACCGGATGACGGCCTTGGCTGATCCGCATGCACGGCTCGTCAACAAAACGCGGGCAGTTCAAGTCTAGGTTCAGAGCGCGTTCGGCCAAATTGCTCAGCACATCGAGTTCGGCCAGTGCAGCCGCAGTGTCCTGTAAGGGCGGCAACTCCCCGATTAAGGTTTCGAGCAGCGCTTCATAAAGCATTTTTTCGCGGGCCAGTGCGCGGCTTTTAGCCGACAAGGCTTTATCTTCGAAAGCTTTCAGCTCTGGCGTGATAAAGCGCTCTGCGCCCTTAAGGGTTTGACGCCGAATATAGTCAGCAGGCGCTTGTTCGGCTTGTTTACTCGGCAACTCGATGAAGTAACCGTGGACGCGGTTGTAACCCACCTTGAGGTTGGCCAGACCGGTCCGGGCTTTTTCACGCGCCTCAAGATCAATTAGAAATTGCCCTGCGTTTTCGCTCAGCGATTGCAGTTCATCCAGTTCAGCGTCGTAACCGGTTTTGAGTACGCCACCGTCGCGGATCACTGCCGGCGGATTGTCGTTAATGGCCTTTTCCAGCAGCGCTCCCAATTCAGGATAAGTACTGGTAATCGTTGCCAACTGCTGCAAATGCGGGGCTTCAAGGCCGACCATCGCATCTTGCAGTTCAGGCAAAGCGCCCAAGGCGTCACGCAAGCGCGCCAGATCTCGCGGTCGAGCGTTGCGCAGGCCGATACGCGCCAGAATCCGCTCCAGGTCACCAATTTCTTTAAGTTGCGGTTGCAGCTTTTCGAAACAATAGCCATCGAGTAGGCAGGTAATGGATGACTGTCGAGCCAGCAGCACGCTCAAGTCGCGCAGTGGCCGGTTCAACCAACGTGTGAGCAGACGACTGCCCATCGAGGTTTGGCAGCGATCGACCACTGACTGCAACGTATTGTCGCGCCCGCCTGCCAGGTTGGTGTCCAGCTCTAGGTTGCGACGGCTGGCGCCATCCAGCACCACGGTGTCATCTAGACGCTCATGACGCAGGCTGCGCAAATGGGGCAGGGCAGTGCGTTGGGTTTCCTTTGCGTAGCTGAGCAAGCACCCGGCGGCACCGATGGCCAAGGTCAGGTTCTCACAGCCGAAGCCTTTAAGATCTTGGGTTGAAAATTGCTGGCACAGGCTTTTAAGTGCCGAATCGCGCTCAAAATCCCACGGTGCGCGGCGACGAACTCCGCGACGCTTTTCAGCAGGCAGCCCTTGCGGCCAGTCGTCTGGAATCATCAGCTCCACTGGGTTGATGCGTTCCAGTTCGGCCAGCAGGTTTTCCCAGCCTTTAATCTCCAGCACCGAGAAGTTGCCGCTGGTGATGTCCAGTACAGCCAGACCAAACAGACGCTCATCACCCAGCACCGCGGCAATCAGGTTGTCTCGGCGCTCATCCAGAAGCGCCTCATCGCTGACCGTGCCCGGAGTAATAATGCGAACGACTTGGCGCTCAACCGGGCCTTTACTGGTTGCCGGGTCACCGATCTGCTCGCAAATGACCACCGACTCACCGAGCTTCACCAGCTTGGCCAAATAGCCTTCGGCTGCGTGATACGGAATCCCACACATCGGAATCGACTGCCCGGCAGACTGCCCGCGAGCCGTAAGCGTGATATCCAGCAACTTGGCAGCCTTCTTCGCATCTTCGTAGAAGATCTCGTAGAAGTCGCCCATGCGATAGAACATCAACTGATCGGGGTGTTGGTTTTTCAGGCGCCAGTACTGCTGCATCATTGGCGTGTGCTGCGGGCTTTCTGAAATCGTCTTCTTCATTAAGTACTTACAAATTCTTAATTAGTTTTTTGGCGCAGGGCTGGGGTAGGTGCGCTGGCGCTAAACAGGTATGACCCGATGCGACTGAGTCCGGCGAGTGATTGGTTTTCCATCTGCTTGGCGTAAACCTAGGCTCGCACCCGGAAGTCAGCGTGCCCCATTTGCTTGGCTATGTGCGCAAGGTTACCACGGGCCATCGGCGCCAGCATGTATCGGTCGACCGAGTCTTATTGCGGCCTCAGGAACAGCATGCAGCGTCAGCAGCAGGTTTAAGTCGATTCTTCTTAGCTCTTCTAGCATCAGCTCAGGTCTGTAAAGGGTTACGGGGAGCGTAGCAAACCGTACTGCACGCGTCTTACATCGCAATCGGTAGGAATGATGCCTTTGTTTAGTGAGGCATTAGATGTTGAGCGGCATCGCCTTGCAACGCCCACCTGCTCGTGTAGGTTATGGCGCTTGGACGCATCCTCAGGAGAGCTTTATGGACTCACTATCTCAATTGGCGGCTGAACTTGGGCACCAACTGCACGCACTAAACGCTCAGGTTACAACGGCCGAGTCCTGCACCGGCGGCGGTATTGCAGAGGCGATTACTCGAATCGCGGGCAGTTCTGCTTGGTTTGAGGCGGGGTTTGTGACGTATTCCAATCAGCAGAAAACCCAACAACTCAATGTGCCGCAGTCATTATTCGCTCAAGTTGGCGCTGTAAGTCGTGAGGTAGTGGAGGCGATGGTGCGTGGTGCGCAGGTGCAAAGTAGCGCACGCTTTGCTGTCGCGGTGAGTGGCGTGGCTGGCCCGGGTGGCGGCTCGGCAGAAAAACCAGTGGGTACCGTCTGGCTGGCGTGGGGGGCTGGCGACGAGGTTACAGCCGAGTGTCGGCACTTCTCGGGTGATCGCGATGACGTCCGGCGACAAACCATCATTGCGGCGCTTGAGGGTCTAATACGCCGAACGGTACGAGAAATAGAAAATCAGGGGTAGGCGATCGTTTAACCCTGTGGAATAATACTGGCTACTTATACAGTTATCGGCCGTCATGGCCTTATTGATTTTGAGAGGACTTTAATGGACGACAACAAGAAGAAAGCCTTGGCTGCGGCCCTAGGTCAGATCGAACGTCAATTCGGCAAAGGCGCCGTAATGCTGATGGGTGATCAAGACCGCCAGCCAATTCCTGCTATCTCTACAGGTTCGCTGGGTCTGGACATCGCGCTAGGCATCGGCGGTCTGCCAAAAGGCCGTATTGTTGAAATTTACGGCCCAGAATCTTCGGGTAAAACCACCTTAACGCTGTCTGTGATTGCACAAGCGCAAAAAGCGGGTGCAACGTGTGCCTTCGTTGACGCCGAGCACGCACTAGATCCTGAATATGCAGGCAAGCTGGGTGTAAACGTCGATGACCTGCTGGTTTCTCAGCCAGACACTGGCGAGCAAGCACTGGAAATCACCGACATGTTGGTGCGTTCTAACGCGGTTGACGTGATCATCATCGACTCCGTCGCGGCGCTGACGCCTAAAGCTGAAATTGAAGGCGACATGGGCGACGCACACGTGGGCCTACAAGCCCGTCTGATGTCGCAAGCGCTGCGTAAAATTACCGGCAACATCAAAAACGCCAACTGCTTGGTGATTTTCATCAACCAGATCCGTATGAAGATCGGCGTGATGTTTGGTAGCCCGGAAACCACCACCGGTGGTAACGCTTTGAAGTTCTACTCTTCGGTACGTCTGGATATCCGTCGTACGGGCGCTGTGAAAGAAGGCGATGTCGTAATCGGTAGCGAAACCCGCGTCAAAGTGGTCAAGAACAAAGTCGCTCCGCCATTCCGTCAGGCTGAATTCCAGATTCTGTACGGCAAGGGTATCTACCTCAACGGTGAGATGATCGACCTGGGCGTATTGCATGGCTTCGTCGAGAAAGCTGGCGCTTGGTACAGCTACAACGGCAACAAAATCGGCCAAGGCAAGGCTAACTCTGCCAAGTTCTTGGACGATAACCCGGACATTAAGGACGCACTGGAAAAACAATTGCGCGCCAAACTGCTGGGTCCAAAAACTGACAGCGAACTGGCTGAGTTGAAAGTCATGCCGAAAATGAGCAAGGCAGCTAAAGCTGCGGCTGAAGAAGCTGAAGCGGCAGAGATTGAGTTGGAAAACTCTGCTGAAAACGGTAACTGATTGAACTCATGAATGTCGTTTTGGATAACCTCGTCGCAGTGCGGCGAGTCGCAATGGACCTGCTCGCGCGACGCGAGCATGGTCGAGTCGAGCTGACCCGTAAACTGCTTCAGCGTGGTGCTTGCCAAGACATGATCGACACCGCTCTCGACCGTCTTACGCAAGAGGGGCTGTTATCGGAGTCGCGTTATCTCGAAAGTTACATTAATTACCGTGCAGGCTCTGGCTATGGGCCTTTGCGTATTCGCGAAGAACTAAGTCAGCGCGGCTTATCGCGCGGGGATATAGAGGAGGCACTGCGCGAATCTGGCTTTAACTGGCAAGAGCAGTTACAAGACACTTGGCGTCGCAAGTTTGCAGGTAAATTACCCGAAAATGCGAAAGAGCGTGCCCGACAAGGGCGCTTCTTGAGTTATCGGGGTTATACGTTAGAAATGATTGGCCGCGTATTAAGCGGCCGAGAGTTTGACGACTAGCGACTACAACAAAACCTGTAGCCGCTGCCGAAAGCAGCGATGGGGCGCGCAGCGGCTCTGCGCTTGAGCCCCTAATCCCCAATCCTAGTTTGCGAGCTAATCTGCCAACAGCTCGCACTGTGCCAACGTGGCTTGCTTGTCAGCCAGCTCCCAGTGCTGAGGTAGGTTGATAAAGTCGACCAACTCACGCAAACGTCCCTGATTACGACCACTGAACGCGAAGCTTAAGCGATATAAAGTAAGCGATGGATCATGATCTGGGCCGTCATCAAGCGACTGGCAGAAATCACTACTCAGACAAATATCGGAAAACTCTTTTTGGATATGTGCCAGCGCGTGCAGATTGAGCGGGCGTTTCATGCGTAGGACAAAATTTTTATTCAGCGAGCGGCTTGAATGGAAGTTGTTATAAAACTGATTGATCTCAGCCAAAGCTTCTTCGGCGGTGTGAGCAAAACGCATCAGCTTTAGATCGTTAGGCAGGATGTACTGGTGTGCTTCTAACTGGTTATGAACGAAGTCCAGCGCGCTTTGCCAATAGGTGCCTGCGGGTACGTCCAGCAGTACGATGGGTACTAAAGGCGTTTTACCGGTTTGAATCAGTGTTAGCACTTCTAAGGCTTCATCCAGTGTGCCAAAGCCTCCTGGGCACATCACCAGTGCGTCAGCTTCCTTAATAAAAAAAAGCTTACGAGTGAAAAAGAAGTGAAAGGCCAGCAGGTTGGCAGAGCCATTGATCGTCGGGTTAGCGTGTTGCTCAAAAGGCAGCGTGATGTTGAAACCCAGGCTGTGTTCAAGCCCTGCACCTTCATGAGCCGCCCCCATGATGCCAGCGCCGCCTCCGGTGATGACCATCATATCGGCGCGTGCCAGTGTGGCGCCCATCTCTCGGGCTAGCGCATAGAGTGGATGTTCTATCGGTGTGCGGGCAGAACCGAAGACGGTCACTTTGCGTCGACCTTTAAAGGTTTGCAGGACGCGGAAGGTTTTTTCGAGTTCGCGGATAGACTGCAACATGATCTTGGCATTCCAGCGATCAAGATCGTCGTGGGCCATGCGTAATACGCTGAGCATCATTTCACGATAGAGCGGGCGGTTGGGGCTTTCAGGTGCGACTAACTGCAGCTGCGCGTCCACGTGTTGCGCGATGTCGAGGCCCTGCTCTTCAAAATACAGAGCGAGATTGTCTTTGGATTGATCTGGCATGTAATTCTCCTTCTACACAACATCCTTTAGCGCGCCGCCAATCATTGAGGCGCCAACACTCAGAGTGTCAAACATGATGCCTTGATGATGGTCTTTAGAAGTCAGCGATGGCAACTGCTAATTGGCTGATGTAAATGAAGAATTGGAGAGGGAGCGTGCACGCCGCCACAACGAGCGGCGTGCGGGCTAAGGGCTATCAACCCTTGCGTTGTTGGCAGTTCTCGGCGCGGATGTCTTGGGTCAGCACGGGCTTGTTGGTTCCGTACTCCAAAATATTGAAGCGCATAGTGGCTCCCCGAGCCATCAGTTTGCGGAAGTTAGGACTACCGCAAACACTGCGACCTAACTGTGGAACGGCCAGCTCTGGAGACGAGCGCAATTGGGCAGCCATGTTCGGGCTAGCTTCCAAATTATTGATCAGTACAGTCCCCTCTACGACGAAGCCTTTGTCCAGTAAGTCATTGTTTATAGCGCGCGGCGTCCCTACGTTGCTAGCTTCTGCCGTAGCTTGCAGCGACTTGTTCAGATTGAAATCTGCAAGAGAGGCCGCTTGCGCGCCTAAAGGCATTGCCAGTAACAGGGCTACGGTTGGAATAATAGTGCGCAACATGAAACTCTCCTGATGTGCGTGACGCTGGCTTTGACCCATCATCGTTCTATGCGTTCAGTGGCGCGCAAGTATAGGTCAGCATTGAGGGGCAGGAAATGCCCACGACTTGGGTTTGGCGTATACCCCGGCGGGCTCTGATAGACTGCGCGCCTTTCCCTATTAAATCCGCTCCTTCGCCAAGCTCTAATGAATCAGCGGTTTTTGCCGTAAGTAAAAATCCATGACCTTGATGACCTTTTCCTCTAACGCTGTAGCCCGTTTGCGAGACGAGCGTGAAGAGGAGAGCACTAAACCCTATTTGGCCCGCGGCTCACGTGCGCCGCGATGCTCTACTTGCCGCGTAATAGAAAGCCATTGCCTGTGCAGATGGCGGCCCCAAGTCAGCACACGCTCGGGCGTGTGTCTGTTGATGACCAAAAAGGAAGTGTTCAAGCCCAGTAATACCGGCTGGTTGATCGCGGATGTGGTCAGTGACAACTTTGCTTTTATCTGGTCGCGCACGGAAACGGATGAAGCCCTGCTTGCACTATTGGCTGATCCACAATGGCAGCCTTATCTGGTGTTTCCCGGCGAGTACGTTGCACCGGAGCGCGTAACGCACACCGTTGAACTCAACAACACCAAGCGGCCGCTGTTTATTCTTTTAGATGCTACGTGGACCGAAGCCCGTAAGATTTTTCGCAAAAGCCCTTACCTCGACGGGCTGCCGATCTTGAGCCTGTTACCGGAAAAACTCTCGCGCTATCGGTTACGCCGTTCAACGCGCAGTGAACACTTGTGCACAGCGGAAGTGGCCAGTTTGTGCCTTGATCTAGCAGGCGATACTGAGGCGTCGAATGCTCTCGATGCGTATTTCGATGTGTTCAGCCAGCACTATCTAGATGCCAAAAATCAGTTACCCGTGAATGAATCAAGTACAGCGCATCAGGAACTGGAGTTTTTTGTAAAAGACCTTCCTCAGAACAGGACTCAATAGGCGAAAGAAGTAGCGCTACAATTTTTAAGGCGGAGTCAGCCGTTAGCCACATTCGATTTGAATGATGGCATTGTAATAGTTGCGACTGCACCTAGGTGTCAGGTTTACGCTTGACCCTACTGGTTTGGCTGGGCATGCTTGGCGCCGATTCGGCGACAGATGCTGCTCAAACGCTTACAACGCTCTGACTTTTAGCGTCAATCTTGCCTTTTGATGCGCAGTCCTTGGACTGTTGCTCGAGTTGCCTTAGCGGGTACTGGCATTAATCCAGAACCGCCTGAAGAACAGGATCATTTAAAAAATGGCCACATACGAAATCCTGATTGCTGATGACCATCCATTGTTTCGCAGTGCCTTGCACCAAGCTGTTGCGTTGGGTCTGGGCGCTGATGTTCGCTTGGTCGAAGTTGCCAGTATTGCCGAGCTTGAAAAGCAGCTGGCAATTAAGGCCGATTGGGATCTGGTGCTGCTCGATTTGAACATGCCAGGTGCTTACGGTTTCTCCGGGTTGGTGTTATTGCGCGGTCAATACCCGCAGATCCCCGTGGTGATGGTTTCTGCTCAAGAAGAAGCATCGGTCATGGTGCGCTCGCGTGAGTTTGGTGCCAGTGGCTTCATCCCTAAATCCAGTTCAATGGAAGTTATTCAGGCCGCTGTCCGTGCGGTATTGGAGGGTGATGTTTCCTGGCCACCTCAAGCTTTTGAAGAGGTGATCGTTTCGGCTGAGGCCAAAGCTGCCAGCGAAGGCTTGGCCAGCTTGACGCCTCAACAGTTCCGGGTGCTGACCATGGTGTGTGAAGGTTTGCTGAACAAGCAAATTGCCTATGAGTTAAGTGTTTCGGAAGCGACGATCAAGGCGCATGTAACGGCGATATTTCGCAAATTGGGTGTTCGCACCCGCACTCAGGCCGCACTGCTGCTGCAACAGCTCGAATCCATATCGAGCCATTAAAACACCAAGCTTCACGCATTTTTGACGCCGCGTGAATTAGCTTTCCCTCTCACTTTTTGTGCAGTTGCTTATCTATGTCGCCTTTCAAGGGTAAAACTGGTTTTAAACGGATTTTGAATGCTGGCGGTTACTCGTTGGACGGTCTACGTGCAGCCTTTACGGGTGAGGCGGCATTTCGGCAGTTGGTACTGCTCAATGTGGTACTCATCCCCTTAACGTTCTTCCTCAATGTGAGCCGGGTAGAACGTGCATTGCTGATCGGTGTATGTCTGCTGGCATTAATTGTCGAACTACTCAACTCGGCGATTGAGGCTGCCATTGATCGAATCTCACTCGACTTGCATCCATTATCGAAAAACGCAAAAGACATGGGCAGCGCCGCTCAATTTGTGGTGCTAACCCTGATTGCTGTGGTGTGGGCTGTGATTCTGCTTTAAGCAATGGCAGGAAGAACAATCTCGTCGCTGCGCTGAACTCCCGCGGTAAAAGCGCGGCATAGGTCTAGAAACTCGCGCATGGCAGAGGTTTGATACTTCTTCTTGTGCCAGATAAAGAAAAACTGCCGCGCCAGATCAAGGTCTGGCGTCTCTACGGCCACCAAACTGCCCCGGCGAAAAGCGTCGCGCAGTGCCAGGCGTGAGATGCAGCCGATGCCCAGCCCCGACTCAACTGCTCGCTTGATCGCTTCGGTATGTTCCAGCTCCAAGCGGATGTTAAGTGCGCTTTGATGGTGGCGCATGGCTTGATCAAAGGTGAGGCGCGTTCCAGAACCTTGCTCGCGTAAAATCCAAGCTTCGTGGGTCAGCTCCTCCAAAGTGGCATGTCCGCGGGCCGCGAGCGGATGCTGAGGTGCGCAAAACACCACCAATTCATCTTCGACCCAGCTTTGAACTTCAATATCAGGGTGGCTGCAGTCGCCTTCGATTAGACCCAGATCAATTTCATAATGCGCGACTTGTTGCACGATATGCGCAGTATTTTGGACAATCAGTTTGACTTGGCTTTCCGGGTGCTGCTGCATGAAGCTGCCGATCAGCAATGTTGCTAAATAATTGCCAATGGTCAGTGTCGCCCCCACGGTTAATGAGCCAAACCCCGACTTGCCATTGAGTAAGTCTTCGATTTCCTTAGCCTGATCCAGCAGGGCCACGGCTTGCGGTAATAGCTGGCGGCCAAGCGCATTGAGGCTTAAGCGTTTGCCCGCTCGATCGAACAGCTGGCAACTGGTTTGGCGCTCAAGCTCAGTGATTGAGGTGCTGGCTGCCGACTGTGAAAGGGCCAACAAGCCTGCAGCGCGAGACACGCTCTCTTGTTGGGCGACAGTAACGAACACTTGAAGTTGTCTGAGAGTAAATCGCATATCGTTATAACCGATAACCCTTATCTTAATAATTCAGTTAACAGATATTGTCGTCGCCATTAGAATGCTCTGCAATCGCGCTCATAGTCAGCGCTGGCGAATTTAGGAGCCCCGTACATGAGCAACATGAACCACGAACGCGTCCTCAGTGTTCACCACTGGAACGACACCCTTTTCAGCTTCAAGTGCACCCGTGATCCGGGCTTGCGCTTTGAAAACGGTCAGTTCGTGATGATCGGCCTGCAACAGCCTAACGGTCGTCCGCTTATGCGCGCCTATTCCATTGCCAGCCCAAACTGGGAAGAGCATTTGGAGTTCTTTAGCATCAAGGTGCCTGACGGTCCGCTGACCTCCCAATTGCAGCATTTGAAAGAAGGCGACGAGATCATCATCAGCAAAAAACCTACGGGTACGCTGGTGTTAGACGATCTGAAGCCGGGCAAGCATCTGTATCTGCTGAGCACGGGAACTGGTTTGGCGCCTTTCATGAGCGTCATTCAGGACCCAGAAACCTACGAGCGTTTCGAAAAAGTGATCCTGTGCCATGGCGTGCGTTACGTCAACGAAGTTGCATACCGCGAGTTCATCACTGAGCACCTGCCTCAGAACGAATTCTTCGGCGAAGCGCTACGTGACAAGTTGATCTACTACCCAACCGTGACCCGCGAGCCCTTTGAAAACGAAGGTCGCCTGACTGACCTGATGCGCAGTGGCAAGTTGTTCAGTGATATTGGTTTGCCGCCGATTAACCCGCAGGACGACCGTGCCATGCTGTGCGGCAGCCCAAGCATGCTCGATGAAACCAGCGAAGTATTGAACAGCTTCGGTTTGACTGTATCGCCGCGCATGCGTGAGCCGGGTGACTACCTGATCGAGCGCGCCTTCGTCGAGAAGTAATCAGCGCTGTAAAAAAGCCCGCGTTACCTCAAGGTAAAGCGGGCTTTTTATTGTCTGCGCGACATAAGAACCGACGTCCCTTGTCTCGCGTTTTTTGAACTTAATGCTCGGCGAGCACCACCTCGATTACACGAATTACTCCCGGCTCGGGGTAATGCCAGCGTACGTCCAGATCCCAAAACTGTGCGCCGTACTCACGCTGTGGCGTAGGTGTTTGGTAGGCCGGGCGTGGGTCTTGGGCTAAGCATTGCTCAACCAGCGCCACCAGCGGCTCCTGCAAACGCAGCGCGTGGCCGTGCGCCTCGTGCAAGGCTGTTTCAGCCCACTCCACAGGAATCAGTACCGGGGCCGCGCTGGCCATGCTGTTGCTGGCGGCGTGGATCATATCGGCGTAGGGCACATACGGCTTGATATCGAGAATCGGCGTACCGTCTAGCAGGTCAATACCCGAAATGTGCAGACGATTGGGCTCAACCATATCCAACTTGACCACTGATTGACCGATACCATTGGGGCGGTGAGTGGCGCGTGTTGCAAACACGCCCATCGACTTGTTACCGCCCAGCCGTGGAGGACGAACCTTGAGTCGAGGTTTATCTTCCAGCGCTTGGTGAAACACAAATAACAACCAGACATGACTGACGTGTTCCAAGCCTTGTACGGCATCACCTTGGTCAAAGGGCGCAACCAGCTCCAAAACACCTCGGGCAGCGGGCGCCAGTTGGGGTTGTCGGGGGATGGCAAACTTCTCCTTGAAACAGGAGCGCACAAAACCGATAGGTGAAACGCTGTAAGTCATGTGCTGAAACCCTTGTCGGCGGATCAGCCACGAACCCGCAGGGTTAGACCCTTGAGGAAGTTGCGCAGAAGCTGATCGCCGCAAGTACGGTAGTTGTTGTGGCCGAACTTGCGAAACAGGGCACTCAGTTCCGGCTTGGATACCGGGAACTCAACAGCCTTGAGGATCGCGTGCATGTCGTCTTCTTTCAGCTCGAAGGCTACACGTAGCTTTTTTAGGATGATGTTGTTGGTTACAGGTAACTCAACAGGCTGCGGTGGACGGCTTTCGTCCTTGCCGCGCTTGAAGATCACCAAGCCATCCAGAAAGTGCGCCATGACGTCGTCCGGGCAGCGAACAAAGCCTTCTTCTTCGTCTTTCTTCAGGTAGGTTTCTACGTCTGCTCTGGTGACGTCCAAACCGCCCAGTTTGATGATCTCGACAACTTTGTTGTCGCTGATGTCTAGCATGTAGCGCACGCTGCGCAGTACGTCGTTATGAATCATGTGGGTAATCCTGATAATCAGCAGTGAGCACCGCAGGCGAGGCTGCGGTGTCGAAATAGTGAGGCGTGGCCGTGTTTAGAACTTTTCTTTGGTCGTCATGTAGCGCCATTGGCCAGCGGGCAGTTTGCCCATCGATACGCCACCAATACGAATCCGGCGAATCGAAATAACAGTAAGGCCCACGGCTTGGCAGAACAGTGCAATCACACCCGGTTGCGGATTCTTCATCGCAAAGCGTAGGCGATTTTCACTTTGCCAACTGGCTTTGACCGCAGGCAGCTCGCGTCCTTTGTAGGTCAGGCCGTGATTGAGTCGATTCAGACCGTGCGCAGCCATCTCGCCTGACACCTCGACCACGTATTCCTGCTCGATTTTGCTGGCGTCTGCGGTCAACTTGCGAACGATTTTCCAGTCTTGGGTAAACACCAGTAATCCGCTGGCGTTAGCTTGTAGTTCGTTGCCGACGCTCAGACGTAGGAAATGCCCTTTAAGCGGGCGCTTGCCGAAGCGATGCTCTTCGCTCAGCGATTGCGCGTTGAGCAGTTGCATCGCGCTGTCAGTGTCCAAGCCCGCAGGGGCGTTCAGCAACAACGTAACAGGCTCAGGTGCCGTAGCTTTGGCCTGCGGATCGAGTTCGACTTTTTGCTGGTCGACCTTGAATTGTGGTTCGTCGATGACTTCGCCATCTACCGTGACCCAGCCACCTTCAATGAACAGTTCGGCCTCACGGCGTGAGCAGCCGACGAGTTCGATGAGGCGTTTGGAGAGACGTATCGGTTCAGACATGACAAGGGCCGTAATATGATGGGGCGGCTATTGTACCCGCCTGGCGCCGGTTAAGTCCGGCAACATTTGACTTAAGCGCGTGGTAGGCGCGAAGGATGTTGATAACGCAGGTGCAGCAGTGGAAAAGGCTGCCCCATCCCGTCCGTTTCGCAACGCCCAACAACCTCAAACCCTTGTTTTAAGTAAAAGCCGATGGCTTGCAGGTTTTGCTCGTTGACGTCCAGACACTTGGCGTTAAATTCGTTGATGGCGGACATAAGCAAGCATTTGCCTACGCCTTGGCCGCGATAATCAGGGTGAATAAACAGCATTTCAACTTTGTTGGCTGCGATCCCGGCAAACCCTGTAATGCGCTGGTTGACGGGGTCTTTGCAGCAAATCAGCATTACGGTGTCTAGGTATTGGGTTTTCACCAGTTGGCGCAGCAGCACAATGTAGCTTTCAGGCAAAAAATCATGGGTGGCGCGAACAGATGCTTCCCACACCTCGGTTAATGCTTCGAAGTCCCTTAAATGGGGGGTTTGGGTAATCCATTGTTGTTCCATCGCGCGTGTCTCCAACACTGATGATTGAGGCGCTTTCTAAACAATAGCTGTAAAAAAAGCCCTGGCGCATTAATGAGCGGCAGGGCTTTTTGAGGGCCGGTTGTCGATTACAGAGCTTCAGCCCACAAGTCGTACTCGTCGGCGTCAGTGACGCGGCACATGATCTTGTCGCCCGGCTTGATATCTTTCTCGGTGGCGATAAACACGTTGCCGTCGATTTCCGGCGCGTCGAAGAAGCAACGGCCCACCGCACCTTGTTCGTCAACTTCGTCGATCAGCACTTCGATTTCCTTGCCGATCTTCATTTGCAGGCGTGCGGCGCTGATGGCTTGTTGATGAGCCATGAAGCGCTCCCAACGATCCTGTTTAACGTCGTCTGGCACGATTGCCGCGTCCAGCAAGTTAGCTGGGGCGCCTTCGACTGGGGAGTACTGGAAGCAGCCTACGCGGTCCAGTTGAGCCTCGGTCAGCCAGTCCAACAGGTACTGGAAGTCTTCTTCGGTTTCGCCGGGGAAGCCGACAATAAAGGTCGAGCGGATGATCAACTCAGGGCAGATCTCGCGCCAGTTTTTGATGCGGGCCAGGGTTTTGTCTTCAAAGGCTGGGCGTTTCATGGCCTTGAGCACTTTAGGGCTGGCGTGCTGGAACGGGATGTCCAAATACGGCAGGATCTTGCCCGCCGCCATCAGCGGAATCAGCTCGTCAACGTGCGGATACGGGTAAACGTAGTGCAGGCGTACCCATACACCCAGCGTGCTCAAGGCTTCGCACAGTTCAGTCATGCGGGTTTTGACCGGCGCGCCGTTCCAGAAACCCGTGCGGTATTTAACGTCAACGCCATAAGCGCTGGTGTCTTGAGAGATAACCAGCAACTCTTTAACCCCGGCTTTCACCAAGCGCTGGGCTTCATCAAGAACGTCGCCCACTGGGCGGCTGACCAATTTGCCGCGCATCGAAGGGATGATGCAGAAGCTGCAGCTGTGGTTACAGCCTTCAGAAATTTTCAGGTAGGCGTAATGGCGTGGCGTCAGCTTGATCCCTTGAGGTGGGACTAGGTCGATCAACGGGTTGTGATCCTGCCTAGGCGGCACTACTTGGTGAACCGCGTTGACCACTTGTTCGTACTGCTGCGGGCCAGTCACGGCAAGCACGCTCGGATGTACGTCGCGGATATTGCCTTCTTCGACGCCCATGCAGCCGGTCACGATGACCTTGCCGTTTTCCTTGATGGCTTCGCCAATCACTTCCAACGATTCCGCTTTGGCGCTGTCAATAAAGCCGCACGTGTTGACCACCACGACATCGGCATCTTGATAGGTGGAAACAACGTCGTAGCCTTCCATACGCAGTTGCGTAAGGATGCGCTCGGAGTCGACCAATGCTTTTGGACAACCCAAGGAAACAAAGCCGACCTTTGGGTTGGCTGGCGTGGTAGCGGTGGACATGGCGAACCTCGGTATGTAGTGACGTTACATGCCCGTAAAGGCTGCACGACGAACGGGCGCTTAGCGTGTGCTGCGCCTCTGATCAAAAAAAGTGCGCAATTTTAGCGACGCAGGGCGCGCTTGACCAGCGTTATACGGGGATTTACGACGAGTGCTGCGCTATGCTGCGCGCCGTCGCGAAAACAGCTTTTTAACGGAGCTTATTTCGTCGGTAAAAGTCGTGGCTAACAGTCTGAAAATCAGAGCATGCTGCACACCTTGTGTGGCGCTCGCTATTAAGAAATAGGGTCAACAGCCTTAGGAGTGGTTAATGGGGCATGTCAGTAGTCCGGCAGCAGAAGACGGTCACTCAAAGGCAAAACCTATCGCAATGCTGGTCGCCGCGGTTGGCGTGGTCTATGGCGACATTGGCACCAGCCCGTTGTACACCCTCAAAGAGGTGTTTTCCGGCGGGTACGGCGTACAGGTTAATCACGACGGCGTCTTCGGTATTTTGGCGCTGATTCTGTGGTCGTTGATCTGGGTTGTCTCGATCAAGTACGTGCTGTTTATTTTGCGCGCCGACAACGAAGGTGAGGGCGGCATCATGGCCCTGACAGCCTTGGCGCGGCGGGCAGCCGCACCCTATCCCAAGTTGCGCACAGTACTGGTGATTCTGGGGTTGATCGGTGCTTCGCTTTTTTATGGCGACAGCATGATCACGCCGGCCATCTCGGTCTTGTCGGCGGTTGAAGGGCTGGAGTTGGCGTTTGATGGGCTGGACCGTTGGGTCGTGCCTCTCGCGCTGATTGTGCTGATAGCGCTGTTTTTGATCCAGCGTCGCGGCACCGACATGCTGGGTAAGTTATTCGGTCCTATCATGGTGTTGTGGTTTGTGGTGCTTGGCGGGTTGGGGATCCATGGGATCTTTCAACACCCTGAAGTGCTAAGCGCATTGAACCCTGTCTGGGGCGTACGTTTCTTTGTTTCTCATCCGGGCATGGGCGTGGCTATCTTGGGCGCTGTGGTGCTGGCCTTGACCGGTGCTGAAGCGTTATACGCTGACATGGGGCACTTTGGACGCAAGCCGATTGCCCGCGCCTGGTTCATTTTGGTATTGCCCGCGTTAGTGCTCAATTACTTCGGTCAGGGGGCTTTGCTGCTGGAGAACCCAGAGGCGGCGCGTAACCCGTTCTATATGCTGGCGCCCAGCTGGGCGCTGATTCCATTAGTGGTATTGGCCACGTTGGCGACGGTTATCGCGTCTCAGGCCGTGATCTCTGGGGCTTTCTCGTTGACTCGGCAGGCGATTCAGTTGGGTTACATCCCGCGCATGCACATTCAGCACACTTCCAGCGCCGAGCAAGGGCAAATTTACATCGGGGCAGTGAACTGGTCGCTGATGGTTGGGGTGATTTTGCTGGTGCTTGGCTTTGAGTCGTCAGGCGCTCTGGCTTCGGCCTATGGTGTGGCTGTGACCGGGACCATGTTGATCACCAGCATTCTGGTGTCGGCGGTGATGCTGATGTTGTGGAAATGGCCGCCTGTATTGGCTGTACCGGTGCTGATCGGGTTTTTGTTGGTCGACGGTCTGTTCTTCGCCGCTAACGTTCCGAAGATTGTGCAGGGTGGTGCCTTCCCGGTGTTGGCGGGGATTGTGCTGTTTATCCTGATGACCACTTGGCGGCGCGGCAAGCAGCTGCTGGTTGATCGACTTGATGAAAGTGCTTTGGCGCTGCCGTTGTTTATCAACAGTATTCGGGTTCAGCCCCCTCATAGGGTGCAAGGCACGGCTGTTTTTCTGACCGCCCGACCGGACGCTGTGCCGCATGCCTTGCTGCACAACTTGTTGCATAACCAAGTTCTGCATGAACAAGTCGTTTTACTCACCGTGGTTAACGAAGATTCGCCGCGAGTACCTGCGCAGCGACGTTTTGAAGTCGACGCCTACGGTGAAGGCTTTTTCCGCGTGATCTTGCACTTCGGGTTTATGGACGAGACGGATGTGCCGGAGGCGCTCAAGCTGTGCCATCTTGACGAGCTTGACTTCAGCCCGATGCGTACGACTTACTTTCTAAGTCGCGAAACTGTCATCGCTTCTAAACTGGTCGGCATGGCGAAATGGCGTGAGGGCCTGTTCGCCTTCATGTTGAAGAATGCCAACAGTAATCTGCGGTTCTTTAATCTGCCGGTAAACCGGGTGATCGAGCTAGGGACTCAAGTCGAGATGTAGACGAGGGGGAGTGGCTATAAATAAGCCCTGATTCAGATGAGCAGGGTAACGACTAGGTAATGAGCCTTTTTTCTTTCAGGAGAGGGCTCCTTAGACTTAGCAGCAACACCCTCAGTTCTTTTGGGTGGGGCGTACTCTACGTGTTTCTAACTGCCATAGAGGGTGTGTGTCTTGAGCCGGGTTTCATGTTGCTCATGGAGCCAGGCCAAAGAGATTGCCTGTCTCCACTCTGTACCGTTTAGCCCATAAGCTTGAAGTTGGGCTTTTAGTTATGCCACTTGAACTTCAGAAAGTTTTGGCTCATCTCCTTGATCAATCGCTCTTGTGCTTGAGTGCAAATGTTCTCGCCGTCGCCATTCTCACCAAGGTAAACCACTGAGTCGAGCGTATTGTCATTGTTAATGTCATGGGCCGAAGCCTTGTAAATCAGGGTCTGATTTCTGGGTGTACCTGTTCCTTCATGAAGATGCAGTCTGACGACATTTGGAGAGTTGTCATGGTAGTAATCCTCGGCAAACACCTTGATATACCGCTGCCAGCTTTTACCTTGATTGAACCATTCAAGTTTCAAAAACGCATTGGCGAAGGCCTTGATCAGCTTTTCATCCTTGGCGTTATCTTTGCCGTCATGGTTAACGTCACCCCCGAACTGCAGATCCGTCACCCCATCTGCGGTCATGTCTACCGCCCCTGCTTTGAGTACCAGTTTGTCGGCCTGGCCTTGCACTTCTTCATAAAAACGCAGCAGTACTGTATCGGCCCGACCATTGCCGCTGCGATCCTGGGCGGTCACTCTCAAATAGCGCATTTAAAAACTCCTTTTCCTTATGAGTTTTCACTGTAATAAGCGCTGCCACTCATCCGCTAGGCGTGGATTCCTGATCTGGAGTGCGAAGTTCCGCCTCGAGGCTGTAAGGCAGAACTCTAGAAACATAGCTGCCTGTCTGCATCAGGTGATGCTGACTACTGAGCGGCAGTCTGATGCTTTTTAATCATGTCTACCAAGCGCTGAGCCAACGCGGGGTAGTTCTCATCAAAGTGGTGGCCGCCGGGTAGCTTCACGCTTTCACCCACAGCGGTTTTGCCGGTGCAACCGCTTTCATCGGCTTCCTCTGCGCCGTAGATGCACACCACTTTGCTGGCAGGCAATTTGGACATTGCTTCGCCGGTATCTGTTTCAGCGCCCGCTTTGCCCAGCCAGCCATCGACATGAATCTCGAAGCTGCCACTGCGGGCAAAAGCCAGCAGGATAATGGCGTCCACGCGTTTTTGTTCGGCTTCTGGCAAGAGGTTGTAGGTAGCAGGCAATACGTCTGCACCAAACGAATAACCGACCAATACAAAGCGCTGCGTACCCCATTTTTGACGGTAGTGTTGCATCAGCTCGGTCAAGTCGGTGGCACTTTGCTCAGGCGTTTTGTGCTGCCAGTAGTAGCGCAATGTGTCGATACCGACCACTGGGTAGCCGATTTTGGCCATCTCGCCGGCGACGTCACGATCCAAGTCGCGCCAACCGCCATCACCCGACAAGAACAGGGTCACGGTGCTGTTTTGCTGGCCTGCGGGTACTTCTACAACAGGCATACTGAGCCCGCCGTTGTCATCGCCGACCAGAATCTTGCGCAGTTCGTTGCTCAATACCTGTGGGTAGTGAATGTCATAGTCGCTGATGCTGGTCTGAGCATTGAGTTGGTCGCGTACGAAGGCGGCGCTTGGGTCGTCAGGGTTATCGTTCCACGCCACTAACCAGTTGCCGTGTGCAGCCGATTTAGGCATTGGCAGCGTGCAGCCGGGTTGCTCGAGTGTGAAACCCACCGAAACGGCTTGCGCCTTGTCGTTGGTTTGCTCGGCAAGCCAGCGCCAAGCCAAGGTTGCGCCTGGGCCAACCCCGCTGACCAGCGTGGCAGAGCCGTTCAGTTGCTTTAGCGCAGTTTGCAAAGCCTGCTGCTGCAGCGCGCAGTCTTCTTTGGGCAGAATGACCTGCACCAATTGCGCTTTGCCACCACGGCTCAGCGCCACCAACTGAGTGTCGGTCAGCGCTTGATCGGCAGGCGTTGCAATGATCACTTGAGCACGAGCTTTCTGACCAGGAATGACTGTGGTCAAGGTTGTGCCATCGCTTTGGCTCAGGTGCTGGAGCGTTGGCTCCGGAGCTGGGCGATTCCAGAACCAATAACCGCCAGCCGCAACCGCAGCCAGTACCACCAGAAATAACAGCAAAAAACGCCAGGAACGATGTTTCATTAACGTTTCACCAATCCAGTCAAGCCACCTGCAATCAAGGCGGCGGTATCAGCCAGTGCGACTAACGGGTCAAGCCCGGCAGGCACGGCCATATAACGAGGTTCCCAGTCGGGCTGGAATTTATCTTTGAAGCGCCGCAAACCCTGGAAGTTGTACAAGTGCTCACCTCGCTGGAACAGCATCGACCCCAAACGCTGAGTCAGTGGTGCGCCGCGACGCGGTTGTAGGCCAGACAATGGCACCATTCCCAAGCTGAAACGTGCATATCCATGCTTTTTATAATGCTGAATCAAGCCGACCATCATGAATTCCATGGTCAGCTTTGGCGCCTCCGGGTGTGCGCGCATCAAGTCGAGGCTCGACAGCTCGTGACTGTGCGTCTCAAGCAAGTTGGCAAAGGCCACGGGTTTGCCTTCAAAGCGAATGATCGCAACCCGGAAATGCTTGATGTAGTCCTGGCTGAAGCGACCGAGCGAGAAGCCTTTTTCCCGCACATTTTTACCGCTTAACCATGCATCGGAAATGACTTTTAGCTCATCCATTGGCGCTTCGCCTGGCTCGTGGATTTCCAGCGACAGGCCGTCGCGGGTGCCACGATTCCAGGTGTAACGCAGATCTTTCATCTCTTTGCCTTTGGCGTCGAGATCAAAGCGATGTAGGTCAACCCGGGCTTCTTCGCCCAGTTTTATCGCCGTCAGACCGATGTCCATGTAGAACGGCAAATTCTCGGCACGCACCTGATAAAACACGGGGCGGGCATGGAAGGTGTCGCACAAATCTCGGAACTGCCAGATTAATTCGGCACGTTGCTGCGCTGGCCCGATGGGGTCGTACAGCGCAACCAAACTGCGGCCGCGGCGTGCGTACATCAAGAACGCGTTGTCATGCGGGTGGAACAGCAAGGCTTTATCGCCGGTCAGAGCAAGCCCGCCATCCGGTTGGTCCGAAGCCAGCAGAATTTTCTCAGCGCGCTCCAGTTCGCCCGCATCCGGCAAGTGGATGGTGGGACGTGCAGTGCGCAGTAACCACGTGAGAGAGACGATAACCAGCAGAACCGCTGCGCCCAACAGCGAGCGCAAACCACGCGGAGCATCTGAGTCGAGGGTGAATTGCCACCACAGTTGATGGCTATAAGGCACATCCTGATAAGCAAACAGCAACAACCACACCGAAGCGCCCAACACACAGGCGCTGGCCACCAGATAAAGCGCAGAGAAAGGTAGCTCGGTCAGGCGGCTAGGGCGGTAGAACGAGCGGCGGAACAGGCCCAGCAAGCTCGCAGTAAGAACCAAGATGGTTGCTTCTTCCCAGTCAAAGCCCTTGAGCAACGAGAGCACGGCGCCCACTAGCAGCAAAATCGTAGTCAGCATCCAGGCGGCTGATAAGCGTCGACGCAGACCTTGAGCCAACAACAGACACAGTACGCCGATTAGGCTGGCACCGAAGTGCGAGGCATCAATCAAGCGATGAGGGATCAGAAAACCGATGTGTTCAAGGCGCGTGTCGATTTCCGGTGTCGCCCCGGAAAACAGTAAAACTACGCCGGACATAAAAACCAATACCGCAAGAATGGGCGCGGCCAAGCCTGAGGCTACTCGCAAACTTTGCCGGGTTTGGATCAGGCGCTGGGCTTCGTTGAACAGCAGCATCAGGCACGCGATCAGCAGCGGCAAAATGACATAAATCAGGCGATACAGGAGCAGGGCGGCGGCCAAAGGCGCAGCGCCGAGTTTTTCGGCAAAAGCGGCCAGCAAGATCGCCTCAAATACCCCCACACCGCCAGGCACGTGACTGAGTACACCTGCGGCCAGAGCCAGCAGATAAACCAGTACGAAAGCGCCAAATGGAGGTGCTTCTGGCAATAGCAAATACAGCACAGTGGCTGCCGCGGCGACGTCCAGTGCAGTAATCAGCAATTGCAATAGAGTTAGACGAGGGCTAGGCAGGCGCAACGTCCGGCGTCCGGCTTTAACCAGCAGGTTGTCCGGGATAGGTTGTTCAGGCAGGCGTCGGCGGTAAATGCCTAGCGCTAACAGCCCAAATAACAGCAGCACGGCCACTGCAATGGCACCCAGAATGTAAGCCGAGATATGCAATGCTGCGGAGGCTGCAGGCAGATTGCTCAGGGTCGCTAAGGCCGCAAGCGGCGGCAATGCGCAGCCCAGCGACAAACTGGCAAACAGTGTCATGTGTGCGACTTCGGATGCACCTACGCCATGGCGCGCGTACAAGCGATAGCGTACAGAGCCGCCCGACAGCAGTGACAGACCGATGGCGTTACCAATGGCAAAGGCGGTGAAACCACCCAAGGCCAAGGTCTTGGGTGGCAGTTTGACACCGGCATAGCGGCTAGCTGACCACTCGTAGCCGAGCAAAATCAAAAAACCGACAGCAGTTGCAGCCACAGCGCCCAGAAGAGCAGGTCTGGGCACCTCCATCATGGAGTCTTGCAGGGCGTACAGGTCAAGCTCGCTGAGCAGGTGGCGGCAAGCAATCAAGGCTATGGCAAATAGCAGAAGAGTCAGTGCGAGCCCGATAGGTTGGCGGTACTTGCTCAACAGATCCAGTAAATGCAGGCGTTTGGCTGCAATGGGATTGACGGCTACAGCGGGTTCTTTAAGTTCTGGCGAATTATCGGGCATCAATCACCTCGTGAATCGTGCGCGATAGGATGGAGGCAACGACTCAAGTAACCAATCCTTTTGCTCAAAATATTTCAAAATACTTCCAATTGTTTGTCTGATGTTCAGGTTTGGCGTGTGAAATATAGGTAATTGCTGCTGCTCAGCATAGACAGCCGAGTTTTAAGAGAGATGACAGACGCTTACATCTAGCCAGAAGAGTATTTTCGATCGCGCACAAAAAAGGCCACTCTTTCGAGTAGCCTTTTTTGATGTTTGGTTGCGGGAGCCGGATTTGAACCGACGACCTTCGGGTTATGAGCCCGACGAGCTACCAGACTGCTCCATCCCGCGTCTGTGGGGCGGATTCTACAGCGATACGCGCCGCTGTCAAACGTTAATTTTAAAAAATGTCTTTTGCTTCAATTGGTTAGAGCTAAGGTGTCGTGGTTAAAAGCGTTGCAGGCCCTTTGGTGCCTAGGGTGTAGCGTTATTGAGTGCTTTCAATTCGATTAGAAAAATACATATAGCCATGTGGCGTGCATCGCTGGTCGTTCAAATCAACACCACTGGTGCTATATACAGTTCTCAGTGACATACTGGCGCTCTGCTTTACCTACATTCACGAAGAACACTGCCTTACATGACGCAGCGCAAAATCATCCATGTCGACTGTGACTGTTTTTATGCCGCTATTGAGATGCGCGACAACCCGAGCCTGGCGAACAAACCCATGGCGGTCGGAGGGTCGGCGGACCGTCGCGGTGTCATCTCGACCTGTAACTATGAAGCACGGGCATATGGTGTGCGTTCAGCGATGGCATCTAGGCATGCCCTTAAGCTGTGCCCAGACCTGATCATCGTTAACGGTCGGATGGATGCCTATAAAGAGGCCTCAAAAGAGATCCACGGCATCTTGCGCGATTACACCGAGATCATTGAACCGCTGTCTTTGGATGAAGCCTTCTTGGATGTCTCCAATAGCCTGCATTTTGGTGGCAGTGCTACGCGTATTGCTCAGGACATTCGGCGTCGAGTCTCGAATCAGTTGCACATCACCGTATCCGCGGGGGTAGCGCCGAATAAATTTCTGGCCAAAATTGCCAGCGACTGGAGAAAGCCCAACGGCCTGTTCGTTATTACTCCAGATCAGGTTGAAGACTTTGTCTCAGCGTTGGCGGTCAATAAGTTGCACGGTGTCGGTAAGGTGACGGCAGACAAGCTGGCGAGGTTAGGTATCGAAACCTGTCAGGATCTGCGCGACTGGGACAAGCTGGCTCTGGTACGTGAATTTGGCAGCTTTGGTGAGCGTTTATGGGGGTTGGCGCGCGGTATTGATGAGCGCTTGGTGCAAAGTGACAGTCGGCGTCAGTCAGTAAGTGTTGAAAATACTTACGACACTGATTTGCCGGATCTGGCTGCCTGCTTAGATAAGCTGCCTGAGCTTCTGGAAACCTTGAACAGACGTATCGGCCGAATAGACAGCAGTTACCGGCCAGGCAAACCCTTCGTCAAAGTTAAATTCCATGACTTTACCCAGACTACGTTGGAGCAGTCCGGGGCGGGGCGGGATCTTGAAAGTTATGAGGGGTTATTGAGTCAGGCGTTTGCGCGAGGGGCCAAGCCCGTGCGGTTGTTGGGGCTTGGCGTGCGCTTGCATGATTTGAACCTGGGGCACGAACAATTGGAGCTGTTCGCTAAACATCCGTAGGCGCTGACGCAGGCTGCGATCCTTTTCAAGGATTTACAGCTCTCATAGCAGGTCGAGCTTAACTATTGCCCGGGTCAGCCACCAGTCGCCCAGCATTTTTGGTCAGAGACTGAACAAACTCACGCTGCAACTCTGGATCATTACGCGTCAGCTCGATCAGACTTTGCTCCAGTTCACTGGCTTCTTCTTCAAGCCCAAGTTCTGACAGGCGTTTGACACGACGGACCCATTGGCTGACGTCATCAGCCTCAAGATCGTCGTAAATCAGCGTGTGCGCCTCAAGCAACTTGCCACGCAGCGAGCTGCTGATGGACAGTGATGAGTCCCAGTGAGTCTCGTCCTGAGCGTCCTCGACCTTAATGATCAATGTGCTCACGCGACTCAAGTCTTGCTCGGCAAACGGACTGTCTAGCAAGTTAAGGCGCAATATCCCGTTACGATCGGTGCTCATTTCGTGGTGTTGCTTACCCGCGCTGACGATGACCGGACGCTCGGCCCACGGCAAGCTTGAAGACTCCATGCGCTTGTCGCGTTGAATCTCTTCGATACCGGCCAGATTCTGCTCGGCGCGGCCGTGAGATTGCACGTTCATCGCCGGGTTGAGGCCGTCGACGCCATAGCTGATCCAGTCTTTGGTCACGCTGTCGGGCAACTGTCCAAACATGAAAACGTTCAGCACGTTGGCACCCACCCCGGCAACCACCGCCACCGCACCCAGCGGCATTTCATAGACTTCGCGCCAAGGCTGGTAGGGCGTGTAGCGATCGTAATGACGTGTGACATCGAACTCAGTGACTTCAAAAGTCTTTTGTTCATTGATGCGCACACGGCGTTGCGGCAGCTCCATTACAGAAGGTGAGCCGACATCAATTTGCAGGGTGTGCGCGAGCAGTTTGCGCTCGACGCGCTCTTCATGCTCGCTGCGTTGGGACATGTGATTGGCGCAGCCGCTCAACAGCAGGGCGCCGCATGTGGCGGCGCCCGTCAAAGTACTTCGATTGAACATGGTGTCTCTATGTAGATTCAGCGATGGATACGTGCCTGAAGGAAAGCCAGAACGTCTGCAACGGGAAGGGCTTGGGCTTGGGCTTCGGTGCGGCCCTTGTACTCCAAATTACCTTCGGCCAAGCCGCGATCACTGACAACGATCCGATGCGGAATACCGATCAGTTCCATGTCTGCGAATTTGATCCCCGGGCTGGTTTTTTTGTCTCGGTCAT
This sequence comes from Pseudomonas endophytica, assembly GCF_001411475.1. Classification (GTDB taxonomy): domain Bacteria; phylum Pseudomonadota; class Gammaproteobacteria; order Pseudomonadales; family Pseudomonadaceae; genus Aquipseudomonas; species Aquipseudomonas endophytica. The sequence goes on along the minus strand of NZ_LLWH01000001.1, from coordinate 45,157 downwards.
CCAGCAGCACTTCAAAACCTGCGGCGGTTAACTGAGCATAAAGAGCATCCGTGGCTTCGCGTACGGCTTCGGTTTCGTAGCGCAGGGGGACCAGGGCGATCTGGAAAGGCGCTAAAGCATCACTCCAGATAATGCCGCGCTCGTCGTTGTTCTGCTCAATGGCCGCTGCCACCACACGAGAAACGCCAATGCCATAGCAACCCATAGCCAGAGTCACAGGCTTACCGTTTTCGCCCAGCACTTGGCATTTCATCGCCTCGCTGTACTTGTTACCCAACTGGAAGATGTGGCCCACTTCAATACCGCGTTTGATTTCCAGTGTGCCCTTACCGTCCGGGCTTGGGTCGCCAGCCACCACGTTGCGCAGGTCGGCGACGGTTGGGACAGGCAGATCACGCTCCCAGTTCACGCCAAAGTAATGCTTGTCGTCGATGTTGGCGCCTACGGAAAAGTCGCTCATCAGCTCAACTGAACGGTCGATGATGCAAGGCAATGGCAGGTTGAGCGGGCCCAAGGAGCCAGCACCGGCGCCGATTGCATCACGCAGCTCTGCATCCGACGCCATGCTCAGTGGGCTGGCCACCAATGGGTGGTTGCCGGCCTTGATTTCGTTCAGGTCGTGATCGCCACGAATCACCAGCGCGATCAGCTTGCCTTCTTCGGCCGCATGAACGATCAGGGTCTTGACGGTTTTTTCGATTGGCAGGTTGTAGCCCTCTACCAATTGAGCAATGGTTTTGGCGTCAGGCGTATCAATCAGGCGCAGCTCTTCAGTGGCTGCAGCACGAGAGGTTTCGGCTGGGATCGCTTCGGCCTTTTCGATGTTGGCTGCGTATTCGGAGCCATTGCTGAATACGATATCGTCTTCACCGGATTCGGCCAGTACGTGGAACTCGTGGGAGCCAGCGCCGCCGATGGAGCCGTTGTCGGCCTCTACTGGGCGGAACTTCAAGCCCAGGCGGGTGAACACGTTGCAGTAAGCCTGATGCATGCGGTCATAAGTGACTTGCAGCGACGCTTGATCGGCGTGGAACGAATAAGCGTCCTTCATGATGAATTCACGGCCACGCATCAAGCCGAAGCGTGGGCGGATCTCGTCACGGAACTTGGTTTGGATCTGGTACAGATTGATCGGCAACTGCTTGTAGCTGTTTAGCTCGTTGCGGCACAGGTCGGTGATGACCTCTTCGTGGGTTGGGCCCACGCAAAACTCACGACCGTGGCGATCTTTAAGGCGCAGCAGCTCCGGGCCGTACTCTTCCCAGCGACCGGACTCTTGCCACAATTCAGCTGGCTGGATGCTCGGCATCAGCACTTCCAAAGCGCCTGCAGCATTCATTTCTTCGCGAACAATGGCTTCAGCTTTGCGCATGATCCGCAGGCCCATGGGCAGCCATGTGTACAGGCCGGAGGCTAGTTTGCGAATCATGCCGGCGCGCAGCATCAGCTGATGGCTGATAACGACCGCGTCCGAAGGCGTTTCTTTTTGTGTGGCGAGCAAATATTGACTGGTGCGCATGGGTAGTCGTTGCCGTTGCTGATGACTAAATTTGACTGGCCATTGTACGGGCGAGAGCGGATTGCGTACAGGCCGTAGGGGGAGGCATGTGCCAGAGGGGCTTTCCCGTGCCATTGTTTGGAATGACAAGGGAGCGGCCCTAAGGTTTATTCGGGGTGTTTTTCGAGATCTAGCGTAGGGTTCAAGCGCGCTTTACGGTTTTCTTGATACCAGTGCAGGCTGATCAACAAGAGCGTTGGGATGCCCATGATGGCGGTGATAATAAAGAAAGTGTGATAACCGAACTTCTCGACCAGCACCCCTGAATAACCGCCCATCAAACGCGGCAGCAGCAGCATGATTGAGCTGAGAAGTGCGTACTGGGTGGCAGAAAACTTGAGGTTGGTGAGGCTAGACAGATAGGCGACAAACGCTGAAGTAGCGAGCCCGGAGCTGAAATTGTCGAGTGAAATCGTGACAATCAGCATGTTCAGATTGGGACCCATGTCGGCCAGCAGCATAAAGAGCAGATTGGTCGCAGCGGACGCGGCACCGCCAATCAGCAGAATCGGCAAAATACCGAAGCGCACAATCAGCAAGCCGCCCATGCCTGCGCCGAACAGGGTCATGAAAAGGCCAAAAATCTTGCTCACCCCAGCGATCTGGTCTTTGGTGAAGCCTTGGTCGATATAGAACACGTTGGCCATAACGCCCATGACCGTGTCAGACATACGGTAGGTGGCAATCAGCCCGAGCAGTAACAGCGCCTGCCAACGATAACGCACGATAAAGTCATTGACCGGCGTGAGTACCGGCGCGAGCCCGCGTCGCCCTATGGATGACAGGCACATGGCCGTCAACAGGGTGTAAAGGATGGCGCGCAAGAAGGCGCGATCTTCCATCAGCAATGTCATCGGGCTCATGCCTTCGAATAGCACGCCCGCAAAGTCAGTGTTGTAAAGCTGGGTGAACATCGCCGGTACAGACACCAGCAACACAATCAGAACGAAAACAGAGGCCAGTTGATGGACAAAGCTGTAGCGTCCCGCCGACAACTGGGTGCGCAGCGTCACCGGGGGTTCGCGCATGACAAAGGTGGTGATGAGCGCCGGCACCATGAGCAGGCCGAACAAGACATAGGTGCCAGTCCAAGCAGAGTGCTTGTAATTAAAGCCGGTAGAGCCGAAACCTTCGGCAAAAAATAGTGCGCCTGCCGTGGCCAGCAGAGCCGCGACCCGGTAACCCGACATATAGCTCGCGGCGAGAGCGGCTTGACGGTTGTCGCTTGCGATTTCCAAGCGGTAGGCGTCGATGGCGATGTCTTGGGTGGCCGAAGCAAATGACACAATTACGGCAATGGCAATCAACCATGAGAGATGGTTTTGCGGGTCACAGAAGCCCATGCCGATCAGGCCGAGGATCACCAGTGTCTGTGAAAGCACCAGCCAAGAACGGCGTCGGCCGAGCCTTCCTAGCAGTGGCAGACGCCACTGGTCGAGCAGCGGCGACCAGACCCACTTGAAGGCATAGGCCAAACCGATCAGGCTTGCATAACCAATGGTTTCTCGCGCAACACCGGCTTCGCGTAACCAGACAGAAAGCGTTGAAAACACCAGCATGTACGGTAAACCGGCGGCGAAACCGAGCAATAACAGTACAAGGGTTGAGGGGCTGGAATAGGCAGCTAGCGCTTCGCGCCAGGTTTTACGGGGCATGGACTCGAGTCTGCCTTTGATTACGGAAACAAAGGGCGCACTCTAACCGCAGTGCTCTATCGGGCGCCAGCCATGACGTTGTATATCCACCCGATTATTAAAAATGCTTAATCCTTCGCTGCGCAGACGCGCTCGTTGTTCATCACCGCTAAGGCTGCCAGCTGGCAAACTGATTCTTCCGCCCGCAGCCAGTACACGATGCCAAGGCAGCCGGGTGTCTTCAGGCAGTTGGCCCAGCGTGCGCCCCACCCAGCGTGCCGCTCGACCCAGACCCGCCAGCTCGGCCAGTTGACCATAAGTCACTACTTTGCCGCTCGGCACCTGCATCAAGGTCGAGTAGAGGGCTGTGCGGCGAAGCTCGGCCGGTGTTGGCAATGGACTATCTGTTGAATTCATGGCGTGATTTCAATGCGTTGAAGATCCAGACGTTTCCGTCGCGAACTGTAGCAAAGGAACTACAAGGTAAACACCGGGTCTTTCTTTGCCCGGGGCGTGTCCTACTGGATAATGCCGTCATCTTCAGTAAACCCGAGTTTCACATCTGCTTATGTTGCCCAGAACCCTGTTATGCCTTGCCGTCTTAAATGTGTCCACGCCAGTACTTGCCGATACGGTCTGGTTAAAGAACGGTGATCGGCTGAGCGGCAAGATCAAAGTCTTTGACGGGGGTAAATTACTCATTCAGACCGAGTATGCGGGTGCCATTCCCATTGACTGGAAGCAAGTCAAAACCCTAGAAAGCGATCAAGAGTTACTTGTCAAACAAGATGCGTACGCGGGCGAAAAAGCCAAGTCGTTGAAAGCAGCCGAAGACGGCAAAGTTATTTTGGCGAATGGCGAAGCCCCTAGAACCGTGGAGCTGGCCAGTATCCAGCAAATGGTCAAGCCCAAACCAGTAATCGAAGACTTGGTCTGGAAAGGTAATGTCGATGTCGCGCTGGACTACAAGCGGGCCGACAAAGACACCGACGATTATGACATCGACCTCAAAACCACGGCTCGCCACGGTGCATGGCGGCATAACGCCGAAGCGTCCTATAACCGTGAGTTCCAGAACGATGTGGTCACCACTGACAACTGGAACGCCGAATATGCGCTAGACCACTTTATTGATGAGAAGTGGTACTGGCAGGGCCGCTTGGGTTACACCCGCGACAGAGTTGAAGACATTTCTCGCCAGCGTACTGTAGGTACTGGCCCTGGTTATCAGTTTTGGGATGATGAGCTCGGCGCATTTTCGCTGGGTTCACTGCTAAACCGCACCGACTATGAATACTCCGATGGCAGCAAAAGTAATTTTTATTCGTTAGCCATGAAGTGGGATTACAACCGTTATTTGGTCGGCAAAACTGTGTCGATCTTTACCAACGGTGAGTTGGGCAAGCCGTTGGGTGGAGACTCCGATTACAGCCTAGATGCTGAAATTGGCTTGCGTTACAAAGTTACCGAGTGGGCATCACTCAACTTGAAAGCTGAAAAAGACTTGATTGGCAGTGACAGCGGTCAAGATAACGCGCTCAATAAAACCCGTTACACCGCGGGCTTTGGCATTCTGTGGTAACGACCTTTTGCTTGTTTAGATCAGAAGATCGCAGCCTTCGGCAGCTCCTACGAAGCATTAGGTTGCGCGACTTATAAGTGCAGGAGCTGCCGCAGGCTGCGATCTTTAGCTTTAATAAGCTCACAAAATCGCAGCCATAGGCAGCTCATGCAGACGAGCCTGCTTAAATCCGCAAGCCGCCGTCCAGTTCCAGAATGCGTCCGCTGTAATAATCGTTTTCAAAGATATACGCCGCTGAATGGGCTATTTCCTCGACCTTGCCCATGCGTTTCAGCGGGATAACTGAGGTCATTCTCTCAAGGGCTTCTGGCTTCATGCTCAGCGCCATTTCGGTTTCGATAAAGCCTGGAGCGATCCCCGCCACTCGAATACCATATCGCGCCAGCTCTTTAGCCCAAGTCACGGTTGCTGCCGCGACACCCGCTTTGGCTGCTGAGTAGTTGGTCTGCCCGATGTTGCCTGCGCGCGAAATCGAAGAAATATTGATCACTGCGCCCTGGCAATTCAACTCGATCATCTTGGCCGCCACTTCGCGGGTGCAAAGAAAAACCCCAGTGAGGTTGACGTCGATAACGGCCTGCCACTGCGCTAGGCTCATTTTGCTGAGTACGCCGTCCTTCACTTTCACTAAAAGGCCGTCACGCAAAATCCCCGCGTTGTTCACCAAACCATTGATCGCGCCAAAGTCATCAGCTATTTGGCCCACAGTTTGTGTAACCTGCTCTTCATCCGCCACATTGCACAAATAAGCACGTGCCTGGACCCCGTGGGCTTGGCAGGCCGCAACGGCCTGTTCAAGTCTTTGCGAGTTCAAGTCGACCAGCGCTAGTTTTGCGCCCTTGGCTGCCAGATATTCAGCCATGGCGCGACCGAGCCCTTGGCAGCCGCCAGTGATAATGATTACTTTATCTTTTAGTTGCATGTGTGCCCTGATCTCGACCGTTTCGACGGATTTTTATTAAGGAGTCATAAGTTGAGCGTTGAAGTTGCCAAGCATGCCCGAGAATTATTGCTCAAGGAATACCGTGGAGCGCTAGCCACACATTCCAAGGCGATGCCAGGCTTTCCCTTCGGATCGGTGGTGCCTTATTGCCTGGATGAGCAGGGACGCCCCTTAATACTGATCAGTCGAATCGCCCAGCACACCCACAACTTGCGCAAAGATCCCAAGTGCTCATTGATGGTAGGCGAACGTGGCGCAGAAGATGTGCAGGCGGTTGGACGCTTGACCTACTTGGCAAACGCCGAGCAACTGGTCGAACCAGTAGCCATTGAGGCGGCCGCTGAGCGTTATTACCGCTACTTTCCTGAGTCGCAAAGCTATCACACCGCCCACGACTTCGATTTCTGGGTACTGAACCCGGTTCGTCATCGTTATATCGGCGGGTTTGGTGCTATTCACTGGGTCGATCAAGTGTCCTTGGCCAATCCTTTTGCCGGTAAAGTCGAGGTGCGCATGGTCGATCATATGAACGAAGATCACGCTAACGCCATCGCTCATTACGTTGAGCTGGCCGGGCTGCCAAGCACCGAGCCCGCTAAACTGGTCGGCTTAGATAGCGAGGGGATGCATTTACGCATCGGTCAAAGTTTGTATTGGTTGGGGTTTCCAGAACCTTGTAATACTTCGACACAGGTGCGCGAAGCCTTGGTTCTTTTGGCCCGCGCAAGCGAATGGCCTAAAAAATAAAGCGCACAACCTTGAATTCAGAAAGTCGCGCCGTCATCTAAGCTGTGTTGGAAGACATTCTTCCGGAGAGGAACCATTTGATGCGCGCTTTTTTATTGCTCTTTCTGTTGTTTCCAGTGCTAGAGCTGTACGTCTTTTTTAAGGTCAGCACCGCTATCGGGTTTTTCCCGGCGTTGTTGCTGATTATCGCCGGCTCCCTGCTCGGGGTTCTGGTAGTACGCGTTGCGGGTTTGGCCACCGCTTTAAGTGCGCGTGAGAGTCTGAACCGTGGTGAGTTGCCGGCTCAACAAATGCTTCAAGGTCTGATGCTGGCGTTGGGTGGCGGCTTGTTAGTGCTACCAGGCTTTATCAGCGACATCGCAGGTCTGTTGTTGCTGTTCCCGCCAGTTCGCCATTTCTTGGTCAATCGCTTGCGCAAACGCGCAGAAGAACAGGCGATTCGTCAGCGAGCGTTTGCTGAAGAGTTTGAAGCTTCGCGTCGTCCCGGCACGCATCAACCAGTGGGTCGTGAGCCCAATGTGATTGAAGGCGAGTTTGAGCATCGGGATAAGTAAATTTTATCTATCAACCGCTGTAGCACGGCACTTAAGGTGCCGTGTTCGTTTTTGGGTTGTGCGAAAGGTTAAAAAATTTCATAAGGCTGCTCTTGTAATCACTGGATGCGCCCTTATGTAACTGGCACCGCAGGGTTTTGCTGGCAACAGCAGGGACCCTTAAGCGATTAACACCCGGCATTTCCGGACTTGTAAACCCAGCCGGTATTGACACCGGCCGATGAACACACCTTTAGGAGAGATCGACAATGAAGCTTCGTCCTCTGCATGATCGCGTCGTTATCCGTCGCAGCGAAGAAGAAAAGAAAACCGCTGGCGGTATCGTTCTGCCTGGTTCGGCTGCCGAGAAAGCTAACAGCGGTGAAGTCATTGCTGTGGGCACTGGCCGCGTTCTGGACAACGGTGAAGTGCGTGCGCTGGCCGTGAAAGTGGGTGACAAGGTTGTGTTCGGCCCTTACTCCGGCAGCAACACTGTAAAAGTCGACGGCGAAGACCTATTGGTAATGGCTGAGAACGAGATTCTCGCTGTTATCGAAGGCTGATTTTCCGCTCCTTTTCCGTTACTACAAAGTATTTAAGGAAGAACGAACATGGCTGCTAAAGAAGTTAAATTCGGCGATTCCGCCCGTAAAAAAATGCTCGCCGGCGTAAACGTCCTGGCTGACGCAGTAAAAGCAACACTGGGCCCTAAAGGCCGTAACGTGATCATCGAGAAGAGCTTCGGCGCTCCGACTATCACTAAAGACGGTGTTTCGGTCGCTAAAGAAATCGAGCTGAAAGATCGTTTCGAAAACATGGGCGCGCAGCTGGTTAAAGACGTTGCTTCCCGTGCTAACGATGACGCTGGTGACGGTACAACTACTGCAACCGTTCTGGCTCAGTCGATTGTCAACGAAGGCCTGAAAGCCGTCGCTGCCGGCATGAACCCAATGGACTTGAAGCGCGGTATCGACAAGGCGACCATCGCCATTGTTAAAGAGCTGCGTCAACTGTCCAAGCCGTGCGCAGACAGCAAAGCAATCGCTCAAGTTGGTACTATCTCTGCCAACTCCGACAGCTCCATCGGCGACATTATTGCCGAAGCCATGGAAAAAGTCGGTAAAGAAGGCGTGATCACTGTTGAAGAAGGCTCGGGCCTAGAAAACGAACTGTCTGTTGTAGAAGGCATGCAGTTTGACCGTGGCTACCTGTCCCCTTACTTCGTTAACAAGCCAGACACCATGGTGGCTGAGCTGGACGGCCCGCTGATCCTGTTGGTTGACAAAAAGATCTCCAACATCCGCGAAATGCTGCCAGTTCTGGAAGCTGTTGCCAAAGCTGGCCGTCCATTGCTGATCGTAGCTGAAGACGTTGAAGGCGAAGCCTTGGCGACTCTGGTTGTGAACAACATGCGCGGTATCGTTAAAGTGGCTGCTGTTAAAGCGCCGGGCTTCGGCGATCGTCGCAAAGCAATGCTGCAGGACATCGCTGTTCTGACTGGCGGTACCGTTATCTCCGAAGAGATCGGCCTGAGCCTAGAAAGCACCACTCTGGAGCACCTGGGTAACGCCAAGCGCGTCATTCTGTCTAAAGAAAACACCACCATCATCGACGGTGCTGGCGTTGAAGCAGACATCCAAGCGCGTGTGACTCAGATCCGTGCTCAAGTGGCTGATACCACTTCTGACTACGACCGTGAAAAACTGCAAGAGCGTCTGGCCAAGCTGTCGGGCGGCGTTGCAGTGATCAAGGTTGGCGCTGGTTCCGAAGTTGAAATGAAAGAGAAAAAAGCCCGCGTTGAAGACGCCCTGCACGCTACCCGTGCAGCCGTTGAAGAAGGCGTGGTACCTGGCGGTGGCGTGGCACTGGTTCGTGCTCTGCAAGCTATCTCTGATCTGCAAGGCGATAACGCTGACCAGAACGTGGGTATCACTCTGCTGCGTCGTGCTGTTGAAGCACCACTGCGTCAGATCGTTGCCAACTCCGGCGACGAGCCAAGCGTAGTTGTCGATAAAGTGAAGCAGGGTTCGGGTAACTACGGTTACAACGCTGCCACTGGCGAATACGGCGACATGATCGAAATGGGTATTCTTGACCCAGCTAAAGTGACTCGTTCGGCTCTGCAAGCAGCTTCTTCGATTGCCAGCCTGATGATCACCACTGAGGCGATGATCGCTGAGATCCAAGAAGACAAGCCAGCAGCTGGCGGCATGCCAGACATGGGCGGCATGGGTGGTATGGGCGGCATGATGTAAGCCAGCCTTACCCCGCTACGCAAAAACCCCGCCTGAGTGATCAGGCGGGGTTTTTTGTGGCTAAAGAAAGTACCCTGCGCGCCGGGGAGCTGCCGCAGGCTGCGATCTTTTGCCTTTTAACCTTTCACCAAACGAGCGCCCAAAACTGTGCCAAGACAAGTATGCGCACGCGACTGTATGACATTTGTGAGCTTTTAGTGAAAGAGTCGTTAAAGTGGCCACGCTATTAACTTAATCGCGTTAAGACCCTCCAATGCTGGCTCTCAGCGGTTCTTGGCCTTAAGCTGCCGGGGCCAAGATGGCCGTAACTGCGTACGGAGAAAAATGCCCATGCGAATTTTATTGGTTGAAGACAATCGCGATATCCTCGCCAATCTGGCGGACTACCTAGGGCTTAAGGGGTATACCGTTGACTGCGCGCAGGACGGCTTGTCTGGGCTGCACTTGGCCGCGACCGAGCATTATGACTTGATCGTGCTCGATATCATGCTGCCGGGTATCGACGGCTACACCTTGTGCAAGCGACTGCGTGAAGACGCGCGCCGAGATACGCCAGTGATCATGCTAACGGCCCGTGACCAGTTGGACGATCGCCTGCAAGGCTTCAAGTCTGGTGCTGACGACTATCTACTCAAACCTTTTGCTTTATCTGAGCTGGCGGCCCGGATTGAGGCTGTCCTGCGCCGCGCTCAAGGCGGTGGTCGTCGTGAGCTACAGGTCGGCGACTTGCGTTACGACCTCGACACCCTTGAAGTGACCCGTGAAGGACGCATGCTCAAACTCAACCCAGTAGGTTTAAAACTATTGGCCGTTTTAATGCAAAAAAGCCCACATGTGCTGCGCCGTGAAGTCCTTGAAGAAGCCCTGTGGGGCGACGATTGCCCAGACAGCGATAGCTTGCGCAGTCACGTTCACCAGCTACGCCAAGTGATCGACAAACCGTTCGATAAGCCGCTACTGCAAACGGTGCATGGTGTGGGTTATCGCCTCGCCGAGAGTCGTGATGGAGTTTAAACAAAGCCTTGCCCAGCGCATCATCATCGCGTTCGCGCTGATGAGTGCGCTGGTGGCCGGAACGTTTGCGATGGGGATTGTTGCAACCGTGCACTTGGTTGAGGAAAAACTGATTTCAGCAGGCTTGGGCGGGGATCTACAGCGTTTGCTGTTGATGGACAACGTCAGTGACTGGAACCATCGGCCTGAGCCCGACCAACTGTTTTACTACAGCGGTGGGCGTGGTGACTTCGCCCTGCCCAAAGACCTGCGTCATCTGGAACCGGGTTTTCATGAGGTGTTCCGCGACCAGTTGTCTTATCACGCCATGGTCGATGTGGTCGACGGGCGACGCTACGTGTTACTGCAAGACCAAAGCGATTTCGAAGAACGTGAGCGCGTGCTGTTTGCTGTAGTCCTAGTCGGGTTTGTGCTGGCGCTGGCGCTGGCGGTCTTTCTTGGCTGGGTGCTGGCGCGCCGAGTGATGGCCCCGGTCGTGCGACTGGCCCGCCAAGTGCGTCATCGTGAACAGCTGTTGGGGCTGGCACCGCCCTTGGCCCCCGACTATGCGGCCGATGAAGTAGGTGAGCTGGCAGTGGCTTTTGATGCCACCTTGGGTCGGCTGCGTGACACCTTGAGCCGTGAACGGTTGTTCACCAGTGACGTGAGCCATGAACTGCGTACGCCATTGATGGTGCTGGCCAGTTCATGTGAGCTGTTGCTAGAAAGCCCATCATTGGATCAGCGCAGTCGCTCGCAAGTAGAGCGTATTTCCCGCGCCTGCGAAGAAATGCGCGAATTGGTACAGACCTTCCTTATGCTGGCTCGAGCGCAGCATGAAGATTCCAACATCTCGCCGACGGTCACCCTGACCACTGTGGCTGAGGGGTTGATTAGCTTGTGGCGCGGGCCTATCGAGGCCAAAGGGCTGACCCTGATCTATGACGCAGGTAACCCACTCGATACCCGCTACAACGCGACGTTCTTGCATGCAGTGATGGGCAACCTGCTGCGCAATGCCCTGCATTACACCGACACTGGGTTCATTCGGTTGAGCCTTGAACCTACCGGGTTTGTGGTTGAGGACAGTGGTGTCGGGATTCCCGAAGAAAAGCGCCAGGCAATGTTTCAACCTTTTGTTCGTGGTAGTGAAAAGCGTGGCGAAGGGCTTGGGCTAGGGCTGTCATTGGTACAGCGGATCTGCGACAGCCAAGGCTGGAGAGTCGAGTTAACCACCATGGAACCTAATGGTTGCCGTTTCTATGTGGAACTCAATCCTATTCACACCTGAGACGCCCATTCGTGGCCTACCGTCTGTAGGCCACTTTCCCTGCGCTTAATTAGTCCGTAGAGTGGCCCCGAGCCAGCGTCCTGCGTCTGTAAAACCCTACAGCGCTTATAGATGCACTCGTACAAATTTTTCACCTAATGATGACTTGATGCGAACGTTCTCCCGCTTAAGGTGGCGCGGTATTGATTCGCAGCGGGTTTACTTATTACGCAAGAGATCACCTATGACTGTTGAATCCGTACCTCCTCCCCACACTGCGACTGAACAACGCTTTGAGTTTTACTGGCAGCAACAAGGCGAGTGGGTTGAGGAACCGAATCAACGTCGTGGTGGTGAAAGTGGGGTGCAGCGGATTCACGAGGCTCAGGGCCGCTTGCTCTATGTAAAACGTCAGGTAGGTCATACCTATCGCAGTTGGCGTTACCCAATGGGCAGGCCGACAGTATTGCGCGAGCGCGACGCATTGCTCGCATTCAATCGCCTGTCAGTGGGTGTTCCGCAATTGGTGTATTGCGGGGCGCAACAAGGTGCGGATAAAGAGTGGCGTGCATTGTTGGTGACGGCTGCACTGGAAAATTTTATTGAAATAGACAGCTGGTACGCTGCCGGCGAGCGCGAAGCTCACGGTGAGGCTGTCCATGATCGGGTACTTGAAACCATCGCTCAAACCTTGGCGCGTATGCATTTAGGACGTTGGCAGCATGGCTGCCTGTATGCCAAACATGTGTTTGTTCGAGTAACGGGCAAGGGCGACAGCGCTCAAGTTGATGTGGCTCTGCTGGACCTTGAAAAAAGCCGGCAACGTCTGACGGCTCGCAAGGCTGCCTCGCACGACCTCAAACAGTTGCGCCGCCATTCGTCGTGGAACACCGACGACTGGAAGAAACTGAACTACTTTTATGAAAAGGTGTTTGGCAGTGCCATCAAAGGGTTACGGTGATGAAGCGAGAAATAGCACGAGGTTTGTTTTTGCTGGGCTCTTTGGCCGTTGCCACTGTGGCGATGGCTGCGTGGCAGCCGCCAGTGATGCAGGTATTAAGCAGTGCGAAATCAGGTGCGCAATGCCCGCTTCCACGGGTGGCGAAAGTCACCTTGGACGCACAGCCCGATCATGAGCTATTGCTGTTTATGTATGGGATGAAGCAAGGCTTGCGGCCTTGAACACAAGCGCTTGTAGTATTCGCTGCCGTAGGCTGCAATAAGAGCCACATGACCTTCAATAACAGGGGCGCTGCGCACTCCATCGCAGCCTGCAACGGCAAAAAATTTAGCTTTAAATAACGTGCAGATGGTTGTCCCATAGCCCAGACGGTAAATCCAAAGGTTCGGCAGTCAGTTCATGTTTGCGGCAGTCATAAAACCGGCACCGACCTTGCCCTGACGTCACGACAAACCCATCTTCCACCGTACCCACACCCGCGCAGTCCGGCAGTGGGGCATCCAGTCGCAATGTGCCACTGTCTAGGTCCCAGATAAAGAACCGGTTACCCCGCGGTGCCGTCAACGCCACTAAGCGCAATTGGCTGTGTACTGCCACACTGGCCGTGTAGTGACCCATAGCCCGCAATTGCTGCTCAGCGACCGGGAAGGGCTCAAACGGTTGACCGGGACGCTTAATAGCCAACAACTCGGACAGTTGATTAGCCTCGCCCATAAACTGCTGACACGCGACGATGGTGCCGTCAGTGGCAATCCCTAGATGACGCACGCTGTTCATTTGCTGGCTCAATGTTTCTTTGCTCAGCAACTTACCGTCTCGTTGCATCAACACGAGGCTGGGTTCCATCGCGTTAAGGTTCATCTCAACCCGGCTTTCGGCTTCTGTGCGGATACCGCCATTGGCCACCACTAGGGTTTCGCCATCAGGCATCCACGACACTTGGTGCGGCCCCACGCCATGGGTTGGGATTTCGCCACTGTGGATCAGGCGCTCGCCTTCAAAGCGATAAACCCCTAGCACGCCACGGCCCGGATCGCGGGTATCATTCTCGGTGGTGTACAGCCACTCGCCGTCTTTATGAATCACGGCATGGCCATAAAAGTGGCGATTAGGCTGTGAGGTGATCGTTTGCAACAACTGCCCATCCTTGAGGCTGATCAAGTAACTTTGCGTGCCAGGACGTCGCGCGACAAACAGTGCAATAGGCAGCGTTGGGTGGTTGATGATGTCATGGCAGCGCTGGCCGACCTGAGTGCTAAACACTTGAGTGCCGTCCAGTCGGTAACCCACTGCAAAGTGATTTCCGTCCACATCGTCGCGGGCACTCAAGAGCAGCGGGCTGCGGCCTTGTTTAGACAGCGACCAGCCACCCAAAGTGATGGCGCTCAGCAGTAAGCCGCCGAGCTTGAGAGCTTGTCTGCGCATCATCGAACCATCCTTTATCAGTCGCCGTCGTTGGCGTTAAAGCCCAATTGAATGCCCAGCGCCTTGGCCAGTTCGCCTTCGTGCAGACGGTGGACCACATTGAGGCTGTCATAGATGGCATTTAGTTGCGCGATGCCAGCGTCGTCAGCCAGCAGTTCGTTGAGGGAGCGCTGGTTATCGTTGAGCAACTTAAGGGACGTGGCGTACGCGGCGTCGATCTTCTCTGCCAGCGGCTTTTGTTCGGCAGGCAACAACCCGCGCAGCCCTTTGTTGTCGACGCCAGCCCACACAGTCTGAGCCGCGGCGAGACTGGCTGCCAAGCTCTGTAATGACGCCTGACTGCGCCATGCATCGGCTTGCAGGGGTTGCGGGATGCCCTTGCTCTGACGGCCCATTGGAGTGCCGAGCTTCTTTTTCAGGGTATCGAGTGCGGTCACTTGCACGCGGAGTAAATCAGCGATGGCCTCGTGAGAGTCAGCGTAGCGCTGGTTTGGGAACTTGGTCATTTGCGCCAACATACCGTCAGTGCTGTTCCAGCCCGCCAGAATGTCTTCAGCCAACTGTTTTTGATGCTCGCCAATGGCGGTCAGCAATGGGCAGTAGCGGGCTTTCTGAGTGGCGTCAGCCAAGTCGATATTGCTGTCGAACAGAATGTATTCATAAGCCGACAGACCTTGCACGACAACGCTGGATTTGGTCAGTGTGGCGGCATCAATCTGCGGCTGAGCAATAACCAGTTGTTCCACTTGGCGTCCGACCAGATTCTTTTTGTCCGGCCAGAACTGCACTTGCCACGAGCGATTGCCTTCGGCCAGTGGGCCGATCAACAGCGGTTGCAGTTGCGCCCAAGCTTTTTGTGCATGTAAGAAGTCGGCGCGAGCCGTTTCGAGTGACTCTTTGCCTTCACAGTAGGCCAGCGCACTGACTGCCAGTTGGCGGTCGGCGTCAACCCAGCGGCTGTAAGTCGGCAAAATCACCTGTTTGGCGATAGCGGCCGAGGTGACGGCTTGCTGATCTTGAGGCGAGCAGGCTGCCAAGGCGATAGCTGCAAGGCTGGTGAACAAAAGCTTGGGTCGAAACATGTCGGGGTCCCCGATCTTATAAACGTTAAAGAGAATTCAGGAACGCCAGCAACGCAGCGCGTTGCTCGGCATTAAATTGCAATACCTGTTGTTTGGCGGGTTCCGCCTCGCCGCCATGCCACAACACGGCTTCCAGTAAGTTACGTGCACGACCATCGTGTAAAAACTGAGTGTGGCCGCTCACCGCTTGGGTCAAACCAATGCCCCACAGCGGCGGGGTCCGCCAATCGCTGCCTGAGGCCGCGTACTCGGTCCGATTATCGGCAAGTCCGGGGCCCATGTCGTGTAACAGTAAATCGCTGTACGGATAAATGACCTGATTGGCCAGCTCGGGTTCAGCGGCGTTAGCCGAAGTGGTGAACTTGGGCGTATGGCATGACACGCAACCGGCCTGATAGAACAGGTTTTTACCCGCCAGCACCTGCGCTGAGCCGGCATCGCGACGTGCCGGTACGGCGAGGTTACGCGTGTAAAACTCCACCAGACGTAAAATGTTGTCACTGACCTCGGGTTCGCCGTCTGGTCCGTTACCGTTCGGTGCTTCCAAGCAGGCGGTTTGCGCGGGCGTGCAATCATCAAACGGTCTTAAGCGGGTAGTGAGCCCCATATCACCAGAAAAGGCGTGAACATTTTGTTGGTTGAGGTTCGGTTGACCTGCTTTCCAGCCAAAACGACCTAAAACAGTTTTCTGCTGTGCGTCATCCCACACTTGATTGGGGCGCCCATTGATGCCGTCACGACGATTGTTCGCCGCATTGGCCAGAATCGCCTCATCGGGAATCGCCTCAAGCAGGCCCAAACCAATCATCGGTGGAGCAATACGTGCCGACATGCGGGTTTCGGGATGCATTGGCCCATACCCCAGTTGGGTGATCTGCAGGCTGGGTTTACGCAATTCGATTTCAGTACCGTCCTTAAAACGCACCGATACAGGTTGGTAGTCGACCCGAACCTTACCCTCTGGCGCCACACCGGGAACCGCCATGTCCTGCAACTGGCCACCATACACCGGCTCAGGAACGATGCCGGTTTGCTCGATCAATTTGGCGTAAGTAGGTTCGTTGGGAATCGACAGACGCACTAACATCGAAACTGCATTTTTGGCATCTGGCAGCGGAGGATGGCCGCGGCCGTCTTTGATATGACAGTTTTGGCAGCCATTGGTATTGAACAGCGGGCCCAGACCATCACGCGCCGTGGTGGTGGAGGGCGCAATCACCCAAGGGCTTCGAAAAAAACTGTTCCCTACGCTGAAATCCAGACGCCGGGTGGGCGAAAGGTTGGCAGAAGGCATGGAAAACGCATTGTGATCAGTTTTGTGCACCGTCGCAGCCCCGCCAGAGCGGGCTTCGCCAGGCTCAGGTTGAGTAAAACGCGGCGCCTCATCACAGCCAGCAAGGCCTAAGGCCAGCAGCAAAGACAGTCGCAGAGGCAACGAGGGCATCAAACGTCCAGATCAGTCAGCAAAATCGAGGGGCGAAAGTTTATCAGGGAAGGTGATTAGAAATAAGAGGGATTAGCGTTTGGTGGAGGCCGACAGCCTAATTCGTAAAAAGATAGGGCCCACGCGGGAGGTCTGTCGAGGCCAGAGTTTTGGTCGATCATGATTGAAAATGCCAACCAGCTTGACTGATTGGCATTGAGTGAGGTCCTACAAGAACCCGTAATACAATGGGTATTTCTGACAAATTAATCAGATAGTGATGAAGTGTAATTAATTTTTAGAAAGGTATACTTCATAAAAAAGGAGTTGATATGAAATTGCTCATAGCGATATACATGTTGTTTACGCTTTCTGGTTGTGTAAACGATTGTTTTATTCCTAAGACTCACGGCGAGGAGCTTGCTTATAAATGTCAGACGGATCCTTATGGTTCTTATTGTTTATATCCTCCTGCTACCTTTAAAAACTAATCGACTTGTTGAGTGGGGTTAGGGTTTATCGTTGGGGAGTTAAAATTCCCATAGAGTGTACGGTCTGCCGTCAGGTAAAATATTGAGCACGTTGAATGTTCTTTTTGCCATACGACCTGGAGTAAAGCCCGTTCGTGCCCAGCAAAGATTTCCTGTACGTTGGTCATAAATGACCAAGTTTCCATCGTTTTGCATGACCATGCAGGCGTTATACCAAAGCGATTTATCAATGCTATGAGTGCTTTCAGCAATCCATAAGCGTCTTCTGGACGGGTCATAAAGAAAACCACTATTGCTGATTACGAAGTGAAGGTGTTCACGCATTTTTTTGCGCTGCAAAGTTTTGCTATAAGCCTAATGGTTATCCGCAGTCCAAATAATAATTTCACCTTCTTTAATAATCAAATTTCCATCAGCTTGTAGCTCTAGTCGAAAGCGTCCGTTTTCGGTTATTAGATACTGCCCGGGAGACATTGTTTGATTAGGGGGGAGTAAAGGGGTGCCGCTTAATTGAAAGGGTGTAGGGTTAATAGCCATGTTTTCTCATCCGGTAAATGTTGAGTTTTGATTTCATCACTTATGTACAGGGGAGAAGCTATTAATATGTATTGTCTGGATAAAGTTTTTTGAAACGGCAGGGTCTAGAAACCTCCTGTAGACGCGAGCTTGCTCGCGATCTGTTAATGATCAAAAGATCGCGAGCAAGCTCGCTCTTACACGTTTGGTTTCTTGAGTGAACAACAGTGTGCTTTTGACTTGGGTTTGTGACGATGGGCGCCGGGGGCCCTATAAAAAGGCGACCCGAAGGTCGCCTTTTCTATCAGTCACTTAAACCCAGCAGATCAAAAATCGTGATCAGCGTTATCTGGGTTCAGGTCGCTGATGCCCAGTTTGCCAGCGGCCTGCTCAATGGCAGCCGTTTGCTTAACCAGAGCAGCGATGGCGTCACGTACCACTTGGTTGCCCGATTCGTTACCGGCAGCGATCAACTGGTCGTAATGCTCGCCTTTGTTAGCGAGGTCAACCATGACTTGGATTTTAGCTTCGGTGTCGGCCAAGTCGGACTTGAGCGTGGTGTCAGTGGCCGGGTCAATTGCGACGACCAGCGACGACAGGCTCGGGCCGGTCATTTTGGTGCCGTCAGTGCGCAGGTACTCACCCAAGTACACGTTACGAATGCCTTTGGCATCGTAGAAGTGAGAGTTATGGGTGTTGTCGCTAAAGCAGTCTTGCTCGTCTTCGGGGGAGTTGGCTTCTAGCGACACTTTCATGCGCTCACCCGCCAGTTCACCCAACGACAGGCTGCCCATGCCGAATAGCATTTTGCGCAAGCCGTTTTGTGGGGACTCAGCTTCGAGCGTGGCGCGGTAGTTGTCGGAAACGTTTGGCGCCCAGTTGCCGACCATTTCATTCAGGTCGTTCACCAACAGTTGAGTCACCGCTTTGAGGTAAGCACGACGGCGTTCGTTGTGACCGCCTGTGGCGCCTTCGCCTTCTAGGTAGTCAGAAGCAGGGCGGTTGCCCGCGCCTGGGCCAGTACCGTTCAGGTCTTGGCCCCACAGCAGGAACTCAATGGCGTGGTAGCCAGTGGCTACGTTGGCTTCGGAACCGCCCAGCTCATTGAGGCTGGCCAAGGTTTCAGGGGTGATTTCTGTGACGTCGATTTTGTCTTCGCCCACTTGAATCTGAGTGTTGGCGATGATGTTGGCATTCGCCCCTGGGTTACCCAGAGCGCCCGCGTAGCTGGTGTCAACGTAGTCGATCAGACCTTCGTCCAACGGCCAAGCGTTCACTTGGCCTTCCCAGTCATCAATGATGGTGTTGCCAAAGCGGAACACTTCGCTTTGCAGGTAAGGCACACGCGCCGCAACCCAGGCTTCACGTGCAGCTTTTAACGTATCGGCGTTCGGTTTGGCGAGGAACGCGTCGATAGCGGTTTGCAGCGTTTTAGCCGTGGACTCGGAGTCGCTGTAGACGGCATACACGATGTCTGCGTAGTGCCCGACAACAGCTTTGGCTGCGGCGTCGTCAACTTTCGTCGCGCTGGCATCCGTGGCTGGCGTAGCAGAAGTAGTCGCTGCCGCTGGCGTGGGGGCTGTGGCTGTTTTTTCTTTGTCTTGATCACCGCAACCGGCGAGTGAAATAGCGATGGCCAGCAGACTGGCGGTAGCCAGGGGCATACGAATCATGGGCGAACATCCTGCTTCGAGAGGTGGGACAAGCATGCGACGGCACGCAAAACGTGCGACATAATGCGAAAGATATGCATTTTATGTAAAGGGTTACGACTGTAAATATTTCCTATTTGCTAAAGCCTCTGGCGTTGATGTCCGCGATGTCGCAAAAAATCGCGGCCTAAACAGACGTGTTAGGCGCGCTATTGCGCTGGGCCTGTTTCAAATAAGCGCTCAACTCTCGTGCGCTTAAAGGCTTGCTGTACAAATAGCCCTGGCCTTCATGGCAGCCTTCACTGATCACATACGCTTCTTGCTCAAGGGTTTCGACGCCCTCGGCAATCACTTGCATACCCAAGCTTTTACCCAGTTGAATGATGGCGCGCACGATCGTGGTGTCGTCGTCATCGTCAATCAGGTCTTGCACAAAGCTCTTGTCGATCTTGATTTTGTCCAGTGGCAGGCTTTTGAGGTAACTCAGCGATGAATAACCGGTGCCGAAGTCATCAATGGCAATAAGCGCTCCTGAGCGGCGTAGGCTCAGTAAATGCTGGGCTGCGGTGGTGATGTCCTCCATCAAACTGGTTTCTGTCACTTCCAGTTCCAAACTGCCAGGGGGTAAGCGGTAGACCTGCAACAGATTATTGACTACGCGTGGCAGCTCGCTGTGATGCAATTGCACGGTCGACAAATTGACCGCCATGCGCAGCTCAGTGAACCCCTGATCGTGCCACTCGCGCAGTTGACTGCAAGCTTGGTCCAGCACCCACTCGCCAATGGCAATAATGCTGCCATTGGCTTCGGCCAGCGGGATAAACAGGTCTGGCGCGATCAGACCGTGTTCAGGATGATGCCAGCGCAATAACGCTTCGACGCCGACAACTCGATGGTCGCTGTAACGAATTTGGGGTTGATAGGCCAAGTACAGCTGGTTGCAAGCCAACGCGTCGCGCAGGTCTTTCTCCAGCTCTCGGCGGCGGCGCATTTCGCGGTCCACACTGGCGATATAAAACTGATAACGGCCACGTGAGCGATTTTTGGCCAAGGTCATGGTTTGCTCGGCTTTTTGCAGCAACTGCTCAGAAGTGTCGCCATCTTCAGGAAACAGCGTGATGCCGATAGTGGCGCGCAGGCGAATGTTTTGCTGTTCGATACTGAACGGCGCTTCGAGGTCGTCCAAAATATACTGCGCCAACTCCGCAGATTCGTAAGGCTGCTCGATGTACGCCTGCACCAGCGCAAATTGATCGCCACCCAAGCGCGCCAATGCACCAAGGCTACCGCTGTGGGCGCGAATGCGGTCGGTTAGGGCTTGCAACAACTGATCGCCGGTTTGATACCCAAATTGCTCATTGATGCCTTTGAAATCATCAAGGCCGACACACAGCACGGCAACTCGGCGTTGTGATCGGCTGGCATCCACCAAGATCTTGCTCAACTGGGTTTGCAATTGCTGACGGTTCGGCAGCCCGGTTAAAAAGTCGTATTGGGCCATGCGCAATAAAGAGTTTTCAGCTTCATGGCGTAAATGAGTATTGCGCTCAATCGAGATTAGCAACTGATTAGCGGTGTTAACCCAGAGTCCAAGTTCATTGTTTTCATGCCCTTTGAGGAGCGGGATCAAATGCTCGCTGGGGTGGTCAGGATTGATGCGAGTGAGGTGCTGGATTATGTTTGACAAAGGTTTAGTCAATAACCAGTGATACACCAGATACAACACCAAGCTCATCAGCAAGGCGCGCAATAGCCCCGAAAGCATTAGGGCGCCAGCGTTGGTCAAGAAGCTTTGTCCGTACGTGGCGGTATCGAAGGTGATGCTCAAGTCTCCGTAATATTCTTGGTTTGCGCCTACCAAGCTTGTTGTGAATGTACGTTCCTTGCCCAGAATCAAGTCGGTTAGCCAGCGACTGGACGTGTCCAGCAGGGGGCGGTTTTTTTCGGCAAGCACGGCTTCATTAGGCGGGCCGATAGATGCTTTGTGCACCGCGCTGTCTTGAAACAGCCCTTCAACAACCTGCATCGCCATTTCTTTGTCTAGGCTGTACAGCGCCTGAGTTGAGGGGTCGCGAAACATGTTGAGGATTCGGTTGGCGTCTTCGGTGACCGTTTGGCGAGTGATGTAGGCGTCGAACACGATTTGCGCGCAACCTAAAACCCCGCCCACGATCAATGCGCAGAGCAATACGATCCTGAGTAGTTTGATCGACAAGCTGTTCTTGAATTCCAGCTTCAAAGGTCATTCCTTATTTCTTGCCGACTTGCCTGTGGTCATGGGGATGAAGGAGTCGCTTATAGTCTTAAAGGGCGCTATCTGGGGGCTTTTGCACTGGCTAATGTGTCGGTTCAAAACCCGCTGAACTTGAGCCGTCGAATGAAATAAAACCCTTAGGTAATTGATCTTAGCTGGCGCAAAGACAGATTCATCAGTTGCTTTTGTTTTGGCCATAAAAAAACCCGGCAATGCCGGGTTTTTTTGAAAAGTCAGCCTTAAGCGGTGAAGGTTTTGCCTTCGAACTGCTCTGCAACAAACTTCCAGTTAACGATGTTCCAGAACGCTTCGACATACTTAGGACGTACGTTGCGGTAGTCGATGTAGTAAGCGTGTTCCCAAACGTCGCAAGTCAGCAGCGGAGTGTCACCGCTGGTCAGCGGGTTGCCGGCGCCAATGGTGCTGGCCAGTGCCAGGGAACCGTCAGCCTTCTTCACCAGCCAGCCCCAGCCAGAGCCGAAGGTGCCGATAGACGTTTTGCTGAATTCTTCTTTGAATTTTTCGAACGAGCCGAAAGCAGCGTTGATGGCATCAGCCAGAGCGCCAGTAGGCTCGCCGCCGCCGTTTGGCGACAGGCAGTTCCAGTAGAACGTGTGGTTCCATACTTGAGCGGCGTTGTTGAAGATACCGCCCGAAGAGGATTTAACGATCTCTTCTAGGGTTTTGCCTTCGAACTCGGTGCCAGGCACCAGGTTGTTCAGGTTCACAACGTAGGTGTTGTGGTGTTTGTCGTGGTGATACTCCAAGGTTTCTTTGGAGATGTGCGGCTGCAAGGCATCGTGGGCGTACGGCAGCGGCGGCAATTCGAAAGCCATGTTGATTCTCCTAATCAGGTCAGTTGCGATGAGCGCAAGGCCGATCACGGGCGGCCAAACACGCGCCGGGGAGTTTGTACTCTTTGCGGCGCAAGCCTCGGATCATAGCACCGGGGTTGCGGCATAACCACGCGACAACTGTGTGGGATAGACGTTTCAGCGAGAATGATTCAAAAATTTGATGCTTTTCTGGCCCTTTAACCCGCCACAATCAACTGCACGGCCACGGCATACATCATCATCGCCACCAATAGATCCAGCAGGCGCCACGTACCGGGACGGGCCAACCAAGGGGCAAGCCATGCTGCGCCCAGGGCCAAGCTGAAAAACCACAGCAACGAAGCACTTGCCGCCCCCACTACATAGGCGCCAGGCACGCTTTGTTGTGCGCCAAGTGAGCCAATTAATAACACCGTGTCCAGATAGACGTGTGGATTAAGTAATGTCACCGCCAATGCGCTCAGCATCACCGCTTTGAGTGAGCGTGCGGTCTGGCCAGTCGACTGCTCAAGGCTCGACGCCGAAAAGGCTCGGCGTAACGCCTGCGTGCCATACCATAGCAAAAACACTGCGCCGCCCCAGCGCGCCACACTTAACAACACCGCGTTTTGCGCCAGAAGAGTCGCCAGACCAAAGACACCAGCAGCCACCAGTAGCGCGTCACAGATCACGCAAAAGGCGGCCACCGGCAGGTGGTGTTCCCGGCGTAGACTTTGCGCCAGTACGAAAGCGTTTTGGGTGCCGATGGCCATAATCAGGCCGAACGCGACCAACAGGCCATTCAGGTAGCTCTGCCACATAAGACTTACTCGCCACATCACAAGAGAAGGTTGATGCTGGCTATTGTCTGAGTCTTGGCTGTATAAGAAAAAACAATATTGCTGATCGCCCATTAGGAAAACTGATGTTCGACTATAAATTACTCTCGGCGTTGGCCGCCGTTGTTGAACAGGCCGGTTTTGAGCGTGCGGCGCAGGTACTCGGACTGTCACAATCGGCTGTTTCCCAGCGCATCAAATTGCTTGAATCCCGTGTCGGACAACCTGTGCTAGTGCGTGTCACGCCCCCAAGCCCTACCGACATCGGCAAGCGTTTACTCAACCATGTGCAGCAGGTGCGTTTACTTGAGCGTGATCTGCAGAGTGTGGTTCCAGCGCTGGATGATGAAGGCTTACCGGAGCGGCTGCGGATTGCATTAAACGCTGACAGCTTGGCCACTTGGTGGGCGCAGGCAGTAGGGGGTTTTTGCGCCGACAACCACCTGTTACTGGACTTGGTGGTGGAGGACCAGACCGTCGGTCTTAAGCGCATGCGCGCAGGCGAAGTGGCAGCGTGCTTGTGTGCCAGTGAACGCCCGGTAGCGGGCGCACGCAGTCTGTTATTGGGCGCAATGCGCTATCGCGCGATGGCCAGCCCTGCATTCATTGAGCGGCATTTTCCCCAGGGTGTGAGCGCCGCACATTTAGCTAAAACCCCGGCCTTGGTGTTCGGCCCGGATGATTTTTTGCAACATCGCTACTTGGCAGCGCTGGGGGTAGACGGCGGGTTCGAACACCATCTATGCCCCTCATCAGAAGGCTTTATTCGCCTAACTGAGGCGGGGCTTGGCTGGGGGCTGATCCCTGAACAACAGGCGCGCGAGCAACTGGCCAATGGGGTACTGGTGGAGCTTTTGCCAGATAAACCCATCGACGTGCCACTGTACTGGCATCATTGGCGCAATGGTGGGCAACTGCTAGAAGCGCTCACGGCACATTTATCCCGTTCTGTGTCTCAGTGGTTAGTGCCTTTAGCCTGACATCCAACGTTTAAACAGCAGGCAACAAGACTTACAGCATTTGGAGCAATTGATGAAGATTCTGGTTACCGGCGCAAGCGGCTTTATTGGCGGACGCTTTGCGCGTTTTGCCTTAGAGCAGGGCTTTGACGTGCGGGTCAGCGGGCGTCGAGCCGAAGGTGTCGAACACCTGGTGCGCCGTGGTGCTGAGTTTATCCAGGGTGATTTGACCGATGCCTTATTGGTGCGTGACCTGTGCGTCGATGTTGATGTTGTGGTGCACTGTGCGGGGCACGTCGGCACGTGGGGGCGTTATCAAGACTTCTTCCGCGACAACGTGCTGGTGACTGAGAACGTGGTGGAGGCGTGCTTAAAACAGCGGGTACGGCGGTTGGTGCATTTGTCTTCGGCCTCACTGTACGTTGACGGCCACTCACACTTAGGTCTCACCGAAGATCAGGTCCCCAAGCGTTTTAAACACCCTTACGCCGAAACCAAGTTTTTGGCGGAGCAAAGGGTGTTTGGGGCTCAGGAATTCGGTCTTGAAGTGATTGCTCTGCGCCCGCAGTTTGTCACCGGCGCCGGGGACATGAGCCTTTTCCCGAGATTGCTGGCGCAACAACGCAAAAATCGTGTCGCAATCATTGGCAATGGTTTGAACAAAGTTGATTTCACCAGCATGCACAACCTCAGTGAAGCGCTGATGAGCAGCGTATTAGTGAGCGGCTCGGCTTTAGGTAAGGCTTACAACATCAGCAATGGCACGCCAATTCCGTTTTGGGACGTCGTTAACTATGTCATGCGTCAGATGCATCTGCCGCCAGTCACCCGTTATCGCGGGTACGGTGGCGCCTACTGTGTGGGCGCGTTGAGCGAGGCGGCGTGCAAGCTGTGGCCGGGTCAACCGGCACCAACGCTGTCGCGTTATGGAGTGCAGGTGATGAATAAAGACTTTACTCTCGACATCAGCCGGGCGCGGCACTACCTCGATTACGACCCCAACGTCAGCCTATGGACGGCGCTGGACGAGTTTTGTGGCTGGTGGAAAGCTCAAGAGTCGCCGTACCGCTAATATTTTTCAGGATCCAGATAAGGTTTTTCCATGCGTAACGACTCACGTGACGACTTTGACAATGTTCCGCCCCTGCGTGCCGATGCCGATGACCACGATGAGTTGGCGTTGAACGGCGGGGCACGTGATCGCACCACGGTGTACTCGCGCAATACACCGGTGATTAAGGTCAAAGGCCCAAGCACTGGGCCTTTGTGGGCATTGATCTTGGCACTATTAGTAGCCGTAGGCGGGCTGGCCTGGTGGAGCTTTCAACAAATTTCTTTGATGGAGCAGCAACTGGTTGCCACTCAAGAAAGCTTTGCTCGTATCAGCGAGGAGGCAGCGGGGCGCCTACAGGCCATCTCAGGCAAAGTGGTGGCCAGTGAGTCGAACATTAATAACGGCAGCGAAGCCCTAAAGTTACAGATCAAACAGCTTGAAGATCAGCTTGTGGAGCAGGGCAAGCGTCAGCAAGGGTTGGTCACAGGGCAGCAGGACAATCTGGATCAGCGCTTTGAAAGCCTCAAAGCCGCTATGGTGCAACAAGTCACCACCCAGAAAGAAACCCAGACCCAACTGGAGAGTGACCTAAAAGCTGTTGGGTCTGAACTGGCGACGCTTAAAACCACGGTTGCACAGCAGGCGGGTGCCGTGACGGCGTTGCAGAAACAGGGCAACCCGAACGATTCAATGAAGCGTTTGGAGCAGGATATGATCGTGCTCAAAAGCCAGCTAGAAAACCGTCCGGCGGCCTCGCAAGGGCCTAATACAGCTGAGTTTGACGTATTCCGTGCCCAAATGACGCGCAACATCAACACCTTGCAAAGCCAGATCCAGAATCTGCAAAAGCAAATCAGCGCCCGGCCATAAGCCCGAGAAGCAGGCATAGACCAGCCTGTTGCCACGTCAAAAGATGATTTGCGGCCCAAAGGTTGGGCATCCATCCCCTTTTGGGCCGCAGATCACAACCCTGTAGGAGCTGTCGAGGCACGAAGGCTGCGATCTTTTGATCTTTAACATCAACAGATCGCAGCCTGCGGCAGCTCCTACAGTGGGCTTCTGTAGGCGCGAGAATAGGCCCAGTCACTGAGCTTTATCCTTGCGCCCGCGCAAGACCTTGTTGGGCATCGCTATCGCCGCACCCAAGCCCAACAACGAAATAGCAGCACTGACCAACAGCAAATGGCGGAAGGTGTCCAGCAATTCACTGCGCAAGCTGTCCAGCGCCGGCCCCTGCACCGCGTTGAGCCCGTCGAGTAACGCATTACCCGAGCTGGCTTCCCCCAGTAGTGGTTGGCCTACAGGTGTTAGTAACGAGTCATGCAGCAATGCCAGTAATAAGGCTGACATCAACGCCACACCCACCGCCCCCCCTAACGAGCGGAACAGGTTAGTAGTGCTGGTGGCGACGCCAATATCCGGTTGCTGCACCGAGTTTTGTGCGCCCACCAGCGAGGTCGGAAACTGCAACCCCGCCGCGATCCCGCTCAGCAGCATAAAGACCCCGCTCAACAGCTCCGCACTCGGCGCACTCAACGCCATACCGATGATGGAGCAGGGCATCAAAATGGCCCCACTTAAGATCATCGGCTTGTAATACCCAGTCACCGAGGTCATGCGACCAGCAAAGTAGGCACCCATCGGCAAGCCTATGGCCAGCGGTAGCAGGTGCAGAGCCGCACTGTCCGCCCCCGCGCCGGTCACGCTCTGGTAACGCAGCGGTAGCAACACGATCAGAGAAATGGCTTGGAAGCTGGTGAAGAAAACAGTGCACCAGCACAGCACTGCGCTGCGATTGGCGAATAAGTGCATCGGCAGCAAAGGCTCCGGGGTGCGTCGTTCATGCCAAACAAACAGCACTAAACCCACCAGCGCCACCGCAAACAGGCCCAGCACTTGATCATCGCGCCAACTGAGGCCCTGACCAATAAAGGTGATGCCCAGCAGCAGTGAGGTCAGGCCAACAATCATCAGCAGCGTGCCGGTGTAGTCAATAATTGGCTTGCGCTGTGGGATAGGTAGCCCGATCAGCGTGCGATAAGCGATAAGCCACGACATCAACCCCAGCGGTAAATTGATGAGAAATACCCAACGCCACGATAAGTATTCCGTCATGAACCCGCCCAGCACCGGGCCGGCTACGCTGGCCACCGCGTACATGCTGCTGAAATACCCTTGATAGCGCCCACGCTCGCGGGGCGGCACGATGTCGCCGATGATCGCTTGGCTAACCGAGATCATCCCGCCCGCACCAATGCCTTGAATGATCCGCGCCAACACCAGTTGTTCCATGTTCTGCGCAAGCCCGCAAAACACCGACGCTAGGGTAAACAAGCCCATGCCAAACAGCATCAGGCTTCTGCGTCCGTACAAGTCGCCGAGCTTGCCGTAAATCGGCACGGCCACGGTCATGGCCACCATGTAGCCGGAAATCACCCACGCCAGTTGGCTGACATCTTTAAATTGCGCAGAAATAGCCGGAATCGACACGGCGACGATGGTTTGATCCAGCGCCCCCAAAAAAATGGCCAGCATCAGGGCAACCAAAATGCTGCGAATGGCGGGTTTGGCCTGTAAAGGCGGGTTAAGGCTGGTCACGAAGTACACCTGCGGGCATCAAACGTAGGTCGGGATGCCCGCGATTGTACTCGATAGCTTGCTATTCGATAGTTTCGTAAGGAAGTCCAACGTAATTTTCTGCAATGGTTGTGCGCCCGGCCTCAGAGTCGATGAAATAGGCCAACTCGCTGTCAGTAATACGCTGGCTAAACTCATCACTGTCAGCAAAGCGGTGCAGCATCGAGGTCATCCACCACGAAAAGCGCTCGGCTTTCCAGATTCGGCGTAAGCACACCTCGGAGTAGCGTTCCAGCAAGTCGGTGCGGCCCTCGGTGTACACCTTGAGCAGAATCTTGAATAACGTGCTGACATCGCTCGCCGCCAGGTTCAAGCCCTTGGCGCCAGTGGGCGGCACAATATGGGCGGCATCACCCACCAAAAACAGACGGCCGAACTGCATGGGCTCGACCACAAAGCTGCGCAGCGGCGCGATGCTTTTCTCGATCGAAGGGCCGGTCACCAGCCGTTCGCTCAACTCGGCGGGCAGGCGGGTTTTTAATTCGTCCCAGAAACGCTGATCTGACCAGTCTTGCGCTTTTTCATCGGCGGGCACCTGTAAGTAATAGCGACTGCGAGTCGCCGACCGTTGGCTGCATAAGGCAAAACCGCGCTTATGTTTGGCGTAAACCAACTCATCATTCACCGGTGGTGTGTCTGCCAACACACCCAGCCAGCCAAACGGATACACACGCTCAAAGACTTTCAACACTTCGCTCGGAATCGACTGACGTGCGACCCCGTGAAAACCATCGCAGCCGGCGATGTAATCGCAGTCCAAGCGCCACGTTTCGCCGTTTTTTTCGAAGGTGATGTAAGGCGCGTCGGTTTTCATATCATGGGGCTGCACATGGCTGGCGCTATACAGCGTTTGTGCACCCGCGGCTGTGCGGGCGGCCATCAAGTCACGGGTGACCTCGGTCTGGCCGTAGACCATCACGCTTTTACCGCCAGTCAAACCTTTGAGGTCGATGTGTACCCGACGGCCATCCAATGCTAGTTCAAAGCCATCATGTACTTGACCTTCAGCATCCATGCGCTGGCTAACACCGGCTTGACGCAGCAGGTCGATCATGCCTTGTTCCAAGACCCCTGCGCGAATTCGTCCGAGCACGTAATCCGCGGTTTGACGTTCGAGAATGACGTTATCAATCCCGGCGTTGTGCAGCAGTTGGCCGAGCAGTAAGCCAGAAGGCCCAGCACCGATAATAGCGACTTGAGTTCTCATTGTTGTTGTCTCTCGCAAGGCCCGTAACAAGTGTTGGGGTTCATTTAGGGTTTTTGTGCCTGTATTTTTCGCTTGCGAGCGTGGCAAATGAAGGTGATAACGGCGTCATTGTCGGTACTTTTCGCTAATCGGTGCGATTATCGCCCCGCGCCCAATGATCAGGTCAAACCCATGGCTGCCCCCAATAGTGCTTCGATCCCGGTATTCAAGCTTTACGGTGAGCAACAAGATTGGCTCAGCCCAGACCTGCTGCATTGTGAAACCATTTCATTGCGCAGCCGCGTTCATGATTGGGAGATACGCCCCCATCGGCATGCCGATTTGTGCCAGTTGCTTTACGTCCATAAAGGTCAAGCGCGGGTCGAGGTAGAAGGCCATTACCATGAACTGACGGAATCTTCGATTCAGGTGATCCCGCCTCTGTGCGTACACGGATTTCAATTTTCACCCAACGTTGAAGGGTTTGTTCTGACCTTGGCGGCGCCATTGGTCACGCAGTTACAAACACAATTGGGTGGATCGCTCAATGCCTTACAGCGTGTTGCCAGCTACCCGGCGGGTAAGGACCGGCATTACCTGAACAGCTTGTTCAGCGCGCTACACAGTGAATATGTCAGCGCTCGCCCCGCCCGCGATATGTTGCTGCAATCGTTGATCAGCGTGCTGCTGGTATGGGTCACGCGTCAGGTCATTCAACGTCGTGAAGCCCAGCAAGTACCCCAGCGTGGGCGTGACTATTTGAATCTCTTCAACCAACAGGTCGAAGCCCTGTTTCAGCAACAACCCAGTGTTGAGCAATTGGCGCATCAGGTTGGCATCAGCGTTGCGCACTTGAACAGCATCTGTCGCGAGCTGGCGGGGCAGTCGGCTTTGCAGATCATTCATCAGCGCCTGCTTTTGGAGGCCAAGCGTCATTTGATCTACACACCTATGACCATCAGCGAAGTGGCGGATCGTTTGGGGTTTGCCGATCCGGCGTATTTTGCGCGGTTTTTCCGACGTCTAACCGGGACTTCGCCCAGTGCCTATCGAACCGAACGGGCTGACAGCCTCCGCCCGACGTGACGCTTCAAGCTTGAATGGCACATTACAAATCTTTGTCCCAAGAGGGCACCTCGGTAAAACGTTCCGAGAGAAAGTCGAGCATGCTGCGCAGTGTCGCGGGCATATGTTTGCGTGAGGCGTACACCGCATAAATGTTCAACGCCAAGGGCTCCGACTCGGGTAACAGTTGTACTAACTCACCTCGGCGCACCGCGCACCCGACCAGATAACTGGGCAGCAGCGAAATCCCTGCCCCAGCCAGTGTGGCGCTGAGCAACGTGCTGGCTTCATTGGCGCTGATATTGCCCTGCACTGGGATCGAAACCGCTTCGCCTTGGACCTTGAAATGCCACAGGCTCTTGCCGTAATACGCGTGGCTCAGGCAGTTGTGCTGGCGCAGGTCATCAACCTGTTGTGGCGCAGGATGCTCGTGCAAATAAGCCGGTGAGGCACAGAGTACGGAACGACAAACCGTCAGCTTGCGCGCGATCAAACTCGGGTCCAGGTCGTTACTGGTGCGAATGGCCAAGTCGATACCCTCGTCCACCAGGTTGACCGTGCGATCCAGCATTTGCAGATCAATCTTGACCTGCGGGTAGCGCCGAACATACTCGGTCACCGCACTGGCCAATTGCGCTTGGCCGAACGACGTGCTGACGCTGATGCGCAGTAATCCGCGTGGCGCCGCATCGGGCACGCTGACCGCGGCCTGTAAGTCATCGGCCAACTCCAGTAGCTGGCGGCAGCGGGGCAGGGTTTCGTTGCCGGCAGCGGTTAAGCTCAACTTGCGCGTGGTACGGTGCATCAAGCGCGCACCGACCCACTCCTCAAGCTCAGCCAAATAACGCGATACCACTGGGCGTGATAGGTCTAGATGGTCGGCGGCGGCCGACTGGCTGCCCAAGTCGACTACTGTCACAAACACGCGCATTGCAATTAAACGATCCATGATCTGCCCGATTACTGAAACAAACTATGTCGGAGCATCGCATTTTTTAGCGCCTATTGTGCGTCTAAGCTCTGTCTATCGCTGATTTTTAATGCAGGAAGTTCCATGACCGTACTTTCGACTGTCCGACGTTTTTGCCTGAGTGCGGTTGTGCTCGGATTCGCCTGCCATGCAGCCGCCGCTCCTTTGACCTTGGATGTTTACAACCCTGGCGCTGCGGCGATTTTTCCGGTGTCGTCGGTGCTGGTCAGCGGCGAGAAAGACGCGATTCTGGTGGATGCGCAGTTTTCTAAAGCACAAGCCCAGCAGGTGGTCGATAAAATTCGCGCCAGCGGCAAACACCTGACCACGATCTACATCAGCCACGGCGACCCCGATTATTACTTCGGCCTTGAAACCCTGACCCAAGCGTTTCCAGATGCCAAAGTGCTGGCATCGGCACCTACGGTTGCCCACATCAAACAAACCAAGGACGCCAAATTGGCGTTCTGGGGGCCACAGATGGGGGCTGATGTGCCGAGCAAGCTGATCGTGCCGCAGGTGATCAACGGCGACACCTTGGAGCTGGAAGGGCACGAGCTGGATGTGGTCGGCCTGAACGGGCGGCAACCCGAGCGCACTTTTGTTTGGATTCCATCGCTTAAAGCCGTGGTGGGTGGCGTGGTCGTGGCCGACAACCTGCACGTGTGGATGGCCGATACTCAGACCCCGCAGTCGCACCGCCAATGGTTATCTACCCTCAAGCGCATCGCCAGCCTGCAACCGGAGATCGTCATACCGGGGCATTATTTGGGCGAGAACGACCGCTCATTGCAGTCGGTTAACTTCACGCGTGATTACATCAAGGCGTTTGATGAAGAAACCCTCAAAGCCAAGAACTCGGACGAGCTAATCGCCGCCATGAAAAAGCGTTACCCGAACTTAGGTGAAGAGTCTTCGCTGGAGCTGAGCGCCAAAGTAGCGAAAGGCGAAATCCAGTGGTGATTTAAAGCGAACCCTACGCAGTCCATTCAACGGGAGAACATCATGAGCAAGATTGCAATTATCGGCGCCACCGGTCGCGCAGGCAGCCAATTGCTGGAAGAAGCGCTGCGTCGTGGCCATCAAGTAACAGCGATTGCCCGCCATGCCTCGTCCAAAATCGGTGAGCGAGAGGATATGGTGGTCAAGGACGTTGACGTCAACAACACCCAAGCCTTGCAAGCCGCGGTGCAAGGCAGTGACGTGGTGCTCAGCGCTGCGCATTTCTCGACTTTAAAACCTGAGGCGATTCTTGAACCGGTGAAAAAAGCTGGGGTTAAGCGCTTGCTGGTGGTTGGCGGTGCGGGCTCGCTGTTACTGCCCGACGACACCAATGTTATCGACAGCGAGGGTTTCCCAGACGCTTACAAAGCCGAAGCCACAGCGGGCGGCGTGTATCTGGACACCTTACGCAGCGAAAAAGACCTCGATTGGACCTTCCTGTCGCCGTCTGCCGAGTTTGTAGAAGGCGAGCGCACGGGCAAGTTCCGCCTGGGCAAAGACCATTTACTGGTCAGTGAAGAGGGCAAAAGCTGGATCACCTTCGCGGATTACGCAATTGCTCTGTTGGACGAAGTTGAGCAACCCAAGCATTCCCGCCAGCGCTTTACCGTAGGTTACTAGCCAAAAACCTCAATCCAATGCCGAGCAATCTGCTGGTGTAGGAGCTGCCGCAGGCTGCGATCTTTTGCTTTTAAAGATCAAAAGATCGCAGCCTGCGGCAGCTCCTACGCGGGTGTTGATCTAAATCCACCTGCAAGAAACCTGCCCCTATGCATACGTTTTAATCAGTCGCCGCGGGTTTTGTGTTGGCTTGTTTTACTAACCAATCCATTAATTCGCGCAGCGGCGCCGATGGTTCGTTGCGGGTTGAACCCACCAGCATATAAGCCGCCCCAGTGCGCACGTTTAAATCAAAGGGCATGACGAGGCGTCCCGCTTTCAGGTCTTCTTCGATAAGCGTGCAATCTCCTATCGCGACGCCGTTGCCTTGGACGGCGACGGTAACGGCCAAGTCCAAGGTATCGAAGTATTGGCTCTGGCGAATGCTCGATAATTGCGCCCCAGCGGCACTCAACCAGTGCGTCCAATCCCGCTGGTCCCGGCTGGGGTGCAACAAGGTGTGCTGTTCAAGGTCGCGCAACGCGTTAATGGCGTTAGGGCCTTCGAGCAAGTGCGGCGCACAGACCGGGGTCAGTAATTCATCGAACAGGTGCTGGCCTACCCGTTTTGGCCCCGGCAGCGGGCTGTAAACCACTGCCGCATCAAAGTCTTCACGGCGAAAGTCGATGCCGTGCTGCACGCTGCTGGTCAGCTCCACCGGCACGTCCGGGCGCAGTGTTTGCCATGCGATTAACTTGGGCAACAGCCAACGCAGCATGCAGGTCGGCGCTTTGATTTGCAGGGGCGTGCGGCGAATGCTGGCATGTTCGACGGCCTCGCCGATCAGCTCGAAAACCTCTTCAATGCGCGGGTAAAGCGCCTGGCCCTGTTGCGTCAGGCTCAAGCCGCGAGCTTGGCGATGGAACAGCGGATACCCTAAATGCGCTTCAAGCCCGGCGATTTGTCGGCTTACCGCGCCTTGGGTGATATGCAGTTGCTCACCGGCACGCGTGAAGTTGCAGCACTGGGCAGTGATCAGAAAAGTGTGCAGCGCAGGCAGCGGCGGAAGACGTTTCATGTTGAGTCAGCCATGATTTCAGGACATGGGTAGTATGAGCAGGTTTGCGTTGTGCCCGCCACACACCCTCGCTTCAATGGTTCATCACTCGAGAACAACAAGAGGGCATAACGGATGGCAACGTGCGGCGAAGTATTGGTCAAGCTGCTGGAAGCGTATGGCGTTGAGCAGGTTTTCGGCATCCCCGGCGTGCATACCGTGGAGTTGTATCGTGGCCTGGCCCGTTCAAGCATCCACCACGTGACCCCGCGTCACGAGCAAGGTGCAGGCTTTATGGCCGATGGCTATGCGCGCACCCGTGGTAAGCCTGCGGTGTGCTTCATCATCACTGGGCCGGGCATGACCAATATCACCACGGCGATGGGGCAGGCTTACGCAGACTCGATTCCGATGTTGGTGATCTCCAGTGTGCAATCGCGCAGCCAACTGGGCGGTGGACGTGGCAAGTTACATGAGCTGCCTGATCAACGCGCGTTGGTGGCGGGCGTTGCCGCGTTTTCCCACACGTTAATGTCCGCAGCCGAGTTGCCAAGCGTGCTAGCGCGTGCCTTTGCAGTGTTTCAGGCCGGTCGTCCTCGGCCTGTACACATTGAGATCCCGCTGGACGTGCTAGTCGAAAATGCTGACGCCTTGCTCAGCAGTCAGCCGGTCAATATCGCTCGACCTGGAGCGGCGCCTGCGGCGATTGAGCAGATGAGCCTGCGCCTGATTGAGGCCAAGCGGCCACTGATTCTGGCCGGTGGCGGCGCCGTCGACGCCGCTGGGGCCTTGCTGCAACTGGCCGAACACCTAGGCGCGCCCGTGGCGCTGACCATCAACGCCAAAGGCATGCTGCCTTCGTCTCATCCTTTATTAATCGGCTCCACACAAACCTTGGCCGCGACTCGTGCGTTGGTCGCTGAGGCCGATGTGGTGCTGGCGATTGGCACCGAGTTAGCCGAAACCGATTATGACGTGACCTTTGCTGGCGGCTTTGAGATCCCCGGCGCGTTGCTGCGCATCGACATCGATCCGGACCAAACCGTGCGCAATTACCCGCCAACGCTGGCGTTGGTGGCTGATGCTCAATTGGCCGCCGAAGCCTTGCTGGCTCGTCTCTCAACTCAAGTGCTGCCTGAACGGCTGGCTGACTGGGGCGCCGAGCGCGCTGGGCGTTTAAACATGCAGTTAGCCGCTACGTGGGATGCGCCGACCCGTGCGCAGACACATTTTTTGCAGACCGTTTTTGAGGTACTGCCTCAGGCTGTGTGCGTCGGCGACTCGACTCAGCCGGTGTATACCGGCAACTTGACCTTCAACCCCGAGCACCCTCGGCGTTGGTTCAACTCATCGACCGGTTACGGCACCCTTGGCTATGCCTTGCCGGCTGCCATTGGGGCGTGGTTGGGGCGTTGCGTCGATGGCCAACCGGCAGGCCCGGTGCTGTGTTTGATCGGTGATGGCGGTTTGCAATTTACCCTGCCCGAATTGGCCAGCGCCGTTGAGGCGCGCACGCCGATCATCGTGTTGCTGTGGAACAACCAAGGCTATGGCGAAATCAAAAAATACATGCTCAACCGCGGCATCGAGCCCGTTGGTGTCGACATCTACACCCCGGACCTGATAGGCGCAGCCAAGGCCTTGGGCTGCACGGCGTTGGCCGTTGAGGGCGAAGCGCAATTACGGGCGGCGCTGGCCAGTGCAGTTGATCGCCAGGGGCCAACCGTGATTGAAATTGACGAGCAACACTGGCAGCAGACGTTCGCGCTATAACGTCTTGCGCAGGCGCGCCAGATCCCGTGCGGGAGGCGCGCCAAATTGCCGACTGTATTCGCGGCTGAACTGTGAAGCACTCTCATACCCTACGCGATACCCCGCCGCCGAGGCATCCAGCCCTTCACTGAGCATCAGCCGCCGGGCTTCGTTAAGGCGTAGCTGTTTTTGATATTGCAGCGGGCTCATGGCAGTCATGGCTTTGAACCGATGATGCAGCGTTGACACGCTTAAATTAGCCTCGCGGGCCAAATTGTCGATACGCAAGGGTTGTTCGTAGTGTTCGTTAAGCCAAGAAATCGCACGGCTGACACGATGAGTTTGAGTGTTCTCACTGGCAATTTCGTACAAGCGATAGCCCTGTGGGCTGCGTAGCAAACGGTACAAAATCTCGCGGCGAATCAGCGGCGCGAGGATGCCGATGTCTTTTGGGGCATCAAGCAGACGCGTCAGGCGCAGCAAAGCATCCAGCATGGGCGGGTCGATGGGCTCAACATACAGCCCACGTCTGGCGGGCCGCGAAGGAACACCCATAGGGCCAGCCTCACTGAGCAACGTGGTGATATCAATGGGGTCGATATCCAGACGTAAAGACAGTATGGGGCGCTCGGGGGATGCCTCGATGACGCGTCCGCTGATAGGCAGCGACACCGACACTACAAGGTAGTTAAGGGGGTCGTAGGCGAAGTCTTCATCCGCCAAGCGCACTTCTTTTCGGCCCTGAGCCATGATGCACAACGCAGGTTTTGCTTGGCTGGTGGAAAAATCCATGGGTTGGCTGTAACGCGATAGAAAAAACGCCTCGATACCTGTCGCGAACGAGCCGTCTTTTTGGGTGTGGCGGTCGATCAGGTTGGCCAGTTCCACGCGCTGATGTTCCAGTGCGCAGTCCGGCGCAGGTCGAGGGGGTTCTGGCACAAACATGGGGCGCATCCTCGATCATGCAGTGAAAGGTTCACAGCTTAAGTTTGTGCAAGGTACAGGGGTAGCCAATTTCTACTGAAAACTTGCCTGATCCTGTCTGCGTTGACCCGCCATTGAAGATTCAATGCTCAAGAGTGGCGCAACCTTGCTTGAAACCGTGGGTAACGTTGAAGTCAGGTCAGAAAGTGCGCTGCGAGCGGGTTGAGGTGATCGAGCAGAATCGTGCAAGTCTGGGGCAGGAATCGACTAACGGCCTGCAGCGCTGGTCTCTAATCTTAGAGCCTTCCACTCATAGCCCTTTTTTGTGGAGGCATCCATGTCCCAGTCCTGTGCTGTCAGTCACCTGACGTTGATTCGCGCTCGTGCCGGGTGTTCGGCCCAAGTGCATGCACACTTAAAGCAACTGATCGAACCCACGCTGCAAGTCCCCGGTTGCCTGAACTTCGTGCTACACCCTTGCGACAGTGATCCACTGCTGTGGCATGTCTCGGGGCAGTGGGCGGACGCGTGTGCGATGCAAGCGTACTTCAACTCACCCTTGATGGACGTGTTTAGCACGCTGCTCAACCAGCAAGTGGTGTGTAGCCTGGATTTTCAAACCTTTGACGAGCAGGGCAGCACGCCGTTGCGCAAGCGTGCTAGCTAAATGGGTAGAATGGCGCCTTTTGCATTGGCCGGAAGGTGAGCATGGCGCGTAAAGAGTTTGAACAATTTGAAGCAGTATCAGCCGTCGTCCCTGCGCAAATGGGCGTTGCCGGGGCCTACCACGCGGCCATTGCGGTCAAAGCTTTATACGAAGGCGGCGCACCGCGATTTCATAAAGTGTTGAGCGAACAAACCTTCGCCACCGCCACGGCAGCCGATGCCGCAGCGGTAGAACAATTAAAGCGACTGCAAGGCGTCACTGACGACGCTGAACTGGTCTGGTAGTTACGTTGGGCGGTGCATTTTAAACAACGCTTCTGGGCCTAGCTGGAAATAGTCCGCCGGGCCGCCACCGCGCAAAATAGGTTGCGCTGCGGCCGTGTCGTAAATGCCGTCTTTGAGCAAGTGTTTAGCAATATGCACCGCCACCACTTCCCCCAGAATCAGCCAGCTCGGCACCAGCGCCTTATCGGCCCGCTGGAGCTGAATAATCTGCGTGACCTTACATTCAAACGACACTGGCGTTTCGGCCACCCGCGGCACGCTCACCACACGTGACGCCACAGTGGTCAACCCTGCCAACGCAAACTCATCCACCTCGGGGCCTACCGCTGCGCAGCTTTGGTTCATTGGCTCGGCCAATGGGCGCGTGGCCAGGTTCCAAACGAACTCACCGGTTTGCTCAATATTATTGAGGCTGTCTTTGCGCCCCACGCTGCAAAAACCAATGATCGGGGGGATGTAATTGAACGCATTAAAAAAGCTATACGGTGCGAGATTCAACTGACCCTGCGCGTCTTGTGACGAAATCCAGCCAATCGGGCGCGGCCCGACAATGGCATTGAAAGGGTCATGAGGCAGATTGTGACCCTTGGAAGGCTCGTAAAAATGGATATCGTCAGGCATGGCAAGCATCCGTAAACAGCTGAGACAGAGGGGCTACATAGTGCAAGGCAAAACCTGTGATGACAAACCCTCAAGCCCTAAAAATGAATAAGCCCGGCAAAGCCGGGCTGCGATGCTGCCAGCGTGGGTTAGCTGAAGCGAGCGCCGTTGGTGCGGTCATAACCATCGTCAGCAAAGGCTGCTGAACGGGTGCTGTTGTAACCGTCTTCAGCGAAGGTGGCCGAGCGAGTGTTGTTGTAGCCGTCTTCAGCGAAGGTGGCTGAACGAGTGTTGTTGTAACCGTCTTCAGCGAAGGTTGAGGACGGGGTGCGATCAAAACCATCAGCGGCGAAGGTGTTGAAGGCCAGTACCGACAGTGCAGCGGCGAGGATAAATTTGCTTTTCATGATGAAGCTCCTGTTACGTGATTGGGTATGTGCTGTCTATGGATTGAATGTTACGCCGATCAATCCGATTAAAAAGCGCATAAATTAGCGCCTAAGCATCTAATAATTAGATGTGTTGGTCCGTGCGAAGGCTGGCTTCAGAGAGGGTTTGCCACACGGGTGTGGCCACACCAACGCTGTTTGCCAATAGACGTTTTGGTTAGGAGGGAGAGTGCGCGTTGTAAGTTAACTGACTATTAAGTCAGATAGTTCTTACGCGTAGGAGCTGCCGCAGGCTGCGATCTGTTGATCTTTAACATCAAAAGATCGCAGCCTTCGTGCCTCGGCAGCTCAAAAGGGAAGAAAACGGTAGGGCCAGCTCGTGTTAGTCGGTCTCGATCCGCGAGTGAGTGCGGGTGTCTTTCATGGTCGCGTACACCAGCAGCGAGCAGGCGATACACGCCGTGACGTACCAGTAGTAACCGGTTTCCATGCCAGCGCTTTTGAACCACAGCGCGATGTATTCAGCCGTACCGCCGAAGATCGACACGGTCAGTGCGTAAGGCAAGCCGACGCCCAGTGCACGGATCTCGGTCGGGAACAGCTCTGCTTTAACCACGGCGTTGATCGAGGTGTAGCCGCTGACAATGATCAAAGCAGCCATGATTAAGAAGAACGCGCCCCACCATGTTGTAACGGTGTGCAACGTGGTCAGAATGGGCACTGTGAACAGCGTACCCAAGATCCCGAAAGCGATGAGAATCGGGCGCCGACCAATCTTGTCAGACAGCCCGCCCACCAGCGGCTGAATACACATGAACAGGAACAGCGTGGCCGCCGAAATCGTGGTGGAGTCCGAGATGCTCATCCCGACCGTGTTCACCAAGTACTTCTGCATGTACGTGGTGTAGGTGTAAAACGCCAGCGTGCCGCCCATGGTCAGACCGACGACGGTCAGCAGTTCTTTGGGGTGGCGCAGCAACGTGCGCATGGCGCTTTCTTTTGGCGTGGTCTTGACCTTCTTAAACGACTCAGTCTCTTGCATGCCGCGACGCAACCACAACGCTACCACCGCGCACAGGGCACCGATGACAAACGGAATACGCCAGCCCCAGCTATACAGCTGCTCTTCAGTCAGGGTTTGTTGCAGGATGATCAGCACCCCAAGTGCGATGAGCTGGCCCGAGATCAGGGTCACGTATTGGAAGCTTGAGAAGAAGCCACGGCGTTCTTTGGTGGCCATTTCACTGAGGTAAGTGGCCGAGGTGCCGTATTCGCCACCCACCGACAAACCTTGCAACAAGCGTGCGAAGACCAGCAATACAGGTGCCCAGACCCCAATGGTTTCGTACCCAGGGGACAGCGCGATCACCAGCGAGCCGAAACACATCAGCAATACCGAGGCCATCAATGCGGCTTTACGGCCTTTGCGGTCTGCGTACAGACCCATCAGCCAGCC
The DNA here is from genome assembly GCF_001411475.1 of Pseudomonas endophytica. Lineage (GTDB taxonomy): Bacteria > Pseudomonadota > Gammaproteobacteria > Pseudomonadales > Pseudomonadaceae > Aquipseudomonas > Aquipseudomonas endophytica. Next base: position 5,582 of record NZ_LLWH01000001.1, on the reverse strand, counting down.
ACCGATGGGGCGCATCAAAAAGCCCACGGCGAAAATGGCAGCGGTGTTGAGCAGTTGAGCGGTGGTGTCGCCTTTGGGGAAAAAGGCTTTGGCGAAGTACAGCGAGAACGCGGCGTACACGTACCAGTCGTACCATTCGACCATGTTGCCGACAGAACCACTGAAGATGGACTTGATACGGCTGGACGTGGTCTTTACTTGAGGTGCAGCAGAGGCTGCCCCAGCAGGCAGAGAGCTTGAGTTATCCATTGAATGGATCCTTGTTTTCTTGGTTTTGTTATAGCGCGACAAAGCGCGAGCTTGTGGGGGCTATAGCAGAACTTGTGCCAAGGCCTGAACGCCCCGGTTTACAAGGATTTCAATCAATAAATGAGCGGAAACTTGCTGGTTGTGGGTTATTCGTAAGCGCAAATCCGCTCATAACACACCCTGTGGTGTCTTTTAAAATCAATAACTGACTTCATGTTTGATAAGAGGCTGCGATCAACTGCTGGCAGTTGTAACACCATCGCGCACGGTGCTTGGGTGCATCTCGTTTTTTGTAGGAGCTGGCGCAGCCTGCGATCTTTTGATCTTCTACCGCAACATCAAAAGATCGCAGCCTGCGGCAGCTCCTACGCAGGATATTTGTCTGCCAACACACCCTGTGGTGTCTTTTAAAATCAATAACTGACTTCATGTTTGATAAGAGCGAGCACGCTCGCGCCTACGGGCTCAAAAACGTTTCGCGGACTAACCCGTGGCGCTGCATCTTTTCATTTAACGTGCGGCGCGGCAGTTGCAGTTCGTTGAGCACGGCCTTGATGTCACCTTTGTGCCGCGTCAACGCAGCCCGCAAACATTGAGCTTCAAACGCTTCTTGTTGGGCCACCAGCGATTGGCTCGCGTCAATCTCGTCGAACTGCGGGTCACTCAACCCCAGTACATGCCGCTCGGCGACGTTTGCCAGTTCACGCACATTGCCAGGCCAGTTGTGGCTCAACAGATGCGACAGTTGCCCCCCGGACAACGGCGTTACCTTGCGCCCCATGCGCTGTGCTGCATGGCGGGAAAACGCCTCATATAACAACGGAATATCTTCGCGGCGCTCACGCAACGGCGCTAGGCGTAATTCAGCCACGGTCAGTCGATAAGCCAAGTCTTCACGAAAACGCCCGGCACGCGCCTCGTCGAGCAAGTCCGGTTTGGTCGCTGCAATTACCCGTAAGTCCACAGGGATGCTTTGGTTGGCGCCCAAGCGCTCAAGCTTTTGTTCCTGCAAGACCCGCAGCAGTTTGGCCTGCTGGGCCAAGGGCATGCTCTCGATTTCATCGAGGAACAACGTGCCGCCATCGGCATATTCCAGTTTGCCGATTCGCTTGCCTTGCGCGCCGGTGAACGCCCCGCTTTCATGGCCAAACAACTCGGCCTCAAACAGGTGCTCGGGGATGGCTGCGCAGTTCAGGGCCACAAAAGGCTTGTCGGCGCGGGGGCCAAAGTCATGCAGGCAACGTGCGACCAGCTCTTTACCACTGCCGGTTTCGCCACGGATCAGCACGTTAACCGGCAGCGGCGCCAAGTCGATGATCTGTCGGCGTAAGGTCTGCAAGCTGCGTGACACGCCGAGCAAGCGCCCGTCGATTTGCTCGCGTAGGTCGGCCTGTTCATGCAAACGGCGGTTTTCCAGCACCAGTTGGCGTTTCTCCAGTGCGCGCCGCAGGCTGCTCAGTAGGGCTTCGGGGCTGAAGGGTTTTTCTAGAAAGTCGTATGCCCCCTCGCGCATGGCTTCGACGGCCATCGGCACATCGCCATGCCCGGTCAGTAGAATCACCGGCAGGTCTGGGTCTTGTTGCTGCAACTGGGTAAGCAGGGCCAAGCCACCCATGCCAGGCATCCGCACATCACTGACGACCACCCCGGCAAAGTGCGCGGGCAGTTGGCTTAAGCAGTCTTCGGCGCAACTGAACAACTGCACGTCAAACCCGCTCAGGCTCAACCATTGCTCTACAGCACTGCGAATACTGGCCTCATCATCGACCACAATCACCGAATTGAGCATGCTTCAAGATTCCTGTGCGATCGGCAGTGTCAGGGTGAATAACGCGCCCTCGCCGTGGTTGCTGGCGGTCAGGCGGCCGCCAAGTTCGTGAACAATGGCGTAAGACACCGCCAGCCCAAGCCCCAGTCCATCGCCCACCGGCTTAGTGGTGAAAAACGGATCGAAGATCTTACCCAAATGCTCATCGCGAATCCCGCCGCCGGTGTCGCTGACCATTACGTGCCACAGCTGTTGATCCGATTCGATGCGAACCTGCAAACGCTTATTAGGCGTCTCACGCATGGCGTCCAACGCATTGCCCAGCAAGTTGATCAGCACTTGTTCCAGCCGGATGGCGTCACCGCGTACCCAAGCTGGGCGTATCAGATCGACGTGCAGGTCAATGGCTTGATCTTGTAGGCGCGTTTCGAGCAGGTGCAAGGCGTGGTCAACTACCGTGGCCAAATCGAGTGGCTCGCGCAAGCCACTGGGGCTTTGTCGGGCATAGGTTTTCAAGTGCCCGGTGAGGGCCGTCATGCGCGTGAGCATATTCTCCAACGGGGCCAGCGCTTTGTACGCATCGTCGACGCGGCCATGCTCGAGCAACAAACGCAGCGTGGCCAGTTGCATACGCTGAGCGGTCAGCGGCTGGTTGATCTCATGGGCCAAGGCAGCGGACATTTGGCCCAAGGCGGCCAACTTGGCCGATTGCACCAGGCCGTCTTGGGCCGTGCGTAAGTCGCGGGTACGGTCTTCGACTAGCTGTTCAAGCTCTTCACGATTACGTTGGCGTAAGCGTGACAGGCGCCAGCGTTGCAGTAAAAACAGCCCCAAAAAAACCAAGGTCAGCCACAGGCCAACACCCGCGAGGGCCGCATTGCGGCTGTCTTCGGCCGAGATCAGTGGCCGCCGCAGCAAGTGCAGTGTCCAGCCTTCTGCGCTAAGCGGTAACGACTCCCACAAATAGTCTTTTGAGCCATTGGGGCCATCGACGCGGGTCAGAAAACTGGTGTCGCTAAAACTGCGCAGAGTGCGCGTGCTCATGTGTATCAGCGGCTGTTTGTAGTACTGGCGAGTCTCGGTAATTTCACTGTGATCTTGGTCCGACAATGGGCGCAGAAACCGATAGCGCCAGCCCGGTTGGTTGGCGATAAACACCACCCCACGTGCATCGCTTACCAGCAGGATGTCGTTGCCATGACTCCACTCGCGTTCCAGTTCTGGAAACTCCAACTTGACCACCATCGCCCCCAAAAACGTGCCTTGGGCATCATGGATGGCGCTGGACAAGAAATACCCTGGAATACCGCTGGTCACACCCACCGCATAGAAGCTACCCGCGCCTGCGACTCGGGTTTGCTTGAAGTAAGGGCGAAAGCCGTAATTGTTACCCACATAACTGTTTGAGGTGTTCCAATTACTGGCCGCCACCGCCAGCCCCGTGTGGTCCATGAGCTCTAGGGTCGAGGATTGCGCCGCACCATTGATACGCTCCAACTTGCGATTGAGCGTCGATTGCAGATCGCTGTTGATCGGGCCGCTTAACGCCGATATCAGCTCCGGGTCCAAGGCCAACACCGCAGGCAGGGCGCGGTAGCGTTCAATCAGCGTGTGCAGCGAGTTCGCATACAAGTTGAGCTGCTCGGGGCCGCGTTTGGCGCTTTCTTCCAGCGCATGGCGCTCGGCCTGATGCATCGCCCAGCCGCCAGCCAGAGCGGCGCCGATCACAATCAGCAGGGTATACACAGCCAGACGCAGGTGGCGAGAAGTCACGGGCATAAGGGGGCTTGGGCTTGGATTTGAGGGCGCAAACCATAACATGGCGGTGGTTCTGGCTCCTACCTTACCCGCCACCACACAGGCGCTTATAGTCCGCCGGTCGTCCACCTGACGACAGGGTTTGGCGACTCGTAGAGCTATGTGCGAAAGCTTTGTGCTGATTGCAGGTGTGAGGTTTTCCCGCAGGCTAACTATCTACCGCGTAGATCGGTTTCAAGCTGTTTAGGGTGAGTGTTTAACTCCCAGGAAACGGTATATGACCGACCAACCACTAGACGCCCCGGACAAAGTCCCCGTGTTGTTATCTGCGGGGCAATGGGCACAGCAAGAAGCCTTGAGCTTTATTGCCTCTACCATGAAGGCCAATTTTGAGGGGTTTACTAACGAGAGGATCCTGGAATACGTTGCTTTACAACGCAAGGCTCAAACGAGCGTAAAAGCGCTTGATGCTGAAAGTGCGCGGTTCAAAGCCGACTTCAAGAGTACGTATCTGACGATACTCAAACAGGAACTGAAACGCTTGACCGGGGACGACGTTGACCCTGAAAAGGCCTGGATTTATACCCGTTACCGAGAATTCAAAGAGCAGCGAACACCGCTGGATGTCTTAAGTGGCTGGATCAACCCGGATAAGGTAAGTGAGGCTGGTAGTCGCACAGATCGTGCTCTGGATCAGTCGGAACATGTCGACCGTTTGCATTCAATCAGTTTGTGGGACGCGGCCTGTGCTAATTTCGGGTTCAGCGCCGACTCGATTTTTCTCAAACCGTTCAGTTTCGTCGAGGCCAGCTTTATTCGTTACGGAAAATCAGAAAAAACGATCGATGTCAGGACGTTTATCGCCATCGTTCGTCGTCTGGATTTAGGCACGGCGTTATCGAATAGGCTGTCGCAGGCAATGGGCCCTGACGGGGCCTTGAAAAAGCTCATTGCTAATGTGGCCTGTGACACGTTTGAACTGGAATTGCTGGAGGCGTATCGAAACTCGGCGGTCAGCGGTGTTACCCGGCGCCGCTACCTTCAATTGCGCGAAGTCTTCAAAGGTAAGTTGAGTGCCCATGTACATTTGACCCAAATGGCCCGCACGACGCTGTCACTGGACGATTTCATTCCCATCCCGTTGTTTCTCATTCATTTTTCTCGTGAGACAGGCGGGTACAGTTACTTCCCTGGCCGCCCGGGCGGCGGGCTGCTCTTTCATCCGACGCTGGATGACTATAAACAGCACTTTATCGATCAGCTTAAACAAGCCCATCAAGATAAAAATATGGGGTGGTTTGCTTCGTATTTACCCCTGACCGAACTCCGTCATTTTCAACGGCTGGTCACTGATGAACCCCGTCCTGCGGGCTTGAGTTGGTTGGCCGGTGTTTTGTATGACGGCTTTCATGCGGCGTTCCCCGAGCCATCACTGAACACCGTGGCGATTTACCCTGACCCGGTTCACGAGGATCAGAGCACATTGCCCCAGATGTTGAGTGCGTATCCAGAAAACCGTTACAAGGCTGACTTCAGGCTGCTGGCCAAGACGCGTTCCGACGCCGATTGGCAAGCGCTTAAAGACGCGATGCTGGCGATTGGGCAAGAAGTGTTGAGTTTGCTCATGACGCCGGTTCCGGGTGGACTATCCAGCCTGAACCGAGTGTTGCAAGTAGTCATACTCGGTGCGCTGAGTTATAGCCTGGTCAAAGGCGTTTACCAGGCCAGCCAAGGAGAGTCCAATGAGTTTGCCCATGCACTGCTTGATACTGCTGATCTGTTGATCAGTGGCGGTTTTATCGGGGTT